>NZ_JBFAUW010000005.1:0-499503 GCF_040679495.1 Nocardia sp. NPDC052254 | reverse complement strand
GCGTCGTCGTTTGCGGAGCGGTTGCGGTTGTTCGGGTTGCCGCGGTCGTCGTGGGCGGATTACGACGCGTCGTTGATCAGCACCGGCGGCGGCGTTTTCGACCGGTCGGCCAAGGCCATCACGGTCACCCCGCAGATTCGCGCCGCACTGCAGCTGGATCCGGGCGTGAGCACGCTGTCGCCGCCCGAGATGATCCGGGCGATTCTGCAGGCCCCGGTCGACCTGTTGTGGAACGGCGGTATCGGCACCTACATCAAGGCCAGCACCGAATCGCATGCCGACGTCGGTGACAAGTCCAACGACGCCGTGCGTGTCGACGCGGATCTGTTGCGGGTCAAGGTGATCGGTGAGGGCGGCAATCTGGGTGCGACCGCCCTGGGCCGGATCGAGTTCTGCCGGAACGGGGGCCGGATGAACACCGACGCCCTGGACAACTCCGCCGGTGTGGACTGCTCCGACCACGAGGTCAACATCAAGGTGCTGCTGGGCGCGGCGATCTCGGCCGGCGACCTCGCCGCCGACGACCGCAATGCCCTGCTCGCCGATATGACCGACGAGGTGTCGGATCTGGTACTGCGCGACAACATCTCGCAGAATTTCCGCATGGGCCTGTCGCGGTCGAACGCGGCTGCCATGGTGGAGGTGCACCGTCGGCTCATCGCGGAGTTGGAGACTCGACGTGGCGTGGACCGGCAGCTCGAAGCGCTGCCGTCGGAGGCCGAACTGGATCGCCGCGCCGCGGCGGGCGCCGGGCTGACCTCGCCGGAGCTGGCGAATCTTCTGGCCCACGTGAAGCTTTCGCTCAAGGCCGATCTGCTCGGTGGTGATCTGCTCGACAACAGCGCCTTCGAGGCGTCGCTGCCCGGCTATTTCCCGACCCCGCTGCGCGAGCGGTTCGCCGCCGCGATCGGCCGCCATCCGTTGCGCCGCGAAATCCTGGCCACCATGGTGGTCAACGACATGGTCGACTACGGCGGTATCACCTATGCCTTCCGGCTCGCCGAGGAGGCCGGGGCCACCACCGACGACGCGGTGCGTGCCTTCACCGCCGCCGTGGAGATCTTCGATCTGCGCACGCTGTGGGAACGCATTCGCACCACGCCGATGTCCGCGGTCGCTCGCAACGAACTCGAACTCGAGACCAAGCGGACCCTCGATCGGGCGGCGCGCTGGCTGCTGACCAACCGGCCGCAGCCGATCGCGGTGGGTGCCGGTATCGCCCGGTACCGCGACGGCGTACGCACGCTGGCGTCGAAGGTGCAGGCGTGGCGTCCGGGTGGGGTGGCCGACGATATGGCGGCGCGCTCGGGCGGGCCGATCGAGCACGGCGCGCCGCGGGAACTGGCCGAGGAAGTCTTCCTGCTGATCCACCGTTTCCCGCTGCTGGACGTGCTCGATATCGCCGATATCTGCGAGCGGGAGCCCGACGAGGTCGCCTCGCTGTACTACGCGCTGGACGCCCATTTCGAGATCCAGCGGCTGCTGTCCGCGGTCGCTGGACTGGATCGTGACGACCGGTGGCGGACGCTGGCGCGCTTGGCGGTTCGCGAGGATCTCTACGATTCGCTGCGATCGCTGACCGCCGATGTGCTGACCACCGCCGAACCGGAGGACAGCCCCGAGGAGAAGATCGCGTACTGGGAATCGACCAACCGGTCCCGGCTGAGTCGAGCGCGTGCGGCGCTCGGTGAGATCTTCGCTTCCGATGCCCATGACCTGGCCACCCTCTCCGTGGCCGCACGCCAGGTCCGCAGCATGGTCGGCAGCGCCGAAACGACGGCGACGGTGCCCAGCTGACCTGCCGGTGGGTTCGGGTGCGCCGACTGGGACCGGCGTACCCGAACCCGGTCCGGGGCTGATCTGCTCCGGAGCCGATACCGATGCCGCGCGCTCCGTGAACCGGGCGCGTGGCATCGCTGTATTCGGAACCGGGACGCCCGGCCGTAGCGTTGTTCCGCTCGGAGCGGCCGCTCAGGCCGGAGCCGCGGTGCCGCAGGCTCCGCAGAAGCGTGCCGCGGCGGTCAATTCCGTACCGCACTCGGTGCAGTGCCGTGGCAGGACGGCCAGCCGGGTACCGCATTGCATACAGAACCGTGCGGAGCGCGGGTTACCGGTGCCGCATCCGGTGCAGACCGTTTCCCCGGCGGTCAGCGCGGCGGGAACGTCCTCGTCCCGCGCGGGCGGCGGGGTCCGGGTGACCGCCGGCTGCTGTGGTGGTGGCGAGGCCGGCCCGCCGGCCCAGGGTGATGCCGCCGGCCCGCCGGCGCCCGGGTGACCCATGGCTCCCATATTGCCGATGGCACCCAATCCCAGTGTGGCGCCGAGGAATCCGCCCTCCGCGCCACTGTGCCCGTTCGCCATGCCCTGACCGGCGCCCAGCGCCATCTCGCCCGCGGCGTAGCGCTGGAAATCCCCGGCCAGCCGGATATAGGTGACATCCTTCGCGAGCCGCTTGATCCGCTCGGCGTCCTCGGGGGCGAGGGTGATGTCGAAGTTGCCCATCCGCGAGATCCGCAGTCCGTACTCGTACAGGGTGAGGTTGGTCCGTCGCACCACCTCGGTCTCGATCGGCTGCAATTGCGCCGAGAGTCCCAGCACCTGCCACTCACCGTTCGAGATACCGTGTGACACGGTCATCTTCATCGACTTGAGTAGCAGATCCGCACACCATGACTGAATTCCGGCAGGGTCGGTGAGGTCGGTGGTGCCGACGAGGGAGGTGATCAACTGGGCGGGATCGCGGATGGCCAGGGCGAATTCGCCGAAGACCCGCAGCGTGACCACCTGTTCACTGGCCGGGTCCGCGATATCGTCGAGCCGTCCGCCGAATCTCACACCGGCGAACTCACGCGTGGAGACGAAATACAGTTCCGCGCGGTAGAAGTTGTTTCCGGTGACGGTGTCGACCAGTGCGCCCAGGACCGGCAGTTCGTCGGCGTCCACGCGGTGCCGCCCCGGCCCCATGGTCGCCACGACATGCCCGGACTTGACGAACAGCGCGATCTGATCGGCGTTGACTATCGTCCGGCTGTAGCGTCGGATGTTGACGTCGGGCCATTTGTAGACCAGCTGGTCCTTGTGGCCGTCCGGGACGGCGATGAATTCCCGCTCGAACCAGGCCATATCCGCACACTCTCCCTCGACTGTCTACCTGCACATTGTACCGATACCTATCGGTATGGTTTCCGGATCCGGGTGCGGTGTACTCATTTCCTTTGCGTTACAACCCAACACACGTATTGAACGTGCCGTTAAATGACGGTACATTGCTTGAAGATATGATCGCCGTCACGTGAAAGGTCCTCCATCATGACAACTGTTCGACCTCCTTCGGAGGCGACGGCGCCCACGGACGCGCTGCATGCCGAGGATGCGGGCTATCACAAATCGCTGCGCCCGCGGCAGCTGCAGATGATCGCCATCGGCGGTGCCATCGGCACCGGCCTGTTCCTCGGCTCGGCCAGCCGGCTGCACGATGCGGGGCCGGGCCTGTTCCTGGTCTACGCAGTCTGCGGAATCTTCGTCTTCTTCATCCTGCGCGCGCTCGGCGAGCTGGTGCTGCACCGTCCCTCCTCGGGATCGTTCGTCTCCTACGCCCGTGAGTTCTACGGGGAGAAGCTGGCTTTCGGCGTCGGCTGGATGTACTTCTTCCACTGGTGTATGACCGGCATCGTAGACATCACCGCCATCGCGACCTATGTCCATTACTGGGGAGCGACCAAGGTGATCCCGCAGTGGGCGATCGCCTTGATCGCGCTGGCCATCGTGGTCAGCATCAACCTGATCTCGGTGCGCTGGTTCGGTGAGCTGGAGTTCTGGGCCGCGCTGATCAAGGTGGTCGCGCTGATGGCCTTCCTGATCGTCGGCACGATCTTCCTGGCCGGGCGTTTCGACCTCGATGGTGCGACCACGGGTCCGAGCCTGCTCAGTGCGCACGGCGGACTGTTCCCGACCGGATTCCTGCCACTGGTCACCGTCACCACCGGTGTCGTATTCGCCTACGCGGCAGTGGAACTCGTCGGCACGGCGGCGGGTGAGGCGGAGAACCCGGAGAAGATCATGCCGCGCGCGATCAATTCGGTGATCGCTCGTATCGCGCTGTTCTACGTCGGCTCGCTGATTCTGCTCGGACTGCTGCTGCCCTACACCGCGTTCCACTCCGGTGAGAGCCCGTTCGTCACCTTCTTCTCCAAGCTGGGCGTGGGCGGCGCGGGGTCGGTCATGAATGTGGTCGTGCTGACCGCGGCCTTCTCCAGCCTCAATGCCGGTCTGTATTCCACCGGCCGCATTCTGCGCTCGATGTCGATGAACGGCAGTGCCCCGTCGGTGGCCTCGCGCATGTCGAGTTCCGGTGTGCCCTATGTCGGCATCCTCGCCACGGGCGCGATCGCGCTGATCGGCGTGGGGCTCAACGCGGTGGTGCCGGACCAGGCATTCGAGATCGTGCTGAACATGTCGGCGCTGGGCACGATCTTCGCGTGGACCGCGATCATCCTGTGTCAGCTGCAGCTGTGGCGGTGGTCGCGTACGGGTAAGGCGGAGCGGCCTTCGTTCCGGTTGATCGGTGCGCCCTACACCAGTTTCGCGACGCTGGGCTTCCTTGCACTGGTGGTCGTACTGCAGGCCTGTAACCATGAGGCGGCACAACGCTTCGCGGTGCTCGCCATGGTGTGCGTGATGCTCCCGGCGCTGGTCGTGGGCTGGTTCGTGGCCCGGCGGAAGGTGCTGGCCGTGGCGACCGAGCGAATGGGTTACACCGGTCAGTTCCCAGTGCTGGCCGAACGCCCGCTGCAGCACGACGGAAGTGAGGATGCGACCACGCCGGCAGCCCCGGTCGCATCGGCCGAAACCCCCGACGCCACACCGGCGAAGGCGGACGAATCGGAGGACCCGCCGTCGCCGGCCGGTTCCGACGAGAAGTGAGCACCCGATCCGCCCCGGTACCACCGGGGCGGATCGCTTCCCGGGGCTGGGAACCCCGGAGGCGCGAGGTCGCGGCCGGGGAACCAGAATGAAGCCCCGGTTCAGCAGCGGTCTCGGAAGGTTTCTCATGCCGGAACGACCCGATACGCCAGTCCCGCATCCGTGGGCGAATCGCCGGATCCGGGGCAGCGAGGTGCCTGGCCCGGAAGTCCATCCGTGGACGACCCGGCGTGGCGGGGGTGAAGCGTCGCAACGACTCCGGGCCGATGTCGAGCAGTCGGCGCGGCAATCGATACCCGCTGTTCCCGATTCCGAGCCGGTCCACCACCCGGTAACCGGCGGCACGCCACCGGCCGACCCTGATCCGGGCACCCTCGGCGTCCTGAGCTCGGACCTGCTCGGCCTGGACGGTCTCGGGCCGGACAGTGGATCGGGCCGCAGTGCCCGTTCCCGGCCGAGCCCGCGCCGCCTGGGGGCGGGCCTGGTGGACATGCCGCGGGTGATGCCCGTGGATCCGCGTTCGGCGGTGCTCGACGATCCGGAAGTTCCGGAGCACAAACGGTTCTGCTGGAAGTGCAACAAGCCGGTCGGCCGCTCCGGCGACGCGGGCAGCGGCCCGGTGGCGGGCGACTGTGGCAACTGCGGATCGCCGTTCAGCTTCCGCCCCATCCTGGGAACCGGTGAGGTGGTCGCGGGTCAGTACGAGGTGCAGGGCTGTCTGGCCCACGGTGGGCTGGGCTGGATCTACCTGGCCGTCGATCGCAATGTCAGCGATCGCTGGGTGGTGCTCAAGGGGCTGCAGAATCCACAGGATTTCGAGGCCCACGTGGTGGCGCTGGCCGAGCGGCAGTTCCTGTCTGAGGTCGCCTATCCCGGCATCGTGAAGATCTACAACTTCGTCAAGCATCGATGCCCGGGCCGCGATGTGGCCGACGGTTACATCGTCATGGAGTACGTGGGCGGGCAGTCGCTCAAGCGAGTACTCGATCAGCTCGCCCCGCAACGAATTCCGGTGGCCGAGGCGATCGCCTACGTGATGGAGGTCCTGCCCGCGCTGGACTATCTGCACGCGTTCGGGCTGTCCTACAACGACCTCAAGCCCGACAACATCATGGTCGGCGACGACGAGGTCAAACTCATCGATCTGGGCGCCGTGGCGGCCATGGAGTCCTTCGGGAGCATCTACGGCACACCCGGATTCCAGGCGCCGGAGATCGTCGAGACCGGCCCCACCGTCGCCTCCGACATCTACACCGTGGGCCGGACCCTGGCCGCACTGGCGCTGACCCTGCCGCGCGACGAACAGGGCCATCACCCACCGGGAATCCCGGGGCCGGACGAGCAGCCGCTGCTGCGGCGGTATCCGGCGCTGCAGCGCCTGCTCGGCCGCGCCACCCATGTCGATCCGGCACGCCGGTTTCCCTCCACCTATTCGATGTACTGCCAGCTCACCGGGGTATTGCGGATGGTGCTGGCCGCCGACACCGACCGTGAGTATCCGCAGGCATCGGTCGAATTCGGCACCATGCGAGGCGATTTCG
The DNA here is from genome assembly GCF_040679495.1 of Nocardia sp. NPDC052254. NCBI lineage: Bacteria > Bacillati > Actinomycetota > Actinomycetes > Mycobacteriales > Nocardiaceae > Nocardia > Nocardia sp. NPDC052254. Next base: position 493,039 of record NZ_JBFAUW010000005.1, on the reverse strand, counting down.
GCATCGAGACGCTGATCGGCCAGATCGACGGCATCGTCGACGGCCGTCACCGCATGCCGGTCCTGGACGCCCGCGCGGTCGTGGCGGCACTGCCGGTACCGCTCATCGACGGCACCGATCCCAGTGCCGAGGTGATCTCGACTCTGCTGCACGGTGATCCGCGCCATGCCCTGGACACGTTGCTGCGCATGCGTGATCGCATCACCTCCGGTGTGATGGCCGAGCCGGCCTCCTTCGAACTCGAGGGTGCGCTGGCCGCGGTGCGCGCGCATCTGGATCTGGGGGAGGTGCTCGCGGCACGGGCGCTGTTGCAGGAGTTGGCGATTCGCTACAGCTCCGATTGGCGGCTGTCGTGGTACCGGGGGATCGCGGATCTGCTGGACGGCGAATTCGAGAGTGCCTATCCGCACTTCGAGATCGTGCGCGCCATGCTGCCCGGTGAGATCGCGCCGCCGCTGGCACTGGCGGCCAGTGCGGAGCTGGTTCTGCAGCACCTCGAATTGCCGGCCGACGCGGACGGCTGGCACCGTGCGGCGATCGAGAGCTATCGCACCGTCTGGCATACCAACCGCGGTGTGGTCAGTGCCGCGTTCGGCCTGGCCCGGCGGTTGGCCGCCGACAACGAGTCGCTGGCCGCGGTGGAAGTGCTCGATCGGGTACCGACCTCGTCACGGCATTACGCGGTCGCCCACATGACCGGCGGTCTGTTGCTGGTGTCGCGGCCGGTCGCCGAGGTCACCGCCGAGGATCTGGCCACCGCGGCCGCGCGGCTCGGTGCGCTGGCCGAGGAACCGCGGGCACTGCAACTGCAGGTCGTCGTGGTGGGTGCGGCGCTGGAATGGCTGCGCGCGGGTGGCCTGCCGCGGCACCCGGACGCCACGCTGCTGGGCTTCGCGCTCACCGAATCCGGCTTGCAGGAGGGATTGGAGGTCTCGCTACGCGCGCTGGCCCGGACCGCACCGGACCGGTTGCATCGCTACCGGCTCGTCGACCTGGCCAATCAGGTACGCCCACGGACCCGGTGGTGAATGCCTCAGGCGACGCCGCGGGCCCGCCACACCATGACCGCGACCGGAGCGGCGGCGATCAGCAACAACCACAACCAGTTTCCGGCCGCCCAGGCCGACACGATCGAGAACACGGTGATCGCGCCCGCGAGTACGGTCAGGGACGGTAGCGGATTGGCGGCTGCGGGCGGGTCGGGAGTGACCGGCGGCGCCGGGATGATGCCGGGCAGGTCGGTGAACAGCGCGGCCAGCTCGACTCTGGTGTCGGCCTGGGTGGCCAGGGTGGTGCGCTCGTCGAATTCGGTCATCGTCAATCTGCCGGCGCCCAGCTGCTGTGACAATTCCTGCAGTGCGCGCTCTCGCTCGGCGACGCTGGGGCGCGCGTCCGCCATATCGTCCATGCAGAGCAGGATAGGTCCTCCTACCCTCGCACGCCGCAACCGTACCGGCCAAGCTTGGGAACCGGCATGCCGCTCAGCGCTTTCGGCCGGCTCACATTTTGGTGTGGTTTCCTTGATGTATGACGACCGGGACCGAGTACACCATCGACGAGCTTGCGCGCGAGGCAGGTACCACCGTGCGCAGCCTGCGGGTGTACCACGAGCGGGGCGTGCTGCCCCCGCCGCAGGTCAAAGGTAGGACCGGTTTCTACGGTGCCGATCACCTGAACCGGGTTCGGACGATCAGCCGGCTGCTGGACCGCGGGATCAAACTCAACGGCATCAAGGAGCTGCTCAACGCCTGGGACCGTGGCGACGATCTCGGCGACATCCTCGGCGAGCCCGGGCCCGGCGCGTCGGAGCAGTACTCGTCCGGGGAGACCATCGCCGCGACCGATCTCGAGCGGCGCTTCGGCGAGGTGGCCAACGGGCTGTCCCGGGTGGTCGCCCTCGGCCTCTACGAGCCGGTCGACGCCACCACCTACCGCGCCGCCGATCCGGCACTGCTGCGGGCGGCCGATCAGCTCGCCGCCGCCGGGGTGCCCGAGGCGGAGATCATCACCGAGTTCGAGCGGCTGGCCGGTGAATGCGATCGGATCGCGCGGCGTTTCACCGATCTGTTCCAGCGCACGGTCTGGACCACCTACCAGAACTCCGAGGCCACCTCGGCCGATCTGGCCCGGATGGCCGCCGGTGTGGAGGCGGTCCGGGTCGTTCCGGCGCAGGCGGCGGGTGAGCTCATCGGCCGGTTCGCGGCCCGCTACCTCGACCAGGACAGTGCGCTCACCGAGGCGCTCGCCGATTCCTGAGCCGCCGCCGTCGGGCGGTCAGTTTTGTTCTCCGCGATTTCTGTTACCTCCAGCGCTGGGGATATGACGCATGTAATGCGCCGTTAGGTAGCGGTACATTAGTGGTGTGGCCATTGCTTCGGTTGTGATATGGCGCCGGAGCGCAGATGAACGGAGACACACCGATGACCGCCACCACCCGTACCCGCTCCCTCCGAGCCCTCCTTCTCACCGCCGCCGTCGCGATCACCGCGGGCGCCGCCATGACCGGCCTCTCGGCAGCGCCGGCCGCGGCAGCGCCGGCCGGGCCGTACTGCCTCTGGGCCGGTGACGCTTTCCCGCAGGGTGCCAGCGTCCACGCCGGCGGCTGGGACTTCGGTTGCCGCACAGATCTTTTCGGTGCCGCACGCTGGAACACCGAAGGTGCGTCCGGCCGGGCCGACACCGTCGGCAATCCGGGATCCTTCGGTAATCCCGTGGGCCGCTTCAGTCCTGGAGCCCGCCAGCCCGGCACCTCCTACAACGACTACTGTGTGGGCAATCAGCTGATCGAGGGCACCGAGGATGTGTACGAGGCGGTTCCGACCACGGGCGGGCTGTTCTGGCGTGCGGCCGGGCCGATCTCGCAGTGGCGCTTCCGTGGTGCCGCGCCCGAGCCGACCTGGCGGTCGTCGAGCCTGTGCCGGGACGGCGAACTGCTCTGAGTGCTACGGACCCTTCGCTGCGGGAGTATCGGCACGTACTTAGGTAGGTGCTTCCTGGTATTACCGATGCGCGCCGATGTCTTGTCTGGGAACAATCACACATCCGCGTTCAACGGCAGATGGGGCAGCGATGGGAAGTGTGACACTGTGGATGCAGATGTCGCTCGACGGATATGCGGAGGGTCCTGACCAGGAAGTTCACTGGCCGGTGGTCGACGAAGAGTTGTGCGAGTCCTTCCTCGACGAGCTGCGCTCGGCCGACATGTTCGTCTACGGCCGTAAGACATTCGAAATCATGGCGGCTTTCTGGCCCTATGCGGATTCCGACCCGGCCATCTCGCCGTTCTATGTCGAGTTCGCGCGATGCTGGAAGCGCACCCCGAAACTGGTCTTCTCCCATACCCTCCGGAATCCGGGCTGGAACACCCGGGTGATCGGCGCCGATCCGATCGCGGAAGTCGCCGCGCTGCGCAGCGCGGCGACCGGGCCCATCGTGGTGTTCGGCGGCGCCGAGACCGCATCCTATTTCCTGGAGCACGATCTCGTCGACGAGTACCGGCTGTTCGTACATCCGCTACTACTCGGCGGCGGGGTACCGCTGTTCCCCAAGCCTCTGGACACCGCGGGGCTGCAGCTGATCGACATCATGACCTTCGACAGCGCCGTGGTGCAGATGCACTATCAGCAGGCCGAATCCATCTGCTGACCGGTATTCGAGTCCGGTTCGCCGGGAATCCGGGTGCACCGGGACTCAGGTGCGATAACTTGGTCATACTATGTTCCAGCTATCGCGTCCCGGTGCGCTGCCCGCCACCAGTAGCGAGTTCGTCGGCAGGCAGGCACAGCGGGAGCGAATCGCGGCCCTGATCGGGAGCGGCGCCCGCCTGATCACCCTGGTCGGTCCCGGCGGTATCGGCAAGACCAGACTGGCGGTCGAATCGTTGCGGCGTGATGTCGAGCGGCCGACACGCTGGCTGGCATCGGCCGATCTCGATGCCGCCACCGTGGCCGCGGAATTGCGGATGTGCGCGTCCCGGCCCTCGATCTCCGCGCACATCCTGGTACTCGACGCCTGTGACGGCGTACTGCCCACGGTCGCGTCGGAACTCGTGGATCTCCTGGCGGCCGATCCGAATCTCACCGTCATCGCGACCAGTTGTGAGCCGATCGGCTGGATCGACGAACATCTCGTCCAGGTCCCGCCACTCACACCCGCGGATGCGCTGCGCCTGTTGCGGATTCGGATCGAGCTGGGCGGACGCCGCATCGAGCCCGGCCCTGCCGAGACCGCCATCCTCGCCCGGATCTGCCGCCACGTCGATCACAACCCGCTCTGGCTGCGCCTGGCCGCGGCCCGCCTGCAACAGAATCCGCCGGTCGCCGTCCTTCGTGAGGTGAGCGGGGACGCCTACGACCGCCGACTGCATTGGTCGGATGGCGCGCGGGTCGGGGTCGAGAACCGGCACCGCGATATCGGAGCTTCGATCGCCTGGTCCGCCGGGCGCTGCGATGCGGCCGAACAGCTCATGCTGCAGCGGCTTTCGGTATTTCCCGCCGGACCCGACGGTGACGGTGGCGCGGAGCGGGAGGCGATCGTCGCGGTGTGCGCCGATCGCCGGCTGGCCGCCGAGTCGATCGATGCGATCCTCGACCGGCTGGTGGAACTCTCACTGGTGACGGTCCGCCTCACCGGTGCGACGGCTCGATGGAGTCTCGCCGAATCCGTGCGCATCTACGCGCGAGCGCAACTGCACGGCCGGGATTCGCACGAGGCCAACCGGCTCGCCGCGCGTTACCGCAGCCTGCGCCATCAGCAGGGCCGCCGTGACGCTCCGGCCACCGCACAGCGTCCGTGCCGCATCGTCGCGCCGCCGGTTCGTGTCACCGCACCAGCGGCTGCCACCGCCCCGGCGCATCCGGAACCCGATCGCTGGCAAGCACTGTCGCGGGCCGAGCGTGAGGTGGCGGTACTGGCCGCCGCGGGCTGGCCCAACAGCGCCATCGCCGGGCGCCGTCGGAGTTCGGTGCGCACGGTCGACGCGCAGGTGGCGATGGTCCGGCAGAAATTGGGGATCAGCTCCCGCACCGACATCGTCGGCCATCTGCCCGCCGACGCGGCCGAGCGGATGCGAGCCGAAGCCGCGCAGCGGCATGACCGGCCCGGGACCGCGGGGTCGTGACCGAGCCTGCTGCCTCGCAATTCGTCGGCCGAGGACGGGAATTGCGGCGCATCTCCCAGCTCCTGGAGCCGGGCGGTCCGCGCCTGATCACCCTGCTGGGCCCCGGCGGTATCGGAAAGACGACGCTGGCCACGGAGGCGCTGCGCCGCTCGCATCGGACCGGCCTCGATCAGATGCTGTGGGTCCGGCTGGCGCGGCTGGAGGCGGGAGCCGATGTCGAGGCGGTCGCCGAGGAGGTCGTGCGGGCGGTCGCGCCGTCGGACCTGTCCGGTCGCCGCGCGGAGGACTGCCTGGCGGACGCCTTCGCCGCACTCGGATCCCGGCGGCCGATCATGGTGCTGGACAACTGTGAACATGTGCTGCCGTCGGCCGCCCGGATCATCGTCGAGCTGCTCACCTCCATTCCCGATGTGACGGTCGTGGCGACCAGTCGCGAGCCGATCGGCTGGACGGACGAGTATCTCGTTCCGGTACAACCCCTCACCGGCGATCATGCGCTGGAACTGTTTCTGCGTCGCGCCGAGTTGACCGGCCGCTCGGTGCCCGATCATCCCGCGGAGCTGGAGATCGCCGCGGGGATCTGCCGTCATGTGGACAACAATCCGCTGTTCATCCGGCTCGCGGCGGCCCGGTTGCGCTACCGCCCGGCCGCCGAACTGCTCCGTGATCTCACCGGTGACGGGTCCGATGCGCGGCTGCGCTGGTCGTCGAATGTGCGCGCCGGCGGCGAACCGCGGCACCGCACCGTCGGTGATGTCATCGCCTGGTCCTATGGGCTGTGCAGTGCGCCGGAGCGGCTGCTGCTGGACCGGATGTCGGTGTTCGCGGCCGGATTCGATCCCGGTGACGACGATATCCGCTGCGGTGGTGTCGAATACAGTGCGATCAGCTCGGTGTGCGCGGACGACGCGTTACCGGAGCCGATGATCGCGACCACCCTGCAACGGCTGGTCGAGCGGTCGCTGGTGTCGACCCGGATGACGGCGACCACGGTCCACTACTTCCTGCCCGAGAGTGTGCGAGTGTTCGCGCGTACCTGCCTGCGCGCCCGGTTGCCGGACGGTCCCCGGGCACTGACCGAGTCCCGGCTGCTGGCCCGCCACCGCCGGTACTTCCGCGACAAAGTCGTTGCCGGACGGGCGATCTGGTATGGGCCGGACGAGCTGCAATGGATCATCTGGGCCCGGGCGTCCTGGGACGATGTGGTGCTCGCGGTGGAGACCGGCCTCGGTGATCCGGCCGAGGCGGTGCTGGGGCTCGAGATCGTCACCGCGGCCATGGCTTTGCGGGTGCCGTTCTTCACCGGAGCGAGCCGTGCGATCACGGTACTCGGTGAGCGCGCGCTCGATCTCGTCGGCGATGATTCCGCACATGCGGTCCTGCGGACCTCCGCCAAGGCGCTGATCGGCTGGGTCGCACTGTGGCAGGGGCGTTTCGACTACACCGCCCGGCTGCTGGACGAGTGCGCCGCCGAATGTCTGACCGACCCGGCGCTACGCGGCCGCTGGCGCGAGTTCACCGCCACCGATGTCGGCCTGCCCCCCGAGGTGGAGTTCACCTGGGGCCTGGAGTTGTTTCTCATCCATCTGGATCTGCGATCGATCGATGTGCTGGCGCGGGCCCGGGACAAGTTCGCCACCGCGGGCGATCGCGGTGGCCGCCAGCGCAGCGAATTGTTCCTCGTCCTCGCCGCGGCCAGTATGGCCTCGCCGGAGATCGCCGAACGCGAGATTCGCCGCCATCGCGACGACGCCGCGAAAAGCGATGCGCTCTGGGCGGTGTCGTGGGCCGAGGTCGCGCGTGTCGTCGCCGAATCCCGATACGGCGATCCCGAGGTCGCGGTGCGCCGGGGCCGGGAAGGGGTCGCCCAGCATCTGGAGCGCGGCGACACCTGGACCGCCGGCTGGATCATCCACTTCTGCACCGTCGCCCTCGCCACGATCCTGTCCCGCCGGGCCGAATCCGGCGGCCGCACGGGAGCACTCGAGGCCGCGGCGCGCGAGATCGCCCATCTGCAGGGTGGGACCGCCGCACTGCACCGGTCGATGGGGATCGCCTCGGACCGGGTGCCGTTGGTGATCAGCGGATCGGACGCGGCACGGGCCGCCGCGATCGGGGTGCTCGGCCCGCAACGCTACGAGGCGGCGGTGCGGCGGGGCACCCGATTGCGGCCCGAGGCACAGGAGCTGCCGCGCTACTTCCTCGGCCGGCTGGCCATCACCGAACCGGCGGGCGAACACGACGATTCGGGCTGGCGGGAACTGTCGCCCGCCGAAAGCGATATCGCGATCCTGGTGGCCGCCGGGTGGACGAACAACGCGGTCGCGATGCGGCGCGGCACCTCGGTGCGCACGGTCGATGCCCAGGTGGCCACCATTCGCCGCAAGCTCGCCGCCGCGAACCGGTCGGCCATCATCGACCGTATTCCGGCCGAGTTGCACGACCGGGTCGAGGCCGAATCGCGGCGGCCGCCCGGTCGGCTCCGGAAATCCTCCTGAATCCGGCTGGGCGGTGCTGGGTTTCGGTGCGGCCGGCGCCGCATCGCGGTGAGATACGGCTGGTCGCGTGGCTCACTCGGCCGGAGCACCGGGCGCGGGGCGGACGCCACCGTGGTCGGGCCGATCCAAGATGTCGCCCAGCACCTTCAGCGCCCGGTCGACATCGCCGGTGTCGTTGTAGAGGTGGAACGACAGCCGCAGCGCTCCCGCCCGCGCCGTGGTGACGACACCGGCGGCGGACAGATGCCCGACGGCCGCGCCGGCGCCGGGAATCGAAACGATCGGCGCCGCACCGGCAACGGGCACGAGGCCGAGCTCGGCCAGTCCGGCACGGAATCGGGCAGCCAGTGCCAGATCGTGGTCGCGAATCGCGTCGATCGTCATCTCCTCGAGCAGTTCGGCACCGGCCAGCGCGCCCACCACTCCGAGCCAGTCCGGGGTGGCGTCGAAGCGCCGCGCGGTATCGGCAAGCCGTTGCGGTGCATACATTTCCGCCGCCCGATCGGCAGCGGCGTACCAGCCGGGGGAGGGCGGACGCAGCCGGTCGGCGATCTCCGGGCGCATCGCCAGCAGGCCGACGCTGCGCGCGCCGAGCAGCCATTTGAAACTCGCGCCGACCCAGATGTCGGCGTCCTCGAAGCGCAGCGGCAGCCATCCCGCGGCCTGCGAGACATCGAACAGCAGCAGTGCGTCGTGTGCCCGGGTGGCCGCACGCAACGCGGCCACCTCGACCGCCCGGCCGTCGGCCGACTGGATCAGGCTGCAGGCCACCAGCGCCGTCTCCGGCCGTACCTCCTGTGCGAGCCGTTCCAGTGGCACCGTGCGTATCCGGAGATCGCCCCGGTAACGGAATGGATTGGGGACGGAGGCGAAATCGCCCGCGGCCACCAGGACTTCGGCGCCGGGTGCGAGTGCGGCGCTCGCCGGTCCGACGAGCGTGGCGACCGAGGCTCCGATCGCCACGTCGGCCGCGGTCGCGCCGGACAGCAGCCGGGCGTAGCTCGCGCGCAGCGGATCGACCCGATCGTCGTGGTGCGACGGGGTGGCGTTGCCGCGTGCCCATTCGTCGAGAACCGCACGCACCGCCGCGAAGGCCCGCGCCGGTGGGATGCCGTAGGCGGCGGTGTCCAGATATGTGGTGCCGATATCGAATTCGGAGGTCATACCGTCATGGTCGCCGGAATGCGGGGCGCCGATCCATAGCCAACCGCCGATCGCTGGACCGGGCCGCTATCCCGGTGCGCGGCGCCGTATGCCCGGGTGATCCGTTCACTCCGGTGCGGTGGCGTGGCCGTCCGGCAGGCTACGGGCGGCCGCGTGGTCGTGGGTCGGAACGATGGTCACCGCGGTGCGGGCCAGGTGCAGGCGATGCAGCGTCCGGAAGGTGGCATCGCGGTCCTGGTCGACGAAATTGCCCGGGAAGCTCGCCTTCTGGCGAATCCGCTCGATCTGCAGGGTGTGCCAGGCGGCATCGCCGGCGAGTAGCACCCACCCCCGGCGGGTGTGCGCGAGAACGCCGACACTGCCCGGTGTGTGGCCGGTGAGGTCCACGAGGATCACGGTGCCGTCGCCGAACAGATCGTGACTCGCGGTGAAGGTCAGCACCGGGGGCCCGTCGAGTTCGTATTCGGCGACCGGCCGGTCCCGCAGCGCGGCACGCACACCGCCGACCGGCGCGACCGGTCCGGACGAGATCCACTGCCGCTCGACACGGTGCAGATGGACCGGCAGGCCCGGCAGATCCAGCAGCCCGCAGATGTGATCCCAGTGCGCGTGGGTGGGCAGTGCGAAATCCAGTGGTTCCGGAGCGTGCGCACGCAGCGAGTCGACGGTGGCGACGGTATCTGCCGGTGGGCGGACCACCGCCCGCAGTACCGCCGGCAACTCGGCGATCGCACGCCGTCCGACATCGTGGCAGACCCCGGGATCGACGACGAACCGCGCGCTGGGATGTTCGACGACGAATGCGGTGAGCGCGTTGTCGACGCGCAGAGGGTGCAGCGAGCCCTCGGCGATCACGGCGGTCGGCACCGACCGCGGAGCCTGCGGCAGCGCACGCACCGCGACCGTTCCCTGTGGCCGGGGCAGCCCGGCATCGGTGATCGTGGCGACCAGCCGAGCGTCCGGGCGTCGCGGCGCCACCAGGCCGCGAACGGAACCCGCTGCGGCACTGCAGCATTCGAGTAGTGTCGGCTTTCTCGCTGGATCCGGCATGGGGTACCTCCGTGCTGTGGTCGGGCGCGGCCGGCGAGCCCGGCACCGCGTGTCGTGGCACGATAAAACTTGATGTCGACATGAAGTAAAGGGGCGGAGATGGACGGGCTCAAGATCGGTGATGCCGCGGCGGCGGTCGGTGTCGAGCCGCATGTGCTGCGGCACTGGGAATCGGTGGGGCTCCTGTATCCGGCCCGCAGTGGCTCGGGGCATCGGGCCTACGACAGCAAGACTCTCGATCAGGCCCGGCTGATCCGTGCCATGCAGCGCACCGGATTGTCGCTGAGCCGGATTCGCGAACTGGGCCTGTCCCGGCACGAGCAGCGGCTCGCACTGCTGGCCGACGAGCGGGCGCGACTGCGGCGGCGGATCGAGCTGTACGAGGCCACCGACCGGTTCCTCGCCCATATCGCCGAGTGCAAGCATTCGATCATCGCCGAATGTCCCGGCTGCTCGGCATTCGTCACCGGCGACGGTCGCACCGAGGAGGTCCGGCAGGACTTCTCCCGCCCGGCGGGACGCCGCCCGACGGGTGTCGCCCGCTGATCTACTGATGCTGCCGGGACCGCCCACCCGGCCGATGCCTGGCACTCTTGTCGCGGTACATCGCGGTATCCACCGCGTGCATGAGATCGTCGACCGCATCGGGATACTGGCTGACCAGTGCGGTACCGATGGACGCGCCCACCGTGATCGAGCGATCCCCCACGGCGACCGGTTCGGCCAGCGCGGCGAGTAGTCGTCCGGACACCGTGACCAGCTGCTCCTCGTCCGCGCACTGCTCGATCAGGACGATGAATTCGTCGCCGCCGATGCGCGCGGCCAGTCCGTCCGGCCCGGCCGCCGTGCCCAGCCGCTCGGCGACCACGCGCAGGACGCGGTCGCCGATGGTGTGGCCGTAGTCGTCGTTGATCTCCTTGAATCCGTCCAGATCGAGATAGCACAGCCCGATCGGGGGACGGGACCGGGTGAGCCGGTCGAAGAACAGCAGCCGATTGGCCAGCCCGGTCAGATCGTCGTGGTGCGCGTCGTGCCACAAGCGGTCGGCGAGCGCCTTGCGCTCGGTGATGTCGACGGCCACCCCGATGAGAAAGCGCACACTGCCGCCGGTGTCGCGCACCACCGACATCGACAGGTCGATATCGGAGTGGTGTCCGTCCTGCCGGGTGAGCGAGGTCTCCATCCGGAACCGGTCGAGTTCTCCGGCCAGCAGCTGCTGGAACTGACCGTAGGCCTCACCGATGTTGTCCGATCCGAGTACCGCGGCGACCGACTGTCCCACGATCGCCGTGGTGGGCACGCCCAGCATCTCGGCAAAGGCGGCGTTCACATCGCGCACCCGCCCGGTCCGGGCATCGATGGTGCCGATTCCCACCGAGGCGCCGGCGAAGATGGCCGCGAACCGCGCCTCCGACAGTTGCCGCTGGGCCTGCTCCTCGCGCACCGCCGCCAGCGCGGCGGTCAGGGTGGTCTCCTGTTCGGCGAGCGCGGCCGTGCGCAGGGCCGCGGTGAAACCGGCGGCGAACTCCCCGGCCACGGTGACGGCCCGGTCGCGGACCTCCGCACAGCCGGGCTGCCCGGGATCGGGACAGAGGTCGGCGACCATATCCCGGCAGATCACCGCGATCGATCGGCTCACCGCGACCTCGTCCCGGTAGTTCGCGGCGACCAGTGAGGCCGCCGCCAGCCGCGCGGACTCGATACCGGAGGTGCCGCGCAGCGCGCCCAGCAATTCCTCGCAGAGGCCGGTGAGCAGGGTTTCGATCTGGCTCCGGGTAAGCGTCGGCGCGACCACTCCATCGAGCGCGTCGGCCCAACGCGCAGCCAGCTCTTGCGAACCCACCCTTACAGCCCCTGCCTATCCGGTATGCCCCGCTACGCCTTGTGCCCCACACCCGCCAACCCCAAGGACCGTCCCGGAGTCTCGTGGAGATCGCGCTCGGATTCCGGTCGCCACAAGGGTAGTTCGACCACGCCCGGTTCGACCAGTTCCCATCCGGTGAACATCTCGGTGATCGCGGCCCGGTCGCGGAATCGGATGCCGATACCGCTGGTCGACTCCTCGTGGATCCGGGCCGCGGCCTCCGGGCGCTGTGCCGTGCTCAGATGGGAGATCGCCACATGGCTTCCGGCGGGCAACGCCGCGTGCAGGGCGGCGACCATATCGCCGGGGTGCTCCTCGTCCTGCAGCAGATGCAGGACCGCCACCAGCAGCAGCCCCACCGGGCGGTCGAAGTCGATCAGGCCGGTGGCGCGGGCGCGCGACAGGAGTTCGTCGGGTTTGCGTAGATCTGCCTCGACGGCGCCGGCGTTCTCGTCACCGTTGAGGATGCTCGCCGCGTGGCCGACCGCGACCGGATCGATGTCGACGTAGAGCACCCGGGTCGCTGGATCGATGGCCTGGGCGACCTCGTGCACATTGCCGGCGGTCGGAATGCCGGAGCCGACATCGAGGAATTGGCGAATCCCGGCATCGGCCATGAAGCGCACCGCGCGTCGCAGGAAGGCACGATTGCTGAGCGCCAGCCGAGGCAGATCCGGGACCAGTTCCCGTCCGGCCGCCGCCGCCTGCCGATCGACCTCGAAATTGTGCGATCCACCGAGCAATGCGTCGTACATCCGGGCCGGGCTCGCCCGGTTCATATCGACACCCTCGGGCGCCCACGCTGGCCTGTCCACTCGAAACCCCTCTACCGCTCCGTGCGCCGGCCCGTATTCCGGCCCCCGTCGCCGATCTTGTGAAACATCACTGTACGCCCGCACGCGGTGGTCGGCGGCTCACACCAGATTGATGGAGTCCAGGACGCGGGCGCCGAGTTCGGCATCGCCGGTGACCGCGACGGCTCCCGCTCGCCAGGGCAGCCGCCGGGTACTCCACAGCGGGAACTCGAGCGACAGTGCGGCGATGTGCGCCGCGGCCCCCGCGGCCTGGCCCGGCCGCACTCGCAGCCGTCCGGCCCGGGATTCGATGCGCCAGGTGCCGCCGCCGGGGCCGGTCAGAGTCAGCGCGACGGGGGCGTCCAGCCAGGCCAGTGCCTCGCGATGGGATCGCTCGAGCAGTGCGGTGAGCCAGGTCGTGACCGCGCTCATCCGCTGTGGATCGGTGGCGGGCGGGGGGAGATCCAGGGCAGCGGCGATGTCGTGACGCAGATGGGTGTGCCAATCGAAGATCAGCATGGCCGGCACCAGTTCGAGCCGGTACCAGCCGAGTTCGCCGACCGGGAATCCGATCCGGCGCAGTCCCGGCGCGGTGACCGGCGACAGTGCCCGCTCCGCGCGCCGGGACCAGGTCTCGAATTCCGGCAGGACATGCCTGGTGGTGTGGGAGCGCTTGTCGTCGACCAGTTGTTCGTTGAGGCGTTCCAGATCGCGGGTGGCGGCGAACGCGGCGGCGCCGGGACCGACGACCGCGCGGGCCAGGATCGTCATGTGTATGACGACCTCGGCCACCGACCAGCCGGCGGCGGCGCTGGGCGCGGCCCACTGGTCCTCGTCGAGTCCGGCGCAGAACTCGATCACGGTGCGGCGTTCCTCGCCCAGGCCGGATAGCGAGCTCATGGACACCGCACGCTACCGGTTGGGGCCCGCACAGAGCCAGAGCACAGCGAATATCGGGCGATACGACGACATTCCGGCCTCCGTGGTGGTGGCGCGTGACACCGGCACACGAGCGTTTGCCGACGCGTAGCCAGCGCTCTCGTGTCGCGGCCGATGCCCGGTGCGATGTGGACTTGTCGGTGCCATGGTGCATGCTCATGGCACGCCGATGTCTTCAACCCGCCCGGAGAGCACCATGTCGTCCCCCCGTACGAAACCGCAACCGTTGTCCGACACCGAGATTCGACAGATAACCGACGAGCTCGCCGACGGCCGGCCACCCATGGTGTGGTTCACGGCGGCGGCAGTGGGAGTATCCGAGGGGCGATCGGGCAAGGTGATTGCGCTCGGTGATCCCGCCGAGGGCGATTTCCTGCAGGTCCGTCCCACCGGATCGAAGGACGTCATGTCATTCTCGCCGACCGAGGTGACACTGGCCAAGCCCGCTCGTAAGGACAAGCGCACCACCACATCCGAGACCACCGGCACTTCGCCGTCGGTAACGAGGAAGGACACCGCAGTGAGCATGTCGTCGACCGTGACCGCGCCACCCGCGCCGCCCACCCCGGCATCGGTGCCCGGCGCCGCCGCGTCGAAACCCCAGGCGCCGCAGCCCGCTTCCGAGCCCAAACCGGTGGCGAAGCCTGCCGCGACCACACCCCGCACCCCGCGGGACAAGCCCGCCGCGGCGGCACGCAAATCCAAGACGCCAGAGGTGACGGTCACCTTGGCCGGCACCGCCGACGGGGAATGGACCGTCGATGTGGTGCACGGTAAGAAGCGCGCCATCAAGGGGCTGTCGGTCGCCGGTGCGGCGGTCGCCCAGGCCGCGAAGCTGCTCGATTCGGAGGTCGCCGAAGTGGTCGACTCGGTACTCGAATCGGTCCGTACCACGCAGCGCGCCAAGGTGGAACAGCTGCAGGCCGAACTGGAGCAGGCCCGGCGCCTATTGGACGAGCTGGCCGGATAGGAGCTGCCTTGTCCGGCGCCTGATGGGAGGCCCGCGCGGTGACACTCGTCGCCGCCTTCGGATGCGGCTCCCATCAGGCGCCGCGGTCTCTCAGACCGCTGGTTCGTGCCGGTGCATCCGGCGGCGGCTCTCGGTCTGCGGGAGGTGGCGCAGATCGTCGTGGAATGCACAGCCGAGGGCGTAGTCCTTGGCGTGATACATCGCGGAATCCGCTTCGCGCAGAAGGTCGTAGACGGTGGCGTCGGCGCTGCGTGGCCCGCTGCAGGAAATGCCGATACTCACGCCCATGGTCACCTCGGCAACCGACAGTTCGAAAGGTTTGGCGAAGGCGGCCAGCAGCTTCTCGGCGAGTACCGCCGCCTCGGCGCGGGTGGCGCCGGCCAGCACCACGAATTCGTCACCGCCGTACCGTGCGGCGATGTCGTCGCGCTGGATCACCCGCCGGATCCGGGCCGCGGCATTGGCGATGAGCTCGTCGCCGACCGCGTGCCCGTAACTGTCGTTGACGGTCTTGAATCCGTCCAGATCGAGAAACAGCAGCGCGATCGGGCGCCCGGTCCACAGCTCGTGATCACGAGCCGGGGTGCGCAGCAGCGCGGACCGGTTCAACAGGCCGGTGAGCATATCGTGGTCGGCTTGATACTGGGCCCGTCGTTCGCTGCGCGCACTGCGCACGATCGCCCGTTCGCTGCGCACGAGAACCCCCACCAGCAGCATGGCCAGCAGGGTGGACACGACGACCCGGTCCAGGGTGCCCACCCGCGCGCCGACCGTCGGCACCAGGGAGGCGACCACCAGCGTCACCGTGATGACGCTGGCCCGCTGCCGCGAACGGTGCGGATGGACGCGCCGGGTGCCGCCGAGGGTGACCATGGTCGGATGCAGCGCCGCCAGGCCGACGATCCCGTATGCCAGCAGCAGCGGCAGCAGCAGCGCCCGGTCGTCGAGGTGCACCGACCCGGCCGATTGCAGGTTGTAGCCGAGATCGGCGACGAGAATGGCCAGCAGCCCCAGATGGACCAGCCGCAGCGAGGTTTCCGAGCGGCTGGAGGTGACCATCGAATGGGTCACCAGCGTCAGCAGCAGCGCGTCGATCACCGGATAGATCGGCATGATCAGGGCGGAGGCATCCCACTGCCGGGTGGTGTGCAGCACGGGGGAGATCAGGAAGGTCCACGAGGCGAGCAGCGCCCCGAGCGCGATCAGGCCGGAGTCGAGGACGAGGTCACGTTGTGCGCCGGTGCGGCGCGGCCACAGCCACAGGAACGCGGCCACTCCGACGCCGGTATATCCGGCCAGGGTCGCCAGATCGTCCAGCGGTGGCATCCCGTTGTCGGCGAAGACTCGCAGAATCGTTCCGGCGGCGAACAATACGGCCGAGGCGGCCAGAAGATACCAGGCGGTCGGTGCGGGCGGATGGTACCGGCGCACGCCGATGCCGATCATCGCCAGCGCCGCGAGAACCACGGTGACCATCGCGCCCAGTGCCAGCGCCGGGGACTGAACCAGGAAGACCATCACCATGATCGCCGCGATTCCGGCCGATAACAGTGTGTGCCACAACTTTTCCGACGGCCACGGTCGCCGGATGCGGGTGGTGTGGTGGTGCTGTGTGTCGGATGTCATCAGCCCCCCTGGTCCGCGTCGGAGACGAAGCGAGCCGCGTAGTAGGTCTGTGAATCCTCGACCGCGACTTCTACATTCGCCTGTTCACCGACCGCATTGCGCAATGCGTCGGCGAACGAGAGTTGAGAATTGTTGTACGAGCAGATGTCCCAGCCGACGACCCCACCAGCTGCCGCCAGGATCCGGACAACTGTACTGATCATGGCATGAAAAGCCGCCCCATGTCGCGCAGTTGGGGTAACGAGGGTGAAACCTGCATAGTAAATCGCATCGCGCGCGGCGTGTTGGGGAAATCGTGTCGCAAAATACTCCGGACTGATCCACGGGACGGTGTCGAGATGTCGTGTCAGTGTGGTAAGTCCGATCGGCTCACCGGTCCCGGTACGCGCCACGATCTTGTCCACGCGGGTATCGGTCATCTCCGCGTGGAACTCGTTGCGATGCAGTACCTGCCGGGCGATCGCCCGCGACCGCAACGGTGCGAAGGCCACCTCGTAGAGCTCGTGGAACAATTCGATCTCGGTATCCGGGATCGCCGTCTCGACGGTGATCACCACATCCGGCCAGCACCGGCCGCCCGGCGGCCGGTGCACCAGCCGGGGGCCCGCCCCGCTCACGGGTGCTCCCAGCCCGAGGACCGATAGGCGGCCAGCGCCAACGCGCAGGTGGGCGCGCCGTCGGAACCCGCCTGCACGGTGGCGGTGTGGATCGGCCCGAAACGCCCCGGCCGCGCGGCGGTCATATCGGCGAGGCTGGCGCGGATCAGATCGTCCACCTGCCCGGCGGTCTCGGCCTCGTGCTCGACGAACAGTCCGGCACCCGATCCGTCCGCGCGCAGCGTCCAGCCCACTCCCGCCGCCGTGGTGGATCCCGCGGCGGCCGAATGACCGAGCGCGTAGACGCAGTAGAGTCGATCGCCCCAGGCGATCCGGTGCCGGACCCGGGAGGTTCGCCGAACCCGGGTCCGCGGCGGGATGACCGAGGACAACCGGATCAAATTCGCCTCTCCCGCACCGAGTTCGCGCAGGGCCGCGTCGAAGGCGGAAACCTCCGTCGCTCCGGTTCCGACCGCCGTCGCCACGTCGATGGTCAGTGCCGAGGAGTCGCCGCGGTCGCGTCCGCGGCGGCCGCGCGGGTCGAGCGGAGTGTGAGTCGTCAGCATCGTATCGTCCGATCCTTCCCGGGGGCCCATCAGTCTTACATTTTGGAGGTCCTACTTTCGCTAAAACAGCCCACGCCGCGCCCGGCACCGACTGCCCCCTGAGATCCAGTGTGGCGCGCTACTATCCGGGCACATCGCGATCCGGTCGACCGGCAGGTCAATCCGACAGGAGACCCGTATGCAGTTCGTCGCCGCGGCACCGTACCGATTCGATTCCCCGGTAACGGTTCTGGCCGCCGATCAGCTCCGACTCGATGCCGCTCCGGTCGATTACGCCCTGGTCGCTCTGTATTTCGTCTTCGTCCTCGGAATCGGGCTGATGGCCCGGGCGCGGGTGTCGTCCAGTATCGACTTCTTCCTGTCCGGTCGTTCGCTGCCCGCGTGGGTCACCGGTCTCGCGTTCATCTCCGCGAATCTCGGCGCGGTCGAGATCATGGGGATGTCGGCCAACGGCGCCGAATACGGCATGCCGACCATGCACTACTTCTGGATCGGCGCGGTCCCGGCCATGCTGTTCCTCGGTGTGGTGATGATGCCGTTCTACTACGGCTCCAAGGTACGCAGCGTCCCGGAATTCATGCGCCGCCGCTTCGGCACCGGGGCACATCTGGTCAACGCCCTCAGTTTCGCGATCGCGCAGGTACTGATCGCCGGGGTCAACCTGTATCTGCTGGGTTCGATCGTCAATGTCCTGCTGGGCTGGCCGCTGTGGGTATCGGTGATCGTGGCGGCGCTGATCGTGTTGTCCTACATCACCCTCGGTGGTCTGTCGGCGGCGATCTACAACGAGGTCCTGCAATTCTTCGTGATCGTCGCGGCACTGCTGCCGCTGACCCTGGTCGGCCTGCATCGCATCGGCGGGGTGAGCGGATTGAAGGAGCACGTCTCCGCCCTGCCCGACGGGGCCGAGCAATTGCACTCCTGGCCGGGGCACGAGCTCAGCGGTTTCTCGAACAACTTCCTGTCGGTGGCCGGCATCGTGCTGGGCCTGGGCTTCGTGTTGTCCTTCGGTTACTGGACAACCAATTTCGTGGAGGTGCAGCGCGCACTGGCCACCCATTCCATCTCGGCCGCCCGCCGCACCCCGATCATCGGCGCGTATCCGAAGATGTTCATCCCGTTCATCGTCGTCATTCCGGGTATGGTCAGCGCCCTGCTGATTCCGCAGATCGCCGAGTTCAAGGCCACCGGTGCCGGGGACGCGAACTACAACCAGGCGTTGCTGTACCTGATGAAAGAGGTACTGCCGAACGGACTTCTGGGTGTCGGCCTGGCCGGTCTGCTGGCCGCGTTCATGGCCGGGATGGCGGCCAACATCTCGGCGTTCAACACCGTGTTCAGCTACGACCTGTGGCAGCAGTACGCGGTCAAGGACAAGCCCGACGGCTACTACTTGACCGTCGGCCGCCTGGCCACCGTCGGCGCCACCGCCATCGCGATCGGGACCGCGTTCATCGCGGGCAGTTTCTCGAACATGATGGACTATCTGCAGACGCTGTTCTCGTTCTTCAACGCGCCGTTGTTCGCCACCTTCATCCTCGGCATGTTCTGGAAGCGGATGACACCGACCGCGGGTTGGGTCGGCCTGGTGTTCGGGACCCTGAGCGCGGTCGTGATCTTCATCCTCAACAAGGCCGAGGTGTTCCACCTCTCGGGGCAGGGGGCGAGTTTCGTCGCGGCCGGTGTGGCCTTCGTGGTCGATATGGTGCTCAGCATCGCGGTGAGCCTGGCGACCGCGCCCAAACCCGATGCCGAACTCGTCGGGCTGGTGTATTCGGAGACACCGAAGGAGCAGCTCACCGACCCGGACGCCGCGACGCTGCCGTGGTATCAGCGACCGGTGCTGCTGGCCGGGATAGCACTGGTCATCGTGATCGCTCTGAACATCTTCGTCGGATGAGGAAGTGACGCCATGCTTTTCGATATTCGGACCATCGTCGGCGCGCTGCTGGGGTGCTACGGCGTCGTCCTCGTCGTCACCGCCGCCGTACACGACACCGCTGCCCAGCGCGCCCGCACCGGCGGCTGGAACATCAACCTGTGGGCCGGAGTCGGCATGCTGGTGGTCGCGGCGGTCTTCCTGCTCTGGGCGGTCTTGCGTCCGGTGCGCGCGGCCGGCGGCGGACCCGATTCCGCGGCAACGCAGCCGGGCGGCCACCCGGGGGCCGGACCGGAGCCGGGCGCGAGCGAGCGTTAGGTACCCGCCCGGCCGTCGATGACGTCGAGTACGTACTCGGCGATCGCCATACTCGAGGTGGCGGCCGGTGACGGCGCGTTGCGCACGGTGGTGATCGGGCCGAGGTGGTGGATGCGGAAATCGTCGACGAGCTCGCCACTCGCATCGACCGCTTGTGCGCGGACCCCCGATCCGCCGCGTTCGACATCGCGCACGCCGATCTCGGGCACATAGCGCGCCGCCGCCCGCATATAGGCACGCGCCGACACCGAGCCGTACATTTCGCGAATTCCGGTCCGCCAATGCCGTCTTGCCATCCGCCACGATCCGGGCCAGGCCGCGAGTTCGCACAGATCGCGCGCCGAGAACGCCGACCGGCGGTAGCCCTCCCGTGCGAAGGCGAGGACGGCATTGGGACCGACCTCGACCGCACCGCCCACCCGGCGCGTGTAATGCACACCCAGAAAGGGATACCGCGGATCGGGCACCGGATAGATCAGTCCGCGGACCAGATCGCGCTTCGCGGGTTTCACCAGCATGTACTCGCCGCGGAACGGAATGATCCGCGGGCCGGGTTCGTCACCGGCCGCCCGCGCCACCGCATCGCTGTGCAGTCCGGCACAGATGATCAGCCGATCCACGACCAGACTCTGTGCCGGTGAACCGATCTCGATCGCGCCACCGCGGCGGGTGATCGAGGTGACCGGGAACGACAGCCGCACCTCACCACCGGCGGTGGTGATGTCATCGGCGAAGGCCGCGGCGATCCCGGGAAAGTCGGTGATGGCGGTATGTGGTGAGCACAGCGCCGCCAGTCCGCGCGCGTGCGGCTCGATGTCCCGGATCTGGGCGGCATCGATGCGGCGCAATCCGGGTACGCCGTTGGCACCCGCGCGGGTGGCGAGAGCGTCCATGCGGGTGACATCGTCGGGCGTGATCGCCACGACCAGTTTGCCGACCTCGTCGTAGGGCAGGCGTTTCTCGGCGCAATACTCGCGCAGCAGATCCCGGCCGCGAGCGCACAGCACGGCCTTGGCCGAGCCCGGCTCGTAATAGATTCCGGCGTGCACCACACCGGAGTTGTGACCGGTCTGGTGGGCGGCGACCCGATTCTCCTTGTCCACGACCACCACTCGGGTATCGGGCCGCCGGCGGGTGAGCTCGCGGCCGACCGCCAGTCCGAGAATTCCCGCGCCGATGATGCCGACGCGCCGGTCCGTCATGCTCGTTCCCGCCTCTCGCGCGCTGCCGGTGGCCAATCTACGCATCGGCCGCCGTTCGCCGCGACGCCGGTGTGGTTCAGGACCGCCTGCGGGTGAGCATCGTCGCGGCGGCGAGCACGCTCAGCGCACCGAGCACGATGCCGATACCGCCGAGCCAGCGGGCGGTGGTGTCGTAATCGTGTTCCTCGGCGTCCGCCGCCGCGTGGACGTCTCCGTGATTCGCGGTACCGCCCGACTGCGCGGGCGCGAGGTGCACCGTCGGTGCGGGATATTCGGGTTCGGTGTCACCGGAAGCCGTCTGATCCCAGGCGACGACCGTGCCGTCGGCGTAGGTCTGGGTCGCCGGCAGGGTGAGGATGTCGCTGTCGGGCAGTCCGTCGGCGAGCACCGGGAACTGCTCGAACTCGCCGGGACCGATCCCGCCGCCCTGATCCGCGGTCCAGGTGATGGCGGTGACCCGGTGGCTGTCGTCGCGGGTGATCTTCGTCTTCCACCCCGGGGTCGGTTCGGTCTCGGCTTCGGTCAGCCCGGGAAAGCGCACACTCAGTCCGGTGGTGGCACTGCCGGTGGCCGATTCGTTCGGCACCCGGAAGGTCAGCACGGCCGAACCGCCGCGCGCCGCGTCGGGGGCCGAGACGGTGACATGGGCGGTTGCCGAGGCGGCCACGAGAAATGCGGCCGCCCCGGCCGCGAGGCCGATGAAGATGACGCGGTGAAACCAGGATGTGTTCACGATCGGGCCGCTCCTGTGTCGGTGATGCCGGAGAGAACCTCATGCCGATCGTCGAACCATAACCCGGTCCGCCGCGCCTGCCCATCACCTCATCGCCCTCATTTCGCGGGCATCGGCGCGTTGGTGGTGGTGAAGTACTGCACGGCGGCCATCACGGCGACCGGTGCGGTCACCAGCAGTTGCCCCGCGAGGGTGCCGACCGCGCCGATCGCGACGACGCCCGCGATGCAGCCGACGACCGCGGCCGGGACGAACGGCCCGAACATCCCGACGATCGTGGCGGCCGCGATGGTGGCGCCCGCGACCCCGCCGAGCAGGCAACCGAGTGCGCCGCCGCCGATCCCGCCGACCAGGGTGCCGATGGTGGCACCCGCACCGAGGGTGCTGGTGAGCCGCGACCACGCGGCCTGCTCGCGGTCGTAGGGCGTCTTCCACGGCGCGCTGTCCTCGAACGGCATGGCCACCGGCTGGTAGACCGCGTGCTCCCGGTCGAATTCAGGCGTCAGCGTCGCGGTGCGGTCGTGGACCCGTGCCTGGATCGGGAAGACGAAATCGTCGACACGGAAGAACAATTCGGTTCCGGCGAGGACGGTTCCGTCGGCCGCGCGGATGGTGAACACACCGTGATCGGTGCTCATCGAGCCGGCGTCGGTGGCGATGACGGTGCCGGTCTCGGTGGTGGTGACGTGGTAGCCGACCGCATCGGTCGCCTCCGGCGCGGCGTTCGCGGTGGCGGTGTTCAGCCCGAGGGCGGCGGCGAGCAGTGCGGAGGTGGCGGCGATCTTCTTGATTCCCATGATGAATCCCTTTGCGCTGTGCGGTAATCGAAAATTTGCTGAGGGTGTGCCGACCACACCGGAACGGGGCACGGCCGTGCCCCGGACGACCGAAGCGACGGTGTCCGTGGATATTTCGGCGGGTCAGCGGTTGCCGGTGGTCCACCGGCATCGGTCACGCTCCCGGGGCGCGCACCATCGGACGGGCGGTGCCAGACCGCTCGCGCCGGATCGGTGAAAGCCGCTGTGACGCAGTTGATCAGCGCCGACAGCCGAGGGTGACCGGAGGTAACTTCAGGAGGTCAGGCGACGGCCCCTTCGCGACGTCTCGTCACGAAGCCCACGAACAGATCGATGATCAGGAAGGCGAGCAGACCGATCCCCAGTACCGGAGCGAACCAGCCGACCGCCACGGTGACGACGGCCAGCGCGGCGACGATCCACGGCGGTGTCCGCCGCAGTACCCCGCGCACGGGGGCTCGCCCGAGCGGGAGCCGGCGCTCGGCACGAATCGGCCTGCGCTGCCACCACATTCGGTAGCCGTAGCCGATCACCACGATCAGGGCGATCATCGTGGCCAGCAGCAGAATCTGATTGGCGAGGCCGAACAGCATGCCCATGTGCAGCTGGATTCCCCAGTTCGCGAGTTTCGCCATGAGCGGCCAGTCCGCATAGCGCAGGATGTCGACGACATCGCCGGTGCGGCCGTCCACGGAGATCGAATCCTGGGTGTAGACCCCGGACAGGCGACGTTCCTTGACCACGAACGCGGTGTGATCGCCGGCCGGAATCGAGATCTCGACCGGCCCGTCCACCCCGTGCCCGCGCGCGACGGCGAATACCTTGTCCACCTGCGCGGCACGATCGGCGGAAACCGGCATGGACATCCCCGCGCCACCACCGTGATGGTCGTGTTCGGAGCCCGCCGGCATCGACGGTCCGGTCGAACCCGGCAGTGCGGTGGCGACGACCGGGGTGGTCCAGCTCAACTGCTGCCGCAGTGCGGTGATGTGGTCACCGGCATGCGCGGACCAGGTCAGCCCCGTAGCCGAGAGGAACAGCAGCGGTAGCAGAATCCACGTGCCGAGCGCGGCGTGCCGGCTCATACCGCGGCCGCGCGCGGTCCTGCCCCGCTGCGGCCGGACCATGTGCCGCAGCGATCCACGCGACCGGCGTACCCACAGCACGATTCCCGCCAGCGCGATGACCCACATCCAGGACGCGGCCATCTCGCTGTAGAGCCGGCCGGTCTCACCCAGATGCAGATTGCGATGCAGCACATCGATCCAGGTGCGCAGTGGCAGCGCGCCCGTGCTGCCGTAGACGACGCTGTCGCCGACGGGTTTCGCGGTCGCCGGATCGACGAAGACCGCCCGCTGTTCGGACGCACCCAGCCCCGGATCGGAGAACAGCACCCGGGTGGTGTCGCCCGGATGCTGCGCGGGATCCACGGCGGCAAGCGCCGACTCCGGTGCGCCACCGACCGCCGCCGCGATCTGCTCGGACAGCGGCCGCGCCGGTCCGCTCGAATCCACATGCAGCAGATCGCGATTCACGACCGATTCCATGGTCGGCGCGATCGCGTACAACGCACCGGTGACGGCCGCGATCAGAATGAACGGCGCCACGAAGACCCCGGCGTAGAAATGCAGCCGCAGCGCCAGGGCCTGCAGGGCCCGCGCGGGGCCGTGCGTTCCCGGCCGCTCCGTGACCGCGGACGCGGCCGATGCGTTCGCCGGGGCGTCGCCGGGTGCCCCGGGCCTACCCGGTGACGCGCCATCGGGCGTGGTCCGCGGTGTCACATCCCGCCCGGTGCCGCCCGGTGAATCCGGCTCGGTATCAGTGGATTTCGAGTGCGATTCCGAGGGCTGCGCCTGGGGCGGCGACTCGTGTGCCGCTCTCGGTGGCGCCTTGTCGGGCGGCGGCTCGGCGCCGGTCGCCGGTATATCGGTCATGCTCACTGGTAGTGCTCCTGTTTCGAAGGCACCCACATCCGCTCGACATCGCCGTCGGCTCGATGAGCCCGGCGGGCTCGGCGAGCAGCCGCGATCGTCGGCCGGGGACCGCGCACACACCGGGGCGTGCGGATCGGATGACCACGGCACCTCGGGTGCACTCGACCGGTACGTCGCGCCGAGACGCGGTGCCGGTCGCCGAACGCGGTGCCGGTCGCCGAACGTGGTGCCGGTCCTGCGACGCGGTGCGCCCCGCCGATACGCGGTGCGGTCCGCGCCGAACGCGGTGCCGGGCCTGGCCGATGCCCGCGCGTACGGCGCTCGCGCCCTCGCCGTTGCGGGCCACCGAGACGATCACCGTCGTGTCGTGAACGGCGGGCCGTGATCGCTCGTGCCCGCTGTCATCGGCTCGATCGTTGCGCCGCCTCCGGGGCGACCCGTCGCGTACGCGGACGGCTGCCGCTCAGCGGCGACCGTGACGGCGCAATGCGATGAACCGATGGCCCGGTGGCCGATTCGCGGTGCGAACCGTTCCGGGCCGGTGGACGCGATCGAGGTGACGGTTCGCGATACCGGGCCCGGTCACGGGGCAAAGCAGGGACTCTCGCCCAGCGGGTGGCATCGCGGACCGACCGCGATTCGACTACGGCGCGTGGCCGCGGCCAACCGGTGTTCGGCCGGTCATCCGAGCGCTGGATTCACCACGCGACGAGAGCGTGCGGCGGTGACGACGGCTGTGCGGATGTGGGTATTGAATTGACTCAGCGCTACGCGGCGAGCGGTGGTCCACGGGTGCGGAAGGTGTCGGCGGGGAAGATCCGCAGGATCACGCGATCGCGGTGGGCACCGTGTGGAAGGACGGGTTCGGGTACCGCGGGGGTGCTGACCAGGACCGGCAGCACCCGCGCCACGGCGGTGGCGATCCGGTAGGCGGCCTCGGCGCCGAGAATGACGATCGCGGCGGCGACGGCGCCGGCCAGGTGGGCGCCCACCATCACGGGGGTCCACAGTGGCAGATCGTGCATGTGCGCCATATCGGCCGACATCACCAGATGGCCGAGCAACTGCCCGCCGAACAGTGCCGTCACCAGACCGGCGGTGCTGGTCCGCAGCGGGGCGAGGGCGGCGACCAGGGCCCCGACGGCGGTCGACGCCGCGACCAGCAGCATCAACGTGCTGGACTGCACGGGCATCGCACCGGCGGCCCAGCCGTGCGCGGCGATCGACAACGCGCCCGATATCGACCCCGCCGACGCGCCCCGCAACCGAGCGACCGCGGTCCGGCGCGCACGCGCCGAAACCTGGGCTCGGGCCGCGGGGCCGCCGGAACGGGGAATCACGAGCTGAATGATAGCCGACGCTTCTCGGCTGATTCACAGACAGCTCAACGCTTGTCCGAGTGGAACCGACGGGTGCGCGCCGCGGGCATGGTCGGTGCGGAACACACTGTCCCAGAGGTGATCTCGTGCCCCGTCGGCGCGGCGGGCAGTCTTCGGATCCGATGCGGACCCATGGCGTGGCTCATACTCCGAACAGGCGGGGTATGGCCGGGCTTCGCTCGGTGGCCCGACGATACGACCGGCCCGGGAGCAGGCTGCTCCCGGGCCGATCGAAGAATTTCGCGAACTACTCGCCGGGGACCTCGATCTCCGACAGCGGCTTGCGCAGCAGCTTGCCGGTGGCGTTGCGGGGCAGCTCGTCGAGGAAGATCACCTCGCGCGGTACCTTGTAGCGCGCCAGGTTGGCCTTGACGTAGTCCTTGATCTCCTGCCCGTCGCGCTTGGACTCCGGACCCGGCACGACGAAGGCGCGCAGGCGCTTTCCGAACTGATGATCGTCGACGCCGATGACCGCGGCCTCCTGCACGTCGGAACGGTCGGCGATGAGGTGCTCGACCTCCTGCGGGAAGACGTTCTCGCCGCCCGAGACGATCATGTCGTCGTCACGACCGTCGATGAACAGCAGGCCGTGCTCGTCGAAGTGACCGACGTCGCCGCTGGACATCATGCCGTCCACGGTCTCCTTGGTGCGGCCGTCGGTGTAGGCCTTGAACGAGTGCGGGTTGTCGATGAAGATCGTGCCGGTGACATTCGGCGCGGTGATCCGCTTGCGCTGGTCGTCGTACAGTGCGATCCGGATGCCCACCGGTGACTTGCCCGCGGTGTTCGGCGCGTGCCGCAGCTCCGGCGGGGTGGCCACGGTGATCACGGCGCATTCGGTGGAGCCGTACACGTTGTAGAGGGAGTCGCCGAAGTAGTCCAGGGCGCGGGTCACGACATCCGGCGGGATCGCCGATCCGGCCGCGAAAATGACGTTCAGCGAGGACATGTCGTACTTGCCCAGGATCTCTGCGGGCAGATCCAGCATGCGCTGCAGCATCGTCGGCACCACGACCAGTTCCCCGGCCCCGAATTTCTCGATGTTGGCCAGAGTCTGCTCGGGATCGAACCGCCTCTGCTGGAACACGATTCGGTTGCCGAGTGCCAGGCCGATGGTGAACTGCGACAGCCCGGTGGCGTGGAAGATCGGTGCGGCCATCAGGATCGTGCCATCACGCGGGACCGGAATCCGGTCGACCAGCTGCGCGGAGATGAAGGGGCTCACCTTGTCCCGTGGCGCACCCTTCGGGGTGCCGGTGGTCCCACTGGTCAGGATGACCATGCCGCCCGGTTTCGCCGGAAGTTTCACCGCGTCGGTGGACTGACCGGCCATCAGCGAATCGAGGGTCGGCACCGACGGATCCGCGCCGTCGGACTCGTCGGACCAGGTCAGGATGCGCGGAACCGATTCCGGGATCGCGCTCGTCAGCTCGGTGAACTCGCTGTCGTGCAGGAGCGCCTTGACCTTCTCGCGGGCGACGACATCGGCGAACTGCGGCTTGGCGAATCCCGTGTTCATCAGTACCGCGCGGACGCCGAGCTTGCCGGTGGCCAGCAGCGTCAGCACCAGGCCGCGGTGGTCGCGGGCCAGCACCGCGATCACGTCGCCCTCGCCGACACCCTGTGCATTCAGCGCGCGGGCCAGTGCATTCGACTGCCGGTCGAGTTCGCCGAAGGTCAGCTCGCCACGTTCGTCGACGATCGCCGGGGAGTTCGGCCGGGTCTGCGCGGAATGCACGACCACGCCGGCGAATGGGCCGTACTTCCCGATCGCGACGACCGAGCGCACGGCGTGATCGGGCCGCAGCGGGTCGAACAGCCCGCGCCGGCGCATCGTATTGGCCCCCAGGACCAAATCTCCGACCTTGCGAAGCGTGGTGCTTGCCGACGGAAGGACAGCTGACATGGGTACAACCTTCCGCGATCCCGCCTGACCTGGGCCGGGCTGACCGCAACATCGAGATCCAGTGCGTGCTAACCCTAGCAAGCAGGGCAGGGTGAATGTGGTTCGCGTCTCTGTAACCGACGGTACCGGAAAACTGGTCGGGTGACCGGTTATGTGACCGGGTATTCCACCAGTTCCCGGCGCAGCAGCTTGCCCGTGGCATTGCGCGGCAGATCGTCGAGGAACACCACGTCGCGGGGGACTTTGTACCGGGCCAGCGTGCCCTTCACATAGGCCTTGATCTCGTCGGGATCCAGGGTCGCGCCCGGCTCCGGTACGACGAACGCGCGCAGCCGTTTACCGAATTCGACGTCGTCGACGCCGACCACCGCGGCATCGAAGATGTCGGCCCGCTCCAGCAGCAGATTCTCGACCTCCTGCGGGAAGACGTTCTCGCCGCCCGAGACGATCATGTCGTCGTCACGGCCGTCGACGAACAGCAGGCCGTGCTCATCGAAGTGGCCGACGTCGCCGGAGGACATGTATCCGTCGATGATCTGCTTGTGCCGGCCGTCGGTGTAGCCCTCGAACGGCGCGCCGGAGCGAATGAATATGCGGCCCTTGACATTCGTGCCGCGCACCCGCTGATCGTCGTCGTCGAACAGCACCACTTCGCAGGTGATGGGTGCCCGCCCGGCGGTGCCCGGCGCGATGGCCAGATCCGCCGGCTGGGCGACCGTCGCCACCGCGCATTCGGTGGAGCCGTAGAGGTTGTAGAGCACCGGCCCGAAGGCTTCGGTCGCGCGCACGGTGAGTTCGGGGGACAGGGCCGAACCCGCCAGCACGATCGATCGCACCGACGACAGGTCGTAACGTTCCCGGATCGCCGGATCCAGCTCGACCATCCGGTGCAACATGGTCGGCACGGCCACCACCAGGTCGACCCGATGCTGCTGAATCAGGCCCAGGGTGCGCTCGGCGTCGAAGCGGCGCATCATCACCGTGGTCGCGCCGATGGCGGTCGCGATCAGCCAGGTGGCCTGGCCGGTGCTGTGGAAGATGGGGGAGACGATCAGCATCGTGCCCTGTGTCGGGAACGGGATGCGGTCCGCGATCTGTGCCGAGGAGATCGGCGAAACTGCCTCGCGCGGAGCGCCTTTCGGCAGTCCGGTGGTGCCGCTGGTGAGGATGACGAAGCCGCCGGGTTGCTTCGGCAGCGGCAGTTCGGCCGGCGGATGCGCCTCGATCAGTTCCTCGATGGTCATCGCACCCGGGGGCAGTTCGGCGCCCTCGTCGACCCAGGTGAGCACGCGCGGCAGCTCCGGCGGCAGTGCGTCGAGCAGGCCGACGAACTCGCTGTCGTGCAGCACGACCTTGACCTGCTCACGCTCGCAGACCTGCGCGAACTGCGGCTTGGCGAATCCGGTGTTCATCAGGGCCAGACGGGCGCCCGCCTTTCCCGCCGCGGCCATGGCCAGCAGCAGGCCGCGATGATCGCGGGCGAGGATGGCGATGACGGTTCCGGGTGTGACGCCGAGAGATTGGAGTCCGTGGGCCAGCCGGGTGGAGTTCTCGTCCAGCTCCCGGAAGGTGAGGCTGCCGCGCTCATCGATCAGCGCCGGGCGGTCCGGCCACATCCGGGCGGCGTGGCGCACCATGGTGGCCTGCGGCCCCAGGGCCCGGCCCTCCTTGGCGGTCAGCAGCGTCTCACCCAGGTTGCGCGGGTCGATGAAACCGCGCTCGCGCAGCACATTCAGCGCCCGCACGGCCTCGGTCACCTCGATCGTCCTGCGGCGAACCTCGTGCAGAACGGACCCGATTCCGATGCCCAAACCAATCACCTCCACACCGAGCGCGACCCATCGCGTGCTGGGGACGCTAGCAGGGAGAGGAGGGGGTTGGTACACACTTTCGGCCAACGGTTCGGCCTCGAATATGGCGGAATCGGTGTGCCGCGGATCGCGCCGCGTCTGCCGATGGCTGCCGGGGCGCCCCGCGCCGACAGGTGACCGGCGATTGGCCATTTTTGGGGACAGTGATCGTGGCGCGATCCGCGAGACTGCACGGTGTCGATCGAACTGTATTCATCGGCGATCGACACCAGGAAAAGGAGTAGAGATGAGCAAGTTCTCCACAGCGATGCAGATCGCCTCGGTCACCGCGGCCGGAGTTGTGCTGGCCGTTGTCAATTCGGGTGCCGCGAACGCGGTCATCGAAAGTAACCGCAACATCAAGCGAGACATCACCGAAGTCCGTTGGGACCGCTGATGTCGATCCGGCGGCTTCGGCGTCTTTTGCCGAAGTCGCCGGGGGTGCGGACGCCGGCGGGCGAGGCGGTGAACGGATACGACATCCTGGCGAAGGTCACCGAGCTGCCGATCAGTACCTGGCGCTATGAATGGGAACCCTCGGATGTCCGTCATCTCGGTCCGATGGCTCAGGATTGGATGGCGACCTTCGGCCTCGGCGACACCGACGAGGCCATCTACAACGTGGATGCCAGCGGCGTCGCGCTGGTATGTATTCAGGCACTACAGCGAGAGGTGGCCGAGTTGCGCGCCGAGGTCGCCGAGTTGCGGGCCGAGCGCGAACCGGCGGGCGAGTGAACGCCGCGGCCCACCCCCGAAGCCGGTAGCCGCGCGGGCTGGAGTGGACGCCCGGCGTTCCCTGCCGTCGCGACCGGTCCCCTCATGCCTCCGGGATGGCGACGCCGAAAGTGTCCAGCGTGATGGCCTCGGGCTCCGGCCCGCCTCGGCGGCCGGTGTCGAGGGCGTCGATGACGTCGAGTTCGTCGGCGCTCAGTTCGAAGTCGAAGACCTGGAAGTTTTCGATGATGCGGTGCTCATGGGTGGATTTGGGGATGACCGACCGGCCCTGCTGCAGGCCCCAGCGCAGCATGACCTGAGCCGGAGTCTTGTCGTGCGTGGCCGCGATCGTGATGAGGACCGGATCTTCGAGCGCGCTGGTGTGCACGCCTTCGCGGTAGAAGGTGATGCCACCGATCGGTGACCAGGCCTGGGTGATGATTCCGTGCTCGGTGTCCGCGGCCGCGACATCGGGCTGCCGGAAGTAGGGGTGCAGCTCGATCTGGTTCACCGCGGGCACGATCGAGGTCTTCGCGAGCAGGTTGTCGAGATGGTCGCGCATGAAGTTGCTGACGCCGACGGCGCGGACCTTCCCGTCCGCCAGCAGCTTCTCGAGCGCGCGGTAGGCGTCGACGGTGAGGTCGAATCGGGAGGGCAGCGCCTGGTGCAGGATCAGCAGGTCGATCTGGTCGACGCCGAGTTTGGCGGCGCTCTTGTCGAAGGCGTGCAGGGTGGCGTCGTAGCCGAAATCGCTGATCCACACCTTGGTTTCGATGAACACCTCGGACCGGTCGACGCCGGATCGCCGGATCCCCTCGCCGACCTCGCGCTCGTTGCCGTAGACCGCCGCGGTGTCCACGTGCCGGTAGCCGGCGCGTAGCGCGGCCTCGACCGCCGCCGCGGTTTCCGCGGGCGGACTCTGATACACCCCGAGCCCGATCGCCGGCATCCGGACGCCGTTGTTGAGGGTGAGTTGCGGTGTCGCGTTCATGGATCGTCCTCCTCGAAGTCTGATCTGCGGACGGCCTACCTCAACGCGGTTGCACGCGCATGGTGGTCTGCGCGGCGATCGAGCTGTTGATCGAGTCGACGATCGAGACGGCGTAGCGGTGATACTTGTCGCGGTAGGCGGCATCGATGCGGTCGTTGATCTCCCCGTCGACATCGACGAACGACACATCCACGTCGAGGTCCCCGGCGTGCAGATGGCCCTGGTGCCGGGGGCGGGTGGACCGGTACCAGGCGGCGGCGGGCCCATTGACTGATCGGATGTAGACCTCGTCGCCGTCGCGGACGGCCCAGATGACGCGCGGTGTGGACAGGGTGCCGTCCGGTCGGGTCGAGGATATGTCGATCTCGTCGACCCGGGCGATGGTGTCGAGCTGCTGAGGGGTCCATACGGTCACGTCGATCACTCCTTGTCGATTCGCAGCGCTTGTCGATCCGGGTGGTGCGTTCGTACCGAATTTCTTCTGGGCGGCCGAGGTCCGGGCTACGGAAGCCTCAGAGCACCCGCGGACGCCCGCCGAGCGGCCGACTGCGGACGGACACCGGGCTCTGGTGTGGCCGGATATGTTTCCGAGTCCAAGCTACCGTCCGGCAGGATCCTCCGCCGCGGCCGGTATGCCCGGCTCATGACGGTGCGTCGTCTTCGCGGTCGATTGGGAAGGGGTCTCGCAGGCTCGGGGCGCCGGGGAGTAGATCGGGGAGGTCTGGTAGTCGGCCGACGATTTCGTTGAGGGGTTCGACGGTTTGTGCGGCGTATCTTTCGGCGTGTGTTGCTGCTTCGCGGATGACTTCGGTGAGCATTTGGGCGAGTTTGTCGGGTTTGTTGCGTAGGGCGGCGGGTTTGAGCTGGATTTCTGTGACGACGCCCGCCGAGTCGACGGTTGCTTCGATGGTTCCGTCGACGGATCGTGCCTGGATTCGGAGGGTGTGGAGTTGGTCGCGGATTTGTGCGACGCTGCGCATCTGGTCGTCGTAGGCGTCCAGGAGGCTGTTGATCTCCATGCGGGCGTGGGCCTTGAGTTCGTTGTCGTCGGGGATCAGTGGATCCATTACCGGGCAACATCTTCGAGGGGGCCGCGGGGGCGTCGGATCGTGGCGGCCGATGTCGATATCGCACTGCTCATGGTCACTCCGTTCCTCTCGCGTACCACGGTATTCCGGGGCGGACGCGATTATCGCGTTCCGCCGTCGTGATCATTCCCATCATCAGGAAATCTGCATGAAGACCGGAGAATCGTCGGCAACCGAGTGAGGTGGTTGTATTGGGCCAGGAGCTACGAGTCGACGAGGATCGGCTCCGTGCGGTCGCGCGGGAATACGACACCATCGCCCACAGTGTCCAGGCGGCATATGACGAACTTCGGGCCGTGATGGCCGAGGAAGGCAATTTCTGGGGTGACGACCAGACCGGTCGTGCCTTCGCCGAAACCTATGTGCCCGACTCGCGTTCCCTGGTGGAGAGCACGAAGGACATGCTGACGTTGCTGGCCGGACAGGGAAAGGCGCTCGAAGGAGTGCTCGCCGACCTTCAGGCCACGGACTCGTTCGGCCGGGCCGGCATTCGTGATTCGTTGGACTCCGAGCAGACGCAAGCAGTTCCGGAGCCGGCATCCGCCGGGCAGGTCGGCGACCCGTCCCGTTCGACGGCCGCCCGCCCGGACGGGGTATCGGCATCCGATGCCGACTCGGACCAGCGCACCCGGACGACGCTTCCGGATCGGCTCGGTGCCGAGCCCACGAATGGTGCGTCCGGTGCGGCGCCGGACACCCCGGGTAGCGAATCTTCGGATGCCGCGACCCCGCCCGTCAATGGTTCGCGGCCCACATCCGTTGTGCCGCCATCGAATTCCAAGGGATCGCCGGTACGCGGAACCTCGGAGAACAAGTCTCCGAAGGCAACCGAAAAGGCAGCCGGGGCGCAGCGCTCGGATACACCGTGGGCACGCGGTGCGCGTGGATCCGGTTCGCCCGCTTCCCCGGCCCCCGGCACCGTGTCGGCACCGTCCACCCGGCCGGGCGACGGTCGTGGGCCACGGCCGAACTCGCCTGGGACGAAAGCGCCGCACGGCCCGAACATTCGGAAACCGGCGACGCCGGCTGCCGCTCGACGCGAGGAGAAACCGGACAAGCGCAGGCTCGCCGCTCCGGACGAGGCTCGCCGGCTGGCCGAGCTCCTCGAGGACCGGCACGGTCTGCGAGTCCTCGGATTCGACACTCCGGGAATCGAACTCGACACTCTCCGCGAGATCGTGCGCGCGCTCGACGATGTCCTCACCGCGCATCCCTACCTCGTATTGCCCGAATTCGCGATCGGCGATTGCGGAGTGCGGATCACGAGCCTGGACCGGTCCGCCGTTCGGAGCGAGCGGGAAGCGGTCCCGGGCGTCGTGCGAATGACCCTGAATGCCGCTGCCGCGAAGGATGTCGGTCTGCTGGCGAGGCAGACGGGAGTGGACTTCGAGAACCGGCCGTTGTATTTCACCATCGCGCGCGAACTCGGGCACGTCCTGGATATCACCGGAGGGCTGCGTGCGCATTCGATATCGCAGCGGAGATTGATTGCGGAATATCTTTCCGAACGTGGTGACAGTCGATTCGGTATTCCGGTCGGCGCCATCGTCGGTGACTATCGCCGGTGGCGCGGTCGATTGGGTGAATACGGACTGCCCGGCGGCCGGTTCGATCCAGGTATGGCGCTGGCCGACGCGTTCGCCGAAGTGCAGATGGGAACGGAGGAAGCCGGTGCGCCGGCGCAGGTCCTGCAACGGCTGCTCGTGGAAACCGCGCAGCGTTACAGTCCGAAAGTCGTTACGCGGCGCCCGGAGTGACCGGTACGTCCGCGAATGCCGTCCCGCGCCGGTCGCACCCAGGGTGTGACCGGGGCGTCGTCGTGGCGCCGCTCGATTCCGGCGAGCGCTCGATCGGACATGCGTCGTGAACCCACAGCAGATACCCGCTGAATTTCCGGATTGGCTGGTCGGATCGATCCTCGGCCACAAGCCCGACTACATCGTGGAGAAAAGTAGTCGAGTCAACGATGCCCTCGTGAAATACGCCACCGAATGTGCGAGAGCGGCGGAATGCATCGACAAGAACGCGGCGGCTGAAAAAGACGCAATTTCCGGAGTGATTGCCGAGTCCAGAGCGTCCACGAACACGCAGACTTCGAAATACCTGCGAAATTCGTCCGCGCATGCCCTGTCGCTGTCCGGGCAGCTGCAGTCGACGCAGGACAATGTCGATTACACGAACGCGCTGATAATAGCCGGCGGCGGGGTACTGCTGGCGACGATCGTCGTGGATCTCGCACTCGGCGGGCCAGGGGTTGTCAAAGCGGCGGCCGATCGGGCGCGGACCGAAACCGCATGGAAGGCCATGGTCCGGGGACTCTGCAATCTGGTGAAGGGTGTGGGTGGCAGGGCTACGACAGAGCGGGCCGCGTCGCCGCTGATGCGGCTTGCCGGACACGGTGCCTTGATGGGGGCCGCGAATATGGGCCTCACCGACATTGCCGCACAGGTGTACATGGTCGGCAGCGGGAAATGGGACCACTACGAGGTGGGCAACATCGTGCGGTCGATCGTCGTCGGCGCGGGCAGCGGCGCCGTCGGCTCGGTGATCGCGTACAAGGCCGCGCCATGGATGGACCGCTCACTCAGCCGGTCCGCCGCCGTGAATCCCGTGGTGCGGCAGGTGACGAAGGCAGCGTTCCTCGGCGCCGGTTCCGGTGTCGCCGGTTCCGGTGCGGGAGTGCTCTTGCAGGGGTTGCTCACCGGTCACGTGCCCACGGGCGATGAACTCGAAGCGGCGTTGACGACCGGATTCTTCGGTGGTGTGGCGGGAGCGCTACCCGTCGCGCTCGCTCGTCCGGGGACGGCCACGGCTCGCCCCGGCCAGGTGTCGGCGCCGGAAGGGCGCAGAGTCGTTGCGCCACCGTCGGAGTCGGCGCCACCGATGCTGGGGTACAAGCCCCGTGCGGGGGGCAGGTCCGGTGCGGAGACTCCGCCCGAGCAGATGAATTCTTCTGGGGTGACGGCGGGGGACCAGCTGGTGTCCAAGCCCGCGGAGGGGGGCAAGTTCGGCGCGAAGATCCCGCCCGGGCAGATGAATTCGTCTGCGGTCATGCCCGGGGACAAACTCGTGTTCAGGTCCGGTGCGGAGCCTGGTTCGGGAAGTGGGGCCGCCGGGGCCGACATTCCCAAGGGCCAGACTGTCGAGACGCCGCACCCTGGTCGAGCCGGCGCGGGCGAGACCGGTGCAGGACGTACCGGAGCCGAGCCGCAAGCGGCTGGTGAGAGCGCTTCGCCTGGTGGCCAACAGAATTCGGGCACCGGAAGTGCCGCCCGCCCGCCCGGCACCCCCACGGGTGAACCGGGCGCGGTCAAGCCGGTCACCGAGCCGGCGCCCCGGGCTCCGGCCCAGTCTGCCGACGAGAAGGCAACACCTCCCGCGTCGACAGGCAGTCCGGGCGACCAGGCCGCACACGGCACCAACAGGCCCGGACCGGGTGGGGAAGCCGCGCGCACCGGAAGTGAGAACCAGACTGCCGGATCGGGCGAGGCCGCACACGCGAGTACGGGCAAGGGCGAAGCGGCACCGGACGGGGCCGTCGATCGCAACGCCGACGGCGCCGCGCCGGAGACCGGGCGTGGTGATGAAACGGGGCCCGGTGAGCCGCTGAACCCCGCGGTGGTGGCGTTGAAGCGGGAGCACGGCCACTTGCTGCGAATGATCTGGGATTCGGGGCCGTTCGCTCAGCGAGGGCCCGATACCGCGACCCTCGCGGCGAGATTCGGCTTCCCCGCCGAAGGGTTTCCGACAGGCCGTGCGGTGACCGCGATCAATGACGCCATGCGAGTTACCAGGCTCAGTGGTGGAGATGTCAACGATTTCATCGGCAACGTCGCAATCCGCCTGGAAAACCACAACATCAATTTCGACGGCTCCTCGCGTGGTACCAGCAGTCCGCAAGCCGGTGGACCCGCGCCGAACGCGCGTGCAGGCAGTACCGCAGCTGCCGGTGAGAATCGAACCGGTGGTGCGCTGGAGAGCGGAGGTATGCAGGAGGCTGCCCCGAAGCAGGCCGTCGGTCCGGAGCCGAACGGGCAGCAGCAGAGCCGAGAAGGCGATTCGGGTGAGTCGCCGCCCCCTCGCCAGGGGGCCGATGATCCGGCATCGCTGGGCGAGAGATACCGCGGCCATCTGAATGAATTGATGGATAAGGGAATCTCACTCAAAAGTGAGGCCGGCGCGGAATATCTGGCCCGGAATCCGCTGCCCGAGTTGCCTCCGGGGGTTACCGAGTCGCAGGTGGTGGACGCGATCGATTACGCCGTGCAAGCCAATCGGCGCAATGGCGGGGATGCCGACGAAGCCGTCGCGTATGTCCGTAGGGGACTGGAGCACTACCGGACGGAAAACCGGCTGAATGCGGAATCTCCTGCGGCATCGGCAATGTCGAGGAAGCCGGACGGCCCGCCTGAGGCGAAATCGGCGCAGGAGTCCGGTACCGGAAACAATGAAGGGGCAGGCCGGCCCCACAACGGTTCCGCTGGTCGGCAGGAGGATGGGCAGAGCGCGACCCCACCGCCCGGCAAAACCGGTGATCCGGCCCCGGCGCAGCAGAGCAGTGCGGCGAAGTCCGGTGACCCGGATGGAAGGTCGAGTGCGAAACCGGCGGGTCCCGAGGGGGCGAGCGAAACACCGCCCACGGGCCGGCGGCCCGCCACAGCTCCACCGGATTCTGGTGCAGGAGAGGCAGGCTCCGGTGGGACGGATTCGCCGTCGGCCGGTGTTGGCGGCGGACGCACCGGTGGGACCGAGGAGCCGTCGGCGGGGACGGCCAAGGTCGACGATGCTGGGTCGGGCAAAGACGGTGATGGTCAGGCGAAGAAGTCCGAGAACACGTCCGACGACGGCACGAACGGGGGCAAGGACGGCAAGGACCAGGAGAGCAGGAACGAGTCCGACAATGGCAAGAAGGACCCGCCTGACAAGGAGGACGGCGAGCAGAAGGACGCCGACAAGAAAGACGGTGACAACAAGGACGGCGACAACAAGGACGGCGACAAGAAAGACGGCGACAAGAAAGACGGCGACAAGAAGGCCCCCGAAAAGAAGTTCGATTGGAGCAAGCTCAAGAAAAAGAAGGGGCTCATCGCGCTGGGTGTGCTGGCAGCCGGCGGATATGCCTACTCGCAGAACTGGTTCCCCTTCGGGGGCGGCTCCGAGGACAGTGCCGGCGGGAGCGACTCCGATGACGCAGGGCCGGAACCGAATCCGGCACCGAAGGAGAAGGCGCCGTCGGTGACCCCGGCTTCGCCGGACCCGACGGTCACACCGACTCCGGTCACACCGACTCCGGTGACGCCGAGTGCGCCGTCGAGTGCCACGCCGTATCTTCCGCCGAGCAGCGTGACGCCGACTCCGGTGACTCCGAACCCGGCAAATACTCTGCCGGATCACAACTCGCCACCGACCGTGCCGACGCCGGTGGATCCGACGGGACCCGGTGCGCAGCCGATCGACAACCAACAGGTTCCGGCTCAGCAGCAAGGATCAGGTCTCGGTGGTGTCGTCGGCGGTGCCGGGATGGGTTCGGACCAGTCGGGAGGAATCGGAGGTTTGATCGGCTCCGCCGCGAATGCCATGGCCATGATGTCGATGATGGGTGCGATGCAGCCGCAAGACGATCCGGATCTGGGCTATGACGACAACGCCGTGGCACAGGCGGCACCCGCGCCGCCGCAGGGTGACGGTGCGCAGCCGGGTGCTGCGCCTGCCGAGGGCGAAGGTGAGGGTGGTGATCCGGAGGGGGACAAGGATTCCGGTGCGGAGTCGGACAAGGACCCCGGGGCCCCGGGCGACGACTCGAAACAGGATTCGAACGAAGACGGTGCGGACGAGAACAAAGAAGACGGTTCCAGCACGGATGCGAACGAGGGGCCCGCAGCGGACAACGAGGCTGGACCCGATGCGGGTGACGGATCCGAACCGGCCTCGGAGGGAGCCTCGGGCCCCGACGCGGGGGCGGGCACCGAGCCCGGCGAGGAATCGGCTTCGGGGCCAGGGGCCGGTACCGACGCCGCCCCGGGGCAGACCCATGATGCGAGTTCGGCTCCGAACCCGGACGGTTCGATTCCGGCTCCGGAACAGGGATCGAACCAGGATGCCGACCCGGCAGACGGCGCGAACCAGGCCGCCGACGGCGGTGCTGCCCCGTCGGATCAGCAGCCGGGCCCGGCTTCCGATTCGCAGGCGGACCCAAGCTCGACGACTACAACTCAGTCGGTCGCCGACACCTCACCCGCTCGGCCCGGGGATCGCTGGCGGTTCGGTGCCTCCCCACGCGGTGCGCACCCTTGGTCGCGACTGTCCACTACCGGCCCGGATTCTTCGCTGCCGTCCACGACCTGACCGGCCGTGCGGCGAATGATCCAGCTCAGGGCGACGGTGCGTCGTCTTCGCGGTCGATTGGGAAGGGGTCTCGCAGGCTCGGGGCGCCGGGGAGTAGATCGGGGAGGTCTGGTAGTCGGCCGACGATTTCGTTGAGGGGTTCGACGGTTTGTGCGGCGTATCTTTCGGCGTGTGTTGCTGCTTCGCGGATGACTTCGGTGAGCATTTGGGCGAGTTTGTCGGGTTTGTTGCGTAGGGCGGCGGGTTTGAGCTGGATTTCTGTGACGACGCCCGCCGAGTCGACGGTTGCTTCGATGGTTCCGTCGACGGATCGTGCCTGGATTCGGAGGGTGTGGAGTTGGTCGCGGATTTGTGCGACGCTGCGCATCTGGTCGTCGTAGGCGTCCAGGAGGCTGTTGATCTCCATGCGGGCGTGGGCCTTGAGTTCGTTGTCGTCGGGGATCAGTGGATCCATTACCGGGCAACATCTTCGAGGGGGCCGCGGGGGCGTCGGATCGTGGCGGCCGATGTCGATATCGCACTGCCCACTCTCGCTCCGTTCCTCATGCGGCCGGCGATATCCGGACTCCGGGTGTGATTATCGCGCGTCGCCATCGCGATCATTCCCATCACTAGGAAATCTGCCTGGAGACCGGAGAATCGTCGGCAACCGAGTGAGGTGGTCGCGGAATGGGGCAGGAGCTGCGGGTCGACGAGGATCGGCTGCGCGAGGTCGCGCGGGAATACGATTCGATCGCCGACAGTGTGCGCCGCGCCTACGACGAACTTCGGGCCGTGAT
This sequence comes from Nocardia sp. NPDC052254, assembly GCF_040679495.1. Classification (NCBI taxonomy): domain Bacteria; kingdom Bacillati; phylum Actinomycetota; class Actinomycetes; order Mycobacteriales; family Nocardiaceae; genus Nocardia; species Nocardia sp. NPDC052254. The sequence goes on along the minus strand of NZ_JBFAUW010000005.1, from coordinate 453,938 downwards.
GGCCGAGGAAGGCAATTTCTGGGGTGACGACCAGACCGGTCGTGCCTTCGCCGAGACCTATGTGCCCGACTCACATGCCTTGATGGACAGCTTGAAACAAATGCTGACGTTGCTGTCCGGGCAGGGAAAGGCGCTCGAAGGAGTGCTCTCCAACCTCGAGGCCGCGGATTCTGCAGGTAAGAGAATCACGCGTAATGCATTGTCCGATAATGACTTTCGCTCGAATACCGGTGCGTCCGCACCGATCGCTCCGGCTGCGGCCGCCGATCGGGTATCCGCCGGGCAGCCGGGCGATCCGGCTCGATCGTCGGTGCCCGGTACCCCGCCGGATGTATCGGTTGCTCCCGGCATTGTCGCCGGCGCCGGGCCGGAGGGGGCGGATCCGCTCGGAACGAAACCCTCGGCTGCTACGCCGAATCCCGCCGCGTCCGATGCGGCGCCGGCAACCGCCGGCGACAGTTCGTCCGATGCGTCCGTCCCCGCTGCCGGTGGTTCGCAACCGGCATCCGGTGTGCAGGCATCCGACGCCAAGCGCCCGGCGCCGCGCGGGGCCGCGGAGAACCAGACCTCGAAGGCGGCCGATAAGCCCGCCGCGGCGCAACGAGCGGATACGCCGTGGTCGCGGAGCCCACGTGGCACCGGTTCGTCCGCTCCCGCCGCACCGGGCAAAGTGTCGGCACCCTCCACCCGGCCCGGTGGCGGGCACGGGGGCCGGCCGAATGCGCCGGGGTCGAAAGCCCCGCACGGCCCGAACATCCGGAAACCGGTGTCGGCGGCGCCGATTCGTGCCCAACGCGACGAGAAGCCGGACAGCCGCAGGCTCGCCTCCCCGGACGAGGCTCGTGAGCTGGCCGCCATCCTCGAGGAGCGGCACGGTCTGCGAGTCGTCGGATTCGAAACTCCGGGCATCGAACTCGATACGCTTCGCGAAATCGCGAGCGCCCTCGACGATGTCCTCACCGCGCATCCGTACCTCGTACTGCCCGAATTCGCGATCGCAGATTGCGGGGCCGAGCCCATCGGCCTGGACCGGGTCGGCGACCTGGGCGAGCGGGATGTGGTCCCTGGTGTCGCGCGTATGACCCTGAATATCGCTGTCGCGAAGGATGTCGGCCTGCTCGCAGGGCAGGTAGCGGCTGAATGCGAGGACCGGCCGGTGTATTTCACCATTGCGCGGGAACTCGGTCGCGTCCTCGATATCACGGGAGGTCTGCGTGCACATTCGATATCGCAGCGGAGATTGATTTCGGAATATCTTTCCGAACGTGGCGACAATCGGTTCGAAATCCCGGTCGGCGCCATCGTCGGTGACTATCGCCGGTGGCGCGGTCAATTGCGTGAACATGGGCTCCGGGGCGGCAGGTTCGAACCGGGCATGGCGCTGGCCGACGCCTTCGTCGAGGTGCAGATGAGAATGGGGGAAGCCAGTGCGCCGGCTCAGGTCCTGCAACGGCTGCTCGTGGAAACCGCCGAGCGGTACAGTTCGAAAGACCTCGCGAGTCGGCCGGGGTGACGGAGATGTGCGCGACCATCGTTCTATGCCGGACACGCACCTCGTGATGACCGGCGCGTTTGCTGTGCCGGTCGAGTCCGGTAGCTTCTCGGCAGGGTCGCTCTCATGGACCCGCTGAAGATACCCGGTGAATTTCCGGATTGGCTGGTCGGCTCGATTCTCGGTCACTCTCCCGACTACAAAGTCGAGAACGGTGATCGAGTAAATGACGTCCTGATGAAATGCGCTGCCGAGTGTAAGAACGCGGCAGCGCGTTTCGATAAGAACTCGGCAGCCGAACAAGAGGCGCTTTCCGGAGCCGTTGCCGATTCGAGGGCCCCTGCAAATGCGCAGACGGCTCAATATCTGCGAAATTCATCCGAACATGCCCTGTCGTTGTCCGGGCAGCTGGTGTCGACGCGCTACAACGTGGATTACACGAATGCGATGATCGTATCCGGCGCCGCCGTGCTGCTGATAATGATCACTGCTGAACTCGCACTCGGCGGCCCCACGGGCGTCGCCAAAGCGGCCGCGGACCGGGCGCGGACCGAAGCAGGATGGAAGGCAGCGGTCCGGGGGCTCGGCAACTTGCTGCGGAAGGTGGGCGGCCAGGCAACGACGCAGCGGGCCGCATGGCCGTTGGCGCGGATTGTCGGGCGCGGCGCGGTGATGGGTGGGTTGGGCATGGGCGCCACCGACGTCATCGCGCAAACATATCTTGTGAGTACTGGGAAATGGGACCACTACGAGGTGGGGAACATCCTGTCGTCGGTACTTGTCGGCGCGGGCAGCGGCGCTGTCGGTGCCGGGGTCGCGTACAAGGTCGCGCCATGGATGAACCGAAGTATCGGTCGATCCGCCGGCGCGAATCCGAAGATCGCGGATCACATCGTGCGGGTGGCCTTGTTAGGTGGTACTTCCGGTATCGCCGGCGCTGGTGCCGGCGTCGGTTTGCAGGCCATGCTCAACGGCGGGCACATGCCGACCGGCGAAGAACTGAAGGCCGCGATCACCACGGGGTTGTTCGGTGGTATCGCCGGAGCGTTGCCCGCGGGGCTCGCCCATCCGGCGCCGGGGGCGAGTGCGGCGCATCCCACGATGCCGAGCCGGTCTGTCTCGGCGGACGTGCCTGTCTCGAAGGCGGTCGATGCGAAGGGGCTGTCGTCGAAGGCGCTGGCGGAGGTATCCGGGCCGGTGAATTCGCCGGATGTGAAACTGCCATCGTCGACGAACCTGCCGGAAAACCGCAGCGGCATCAAGTTGACGGAGTCGACCCCCGGCCTGTTCCCGTCGGAGCGTGCCATCGACTCCATCCCGGTGAATTCTTCCGATGTCCCCCTGCGGGTTCCGGAGAATTTCTCGCCCAAGACCTCGCCCGAGCCCGTGCCCGTCGACGCATCGAATGTGGTTTCCCAAACCCAGGAGCCCGTCCTCGTAGGCGCGGTCGCAGAGGGAAAGGGCGCGGCCGACGGCGCCGCTCCGGACGGTCCGAGGATGAACTCGGATTCACCTCGAGGGCCGTCGGAGCCGACTCCGAAGCCGGATACGGCGCCCCGGCCGGCGAGCCCTGTTGGGGGGCAGTCGGATTCGAGCTCGTCGAGTGGCACCGGATCGAGCGGGACCGGAGGCTCCCACCGCCCGGGCGGCGGATCGACAGAAGGACCGTCTTCGAGCCAAGCGCCCAGACCGCCGACGGGTGGTTCGGGAGATTCCGCATCCGGCTCACCGGAGAGTTCGCCGACTCCGCCGGGAAATGGGACCGGCCCTGAGACGAACCCATCGCCGCCGAGGCAGGGAGCAGACGCCACGGACGGTTCGAGTGATTCGTCGGTGTGGGGTCCGCGCGATAAGGAGTCGGTGTACGGACCGCCTGAGAACGTGTCGGTGTGGGGACCGCCTGAGAAGGACGTGCTCGGTTCGCCCGATCCGACAGTGTGGAGTGGAGGCCAGACCCAGGGCGATTCGGCAGGCCAGCCCCTGGTTGGTGACGGCGCTTCGACCGGTGAGCCGGGCAACCCGGGGAGTGGGCCCGGCGCTGAGGATATCGGCAAGGCCCAGACCACCGAGACGCCGCACCCCAATAGAGCCGGCGCGACCGACACCGCCACGGACCAAGGAGCAGCCGAGCCCGCGCCGCCGGCGGCGGCAAAGCCCGCCGAGACAACCCCACCTGGTGAGGGGCCGGTGACTCGGACGGCCGAGGAGGGATCAGGTACTCCGAAGGTCGAAGAGACTGCGGGCCCGAACGACCCGGGAGCCGCGCAGACCTCCACTGCCGCTCGGCCCGCGGGTTCGGGTGGTGAGGCTTCGTCGGGACAGGTCGTGCCGCCGGGTGCGGCGTCGGCCAGTGGGGATCGTGCTCCCAGCGGTGGGCAGCAAAACCCGGGATCTGGGACCGGGGAGCGTGCGTCGAGTCCGCGTGCATCGGAATCCGGTGCCGGACAGGCAGGTACGGGTCCCGCGAAACCAGCGGCTGGAGCGGCGGAGTCGAAGCCCGGTGGGCCGGCCGCCGCGGAAACCGGTGCGGCCAGGCCAGTGCGCGAGTGGGAGCCGCTGCGGCCGCGTACGGGAGAAGGTGATGACACCGCACCGGGCGCGAGTCAGCAGCCCGTGAAGGTTGCCGGTGAGGGTGAGGCTACCGATCCGGCCCAGCCTGCCAAGCCTGATGGGACTGAGCCCGGGGAAGCGAAGCCTGATAGGCAACCGACCGGTCCGGAGGAACCGGCCGCTCGTCAACCGAGCGAGGAACGGGAACCGGCCCAGCCATCCGGCAAGGCCGATGAAACGTTCGCGAAGCGGCAGGAGGAGCTCCAGGAAGAGCGTCGGCAACTCGATCGCGAACAGGCGGACAACCGGAAGGCGGTGGAAAAGCACCGCGCGGCCGGGGACCAGTTGGATCACGACGAAGCGGCAGCTGGACAATCGGAACTGAATCCGGAGCAGCGGAAAGAGCTGCAGGACAGGGATAAAAAGTGGGTCACCAAAGCCGACAGGCTGTACGACGAGGGCCGCGAACTGAGGGCCAGGAACGATGCGCTGAGTGCCAAGGAGCAGAGGCTGAGTGAGGATCTCGGCGCAGCGAGAAAACAGCTGGACGGCGAGTGGGAGCAGTACCGGGAGAAGCTCTCGGCGCATCAAGCCGAATCGGAGGAGCTGAACGCGGATATCGCTAGGAACAAGCAGGCTTTGGAGGAGACAGATCGTCCGGGGGCGACCGCGGAGCACAACGGGAAGCCGTCGAGAGAGCATCTGCTGGAGGAGAAAAAGGCGCTGGAGGACAGGCAGGCGGACCTGGCCGACAAAAAAGACAAGCTCTACGACACGGATGACGATCTGAACGCCAGGAACGATGCACTGTGTGACGCGGAGCGGAATCTTCGTGAGAGTCAGCGCAATTCGGGACAACGGCCTCGAGAAGAAGAGCCGCCCGGGACTGCCAAGTCCGGTGATGCGGAGGGGGGGAACCCCGACGGAAGCAGTGGCACGAAGGGGCCCGACGAGGCGGGTTCGCCGGAGCGGCCGAGTACGCCGGAACAGCGGGTTGAGAATTTGAAGGCGGAACAGGCTGATCTGAGGCGACAGCGGTTACGCCTGGACCGTGACTATGAGCTCCTGCGCAACGACAACGCAGTGAAGGATGCAGAAAATGAAATAAATTTGTCGAAATTTTCGAAGGATAATCCGGGCAACGAAAGTGGATTGGAGGATTTAAAAGCGAAACACGCGGAAAAGATGATTCCGCGGGAAAAGGATCTGCAGGCCATAAAACAGCAGTTGGATGATATACACGGAAAGCTGGAGGCGAAGCAAAAGGAGTTGGACGAGCTTCAGAACGAGCTGCAGGGGGAACCAGACGGGGAAGCGAAATCAAATCCGGATCCGGATAAAACGCCTGAGCCGGGATCAGAACTTCCTCGCGATCCGAGTAATGGGACGCCGAGGGCGACACCACCACCAATGGGGGAGCCTCCAAAGAGTGGTGATGGAACGGGAGCAGGTGCGCCTGATGGGGCGGCCGCGCCCAAGGGGGACGGTGAGGGGGCCGCGCCCAAGGGTGATGGTGAGGCCGGAGCTGCGAAGCCCAGCGATGGCGAGTCGCAGGCGGCGCTCGAACGGCAGCAGAAGAGTTTGGAGGCGGAAAAGGCGAAGCTGGAAAAGGAGCGGGACGCCCTGGCTCGTGAGGTGCAAGAGCTGAAAGGCAGAAAGGCATCGCAAGATGCCGAACACATAAAGGAAATAGAAAAGCTGGTCGGGGAAAAACCGGACGACCTGGAGGCAATGAACAAATTAAGAAGGGAACAGCTGGAAAAAGAGAAGCCGCTGGATGGGGAGCTGAAGTCAAAGGAACAGCAGTTAGCGGATAAACAGGAAGAGGTGAAGGAGAAAGATGGAGAGTTAGGAGGGGTTCAGAAGAAGCTGCACGGGGAAAAAGATACGGACAAGGACGGCTCGGGCAAGGGCGATAAGGACACGAAGACCAAGAACGAATCCGACAACGGCAAGAATGACGGCGACAAGAAGGACCCCAAGAAGAAATTCGACTGGGGCAAGGTCAAGAAGCACAAGGGCCTGATCGCGCTCGGTGTGCTGGCGGCCGGCGGATATGCGTACTCGCAGAAATGGTTCCCCTTCGGGGGCGGCTCCGACGACAGCTCCGATGACGGGGGCGGTTCGGACGACACAAACACACCGGACAAGAGCACGACACCGAAGGAGAAGACACCGGCGGTGACCCCGGCTCCGACGGACTCGTCCACGACCACACCCGATCCGGTGATACCGAATTTGCCGTCCGTGAATACACCCGGTCTGCCATCGCAGACTCCGTCGAGTTCGTTGACGCCGAGTTCACTGACCCCCAGCCAGTCGATTTCGCCGATAGACGACAGCACGTCGTCGCCGACATCGCTGGATCCGACGGGATCCGGGGCGCAGCCGGATGACAGCTCGTCCTCCGATGTTCCCAATGATCTCGGCTCGGGCGGCCAGCAGATTCCGTCGCAGCAGAATCCGTCCCAGCAGACCGGATCGGGGCTCGATGGTCTCGTCGGCGGTTCCGGCGCGAGTGCCGACCCGACGGGCGGTATGGGTGGGATGCTCGGCGCCGCGATGATGATGATGTCGATGTTGGGCTCCGGAACGGGCTCCGACGACTACTCGGACGCGGGTTACGACGATGGCGGCGTGGCACAGGCGCCGCCTGCGGCACCGCCGCCGGCGGTGGATGGCACACAGCCGAGTGACGGCACGGGAGAAGCACCCGCCGATGGCACGGGAGCCGACTCGGGCGAGGGCGCCGATCCGGAGTCGGACAAGGATTCCGATCCGGACAAGAAGCCGGAGGACGGGACCGGTACCGACTCGGAGGACGGCTCGGGCACGGGCGATGACTCGAAGCCCGGCTCGGACAAGCCGGACGGCGCGGACGCGGACAAGAAACCGGACGGTGACAAGCCCTCGGATTCGGAGGCGGATACAACGCCAGGTTCGGAGTCGGCTCCGGGTGACGGTTCGACGCCCGGCACCGATGACGGCTCGAGCCCCGGCGACGGTACGAACCAGGACCAGACATCAGGTGATCAGGGACAGGCTCGAGGCGATGGTTCGGAGTCGACTCCGAACCAGGGCTCGGCCCCGGGCACGACCTCGACCGACGGTTCGGCCCCGAGCCCGGATCAGTCGTCGGTCCCGGAGGCGACCTCGACCGATGGATCGGGAACGAGCCCGGATCAGGCTTCCGACACCGGCACAACCGCCGGGCCCGGTTCGGGTGCCCCGATTCAGCAGGTCGCCGACACCTCACCCGCGCAGGCGGGAGACCGATGGGAGTTCGGTGTTTCCCCGCGTGGTTCACACCCTTGGTCGCGTCTGGCCACCACCGGTCCCGATGCCTCCGCGCCGCCGTCCAGGGCCTGACCCACACCTCGGCGACCACGACATCGGCGCGACAACCACCAAGGGACCGCCGCCTTTGGCACGGTCCTCCGGGATATCCGTGACGGGAAGAAGTTCAAGCTTCCGCATCGGCGGGAACGCGCAGACCCACGATGTCCTGTTGTCGATGTTCCGAATGCGCTGGACCGGGCAACGCGATCGCCACGGCGGCCCCTCTGGAGACGTGCACATGTCGCTGTTCCCTCTGGCCGGTTCGCGCCCAGGTGCACCGGTGCACCGTGCCAATTCAGGCTTGCCGCAGCACCAGTTGTGCCACCAGTTGCTCTACGAGCGAACGGATTTCGTCGCGGATGGGTCGGACCGCGTCGATGCCGAGCCCGGCGGGGTCATCGAGTTTCCAGTCGCGATGGTCGACGCCGGGGAAGTACGGGCACCTGTCGCCGCGGCCCTTGGTGATCACGACGTCGCTGGTCTCGACGGTTGCGTAGGGCGAGGGAGACGTAGACGAGGCCGACGAGTACGGGGACTTCGATGAGGGGTCCGACGACTCCGGCGAGGGCTTGGCCGGAGGTGGCGCCGTAGGTGGCGATCGCGACGGCGATGGCGAGTTCGAAGTTGTTGCCCGCGGCCGTGAAGGCGAGGGTGGTGGTGCGTTCGTAGCCGAGCCCGGCCAGGCGTCCGTAGAGGTAGCCGCCGCCCCACATCATCGCGAAGTACGCCAGCAGCGGGACGGCGATCCGTACGACATCCCATGGCCGTGAGGTGATCTGGTGGCCTTGCAGGGCGAACAGGATCACGATCGTGAACAGCAGCCCGTAGAGCGCCCAGGGCCCGATCCGCGGAATCAACCTCGACTCGTACCAGTTCCGCCCGCGAGCCTTCTCGCCGAGACGGCGGGTGAGGAACCCGGCGACCAGTGGGATGCCGAGGAAGATCAGCACCGATTTCGCGATCTGCCACGGCGAGGTGTCGATCGCGTCTTGTTCCAGGCCGAGCCATCCGGGCAGGACCGAAAGGTAGAACCAGCCGAGCGCGGCGAACATGACGACCTGGAAGATCGAGTTCAGCGCGACGAGCACGGCAGCGGCTTCGCGGTCACCGCAGGCGAGGTCGTTCCAGATGATCACCATGGCAATGCATCTGGCGAGGCCGACGATGATCAACCCGGTGCGGTACTCGGGCAGATCCGGCAGCAGCAGCCACGCGAGAGCGAACATCAGCGCGGGCCCGATCAGCCAGTTCGATACCAGGGAGCCGATGAGCAGTCGGCGGTCGCCGGTGACGGTGTCGAGGCGGTCGTAGCGGACCTTGGCCAGCACCGGATACATCATGACCAGCAGCCCGATCGCGATCGGCAGTGAGATTCCGTCCACCTCGACCGCGGACAGGCCGTCACCCAGGCCGGGGATCAGACGCCCGAGTAGCAGACCCGCCGCCATGGCGACGCCGATCCACACCGGGAGAAAGCGATCCAGTGTCGACAGCTTCCCGACCACCGCGGGGTGATCGGCGTATTCGGTGGCCGTCACACCGGCATCCCCAATGCGTCCTGTCTGCCGAGTATCGACGACAGTTGTTCGAGAGCTTCGGGAACGATGCGGTAGTAGACCCAGGAGGCTCGGCGTTCGCTGGTGACCAGCCCGGCCTCGCGCAGGACTTTGAGGTGATGGGAGATGGTCGGCTGGGTGACCTCGAGTCCGTCGGACACATCGCACACGCACGCCTCCCCACCGGCGCGGGCCGCGATGGCCGACAGCACCCGCAACCGGACCGGATCGGCGAGGGCTTTGAACATCACCGCCAACTCGACCGCTTCCGCACCGGTCAACGCGCGCCCCACCGTGGGAGTGGGGTCACAGCCGACCGGCGCAGCCGGCGACACCTCTGATTTGGACATGCATCGATATTGACCGACATCGATATCGCAGGGCAAGCGAACACCCGGTGAACGCGCTCACCCTGACGGTGTGGTCAGTTGCGGCAGGTGCCCGAGGCGGTGGCCTTGTCCTTCGCCCCGGGAGTGCAGCACGCCGCCGACTCGTCGACAGCGGACTCGGAGGGCGCACTGCCGGTGCTGCGGCAGGCCTGGACGGCTTCGGCGTCATCGGTGGCGAATTCCGGTGCGGCGCCGAAGTTGTCGGTGTCGGCGAGAACGGTGTAGACCTCCCATTTCTCGGCGTTGGGGCCGGTGACCCACACCTTGTCCTGGGTGGCGAAGCAACACGTGGTCGCGATCTGCTCCTCGGTGAACAGGCCGGCCTCGGACAGGCGCGCGATCTCGCCGTGAACCTGTTCGGAGGTGTCGACCTCGACGCCGAGATGATTGATCGTGCCACCCTGGCCGCTGTTCTCGAGCAGGACCAGCTTCAGTGGCGGCCGCTCGATCGCGAAGTTGGCGTAGCCGGGCTCGCGCTTGGCCGGTGCGGTGTCGAACAGGGTCGAGTAGAAGGTGATCGCCCGCTCGAGGTCGTCGACGTTGAGGGCGAGTTGCACGCGGGACATGAAAACCTCCATAGTGAGACATATGTCGAATAGGTGATGAGGCCGAGTCTGCCACTTTTTCGACATATGTCAATATCGCAGGTAGTCTGGTCTGCATGCCCAAGACGCTGCCCGTGATCGACATGTCCGCGCCGGTGTGCTGTGCGCCGGTGGCCGCGGGCCCGGTCGACGACTCCGCCGCCCTCGAAGTCGCCCTGCGACTCAAGGCGCTGGCCGACCCGGTGCGAGTGAAACTGATGTCGCTACTGCTCGCCAGTCCCGGCACCGGCGAGAACGGCGGCGATCTCGCCGCCGCGGTCGGACTCTCGGAGTCGACCGTGAGCCATCACCTCGGTCAGCTCCGCAAGGCCGGTCTCGTCGACTCCGAGCGCATCGGCATGAACGTCGTACACCACGCCAAACGCGACGCACTCACCGCGCTGTGCGTGGTCCTCGACCCCGATTGCTGCCGCTGAGTCGCGTCGGCCGAGGCGCATTCGCCGCGCTGTACTGTGCACCGGAATGAACGGCTCGCCTCGCCGTCGAAGGCGGCCCAGCGGCGGCCCGAGACCGACTCATGAACAGAACACTCTGCCCGGGAACGAAAGAACCGGTGCGAGTCGAGGAGCAGACTCGCACCGGTTTTTCATTGTCTACCAGCCTATTTCAGCTCGGCGCTGCTCAGTTCCAGCACCCGCCGGGCCACGATCAGCTGCTGGATCTGCTGGGTGCCCTCGAAGATGTCGAGAATCTTGGAGTCGCGGCTCCACTTCTCCAGCAGGGTTCGCTCGGAGTAGCCGATGGCGCCGGCCAGCTCGACCGCCTTGAGGGTGACGTCGGTGCCCATCCGGCCGGCCTTGGCCTTGGACATGGACGCCTCGAGGCTGTTGGGCTTCTTGTTGTCGGCCATCCACGCCGCGCGCAGCGACAGCAGATAGGCGGCCTCCCAATCCGATTCCAGGCGAAGGAATTCCGCGGCCGCGGCGGGCTGGTTGTTGGCGGGGATGTCGTAGGAGATCTCCACGCCGGCGTCTTCGAGGATCTTGCGCAGTTCCTCGAGCGCGGCGCGACCGACACCCACGGCCATCGCGGCCACCAGCGGGCGGGTGTTGTCGAAGGTCTGCATGACCCCGGCAAAACCCTTCTCCACGTTGACTTCCGGACTGCCGAGGATGTTGTCGGCCGGAATACGGCAGTCCTCGAGACGAAGCTCGGCGGTGTCGGAGGCCTTGATGCCCAGCTTGTGCTCGAGGCGAGCGACGGTGAGGCCCGGGGCATCTCGCGGCACCACGAACGACTTGATCGCCGCGCGGCCCTTGGACTTGTCGACACTGGCCCACACCACGATGTGGGTGGCGCGCGATCCGGCGGTCACGAAGATCTTGGTGCCGTTGAGCACCCACTCGTCACCGTCGAGTACCGCGGTGGTCGACACCGCGGCCGAGTCCGAGCCGAACGAGGGTTCGGTGATCGCCATCGCGGCCCACACCTTGCCGAACCGCTCGAGCTGCTCATCGGTGGCCACCGCGGCGATCGCGGCGTTGCCGAGACCCTGATACGGGATCGACAGCATGAGACCCACATCGCCCCAGCAGGTTTCCAGAGCGTTCAGCAGTGCGGACATGTTGCCGCCGTTGGTGTTGCCGAGCAGTTCGGTGGCGTGACCGCCACCGGACTCGGTGCCCGACTTGGCCTTACGGCCGCCCGACGCACCGGAGATGTCCTGGGTGCCGGAGTCCGCGAGGCCCTCCACCATGGCGGCCATGGTGTCGAGTTCGACCGGGTATTCGTGTTCGGCCAGATCGTATTTGCGCGAGGCCGGGCGGAAGATCTCGGCGGCGACCTGGTGGGCCTGGTTGGCGCTGGCCCGCAGCTTCTTCGGGAGTTCGAGATTGATCATGTTCGGGTTCTCCTGGGGGAGTTGGCTGTTGAACTGGGCGCGTCAGCGCGCCAACTACACGAGCACCACACCTTCGGCGACGCCGATGGCCCGCAGATCGCGGTACCAGCGCTCGACCGGGTGTTCCTTGGTGAAGCCGTGCCCGCCGAGCAGCTGCACGCCGTCGAGTCCGATCTGCATGCCCTTGTCGGTGGCGAGCTTGCGGGCCAGCGCCGCCTCACGGGCGAACGAGAGCCCCTGCTCCGCGCGTGACGCACCCCGCAGTGTCACGAGCCGCAGGCCGTCGAGTTCGATGGCGATATTGGCGACCATGAACGCGACCGCCTGCCGGTGCGCGATCGGCTCGCCGAACGCCTCGCGTTCCTTCACATACGGCTTGACGTAGTCCAGCACGGCCTGCCCGGTGCCGGCGGCGAGCGAGGCCCAGCCCAGGCGGGCCAGCCGCACCGCGTCGGCGTACTCCTCGGCGCGCTGGGCGGCGTCACCGTCACCCAGGATCGCCTCGGCCGGTACGGCCACGTTGTCCAGGATCAGCCGGCCCAGTCCCGCGGCCCGCAGGCCCATGCTGGGATCGGCCTCGATGACCACACCCGGGGTATCGGATTCGACGATGAACAGCGCGGGGCGGCCGTCGATTTCGGCGCCGACGATGAACAGCTCGGCGTCGGCCGCGGCCGGAACCAGGCTCTTGACACCGTTGATCCGGTAACCGCTGGGGGAGCGGGTGGCCTTGGTCTGCAGCGCGAACGGGTCGAACAGGGCGCGCGGCTCGCTGATGACCACCGACGCCTGCGGCACGTTCTCACCCGTGAAGGCGCCGAGGTAGGTCTGCTGCTGCGCGTCCGAACCCCACTGTGACAGCGCGACCGCGACACCCGAGGGCGCGAGAATCGGCAGCGCCAGACCCATGTCGCCGTGCGCGAGTGCCTCGGCCACCAGCGAATTGGTGACCGCGCCCCGCTCGCTGGCCGCGCCCTCGAGTTCCTCGGGCACGTTGATCAGCGTGATGCCGAGTTCGGCGGCGCGTTCGAGCAGATCCTTCGGGGCCGCGGTCGCCGCGTCCGCCTCGAAGGCGGCCGGGCGCAGGATCTCGCCGGCGAAGTCGCGCACCGTCTCGACGATCATCTGCTGCTCGTCGGTCGGGGTGAGGTCGAAGTAGTCCTTGGTGCGGGACTCGTTGGCGGGCAGGCGTTTCGGCTTTCCGCCGCCGGAAACCTTGCCGAACGCGCGGGTCGCGGCGCCGAGTGTCCGGAAGCCGGTCTTGGTGCCCTCGTAGGTGAGCCGTTCGATGGGTTTGCGCAAGTTGTACTTCTCGGCCAGCTCGGACCCGGTAATAGTGGTCATGACCCGCATGGCGGCGCCCATCCAGTCACGCTTCACCGGGTTGAGGCCGACAGCGGAATCCGGACGTCGCGTGGTTGCGGTGTCTCGAGTGCTCATAGTCACCAGTCTTCTCGGGTGGGTTCGGGTGATCGGTCCCAGCATCTTACTTTCGAGTAAGTATATCTTACTCCAGAGTAAGAACGCCGTCGAGCAGTAGCGGATATCGCGGTGATCTCGATCCCGCGCGCACCCGCGGCAATCGCGCCGGGCGGTGCGGAAACATGGCTTGGACCGGCGCCTTCGTCATACGGAGAGCGCGGCCCCCGATTTCGGAGTGAACGCCGGGACAACGACGGACGCCGCATCGATGCGGATGCGGCGTCCTCATGGCTTGTCGAGTTGTGCCCCGATCGTGCGGTTCAGGCCCGCAGGGCACTCAGTACCGATTCGTGCAGTAGCCCGTTGGTCGCGACGGCGCTGCCGTGATGCGGGCCGGGGGTGCCGTTCAGGGCCGTGAAGGTGCCGCCCGCCTCGCGCACCAGGACATCGAGCGGGGCGAGATCCCACAGTGAGACCTCCGGCTCGGTCGCGATGTCCACCGCACCCTCGGCGAGCAGGCAGTAATTGAAGAAATCGCCGTAACCGCGGGTGCGCCACACCTGGTCGGTGAGGTCGATCAACTGATCGCGCAGGCCCAGATCGCGCCAGCCGGACAGGCTCGAGATGGCGAGGCTCGCGGAGTTCAGACCCGTCACCGCGGACACCGAGATCGGTGTCGGGGCGCCCTCGCCGAAGGCGGTCCAGGCGCCGGAACCCGTTGCGGCCCACCAGCGCCGGCTCAGGGCGGGCGCGCTCACCACGCCCACCACCGGAACGCCGTCCTGCAGTAACGCGATCAGGCTCGCCCAGACCGGGACGCCGCGCACGAAATTCTTGGTGCCGTCGATCGGATCGATCACCCACTGCCGGCCGACGAGTTCGGCATCGCCACCGAACTCCTCACCCAGGACCGCATCGTGCGGGCGGCGCTCGATGAGCGTGGCCCGCAATGCCCGCTCGACGGCCAGATCCGCATCCGACACCGGCGTCAGATCCGGTTTGGAATCGACCTTCAGATCCAGTGCGCCGAAGCGTTCACGGGTGATGGCGTCGGCCTCATCGGCCAGGCGCAGGGCAAGTTCGAGATCGCCGGCATGCTCGCTCACACCGCAACCGTAGTGGGCGCGGCTTTCCCGCACACCGGCGACCGGTTCACTGCTGCGGCTGCCAGACCGCGGGCCAGTCCTTACCGCGGAAGGCGGCGTCGATCCCGCCGTCGCAGAAGATGACCGAGCCGACGAAGAATCCGGCCTTGTCCGACAACAGGAATGCCGCGAGTTCGGCGATCTCCTCCGGTCGTCCCGCCCGCCCGATCGGGGTCATCGCGAGGAACTGCTTCATCCCCTCGCCGGTGAGCGCGTCCTTGCTGCCCTCCTGCGTCATCGGGGTGTCGATGATGCCCGGTGCGATGGCATTGAGACGGATGCCCTCGCCGATGTACTCGGCGGACTTCGTGCGCGCGTACCAGGCCAGTGCCGCCTTGGTGGCCGGGTAGGCCTGGATGGCGCCCAGATCGCCGAAGGATTCCGCGATCTCCCGGGCGCGCTGCTCCTCGCCGGCGAGGCAGGCATCGGCCAGTTCGACCGGCCACATCGGTTGTGTCGTGGTGGAATTCGACGACACCAGCACCACCGAGGCGGCATCGGATTCGCGCAGCAGCGGGCGCAGCCCCTCCAGCAGTTCGACGGCGCCGAAGTAGTTCACCGACACCACCAGGCCACCGGGCCGGCCGGTCGCGGCGGCGACGCCGGCGAAGGGCAGGAAACCGTCGAGCCGTCCCTCGCTGATCCGGGTGATCTCGGCGACCGCCTGCGCCCGGCCCTCGGGTGTGCCCAGGTCGGCGGTCACATCGGCATCGCGAAGATCGACGCCGATGACCCGATGCCCTTCCTTCTCCAGATGCGCGGCGACGGCCGCGCCGATACCCGACGCGCTACCGGTTACGGCGATGGTCCCCATCGACCCTCCTGTTCGGCTGGATAAGTCCACGAATCAGCTCTTACGCATCGAGGCTAATGGTCCCGGTCCCGGCCGCCGCGCGGCGTTCCACTGAGCGGGCCGAACACGGTGGCAGCGAGCGAGTCGCCGGCGAGCTCGTCGACGGGCCGAGCGCCGATTTCGGGGGCTGTCGGGGTGCTATGCGGGTTCGGCCGCGGGGCGCAGGGCAGCCAGGGGTACCGCCCAGCGATACAACTGCTCGAGCATGGTGCGGGCAGCGGTCTCCGGGCCGGAGGGATCGT
Source organism: Nocardia sp. NPDC052254 (assembly GCF_040679495.1). Lineage (NCBI taxonomy): Bacteria > Bacillati > Actinomycetota > Actinomycetes > Mycobacteriales > Nocardiaceae > Nocardia > Nocardia sp. NPDC052254. The sequence goes on along the minus strand of NZ_JBFAUW010000005.1, from coordinate 438,505 downwards.
GCAGTGTGCCGTCGGCGTCGAACAGTTCGAAATACCGCGGGAAGGTGACCACGCCACCGACCGTGTGCGCGTCGAGCTCGTTGAAGACCTGTCGCAGGTGACCGATGGCGTAGAGGCCGCCACTCTTCCCGCCGTACCCCACGAACCCGATCGTCTTACCGCTCCATTGGGTGAAATGCCAGTCGATGGCCACCTTGACCGCGGCCGGATAGCTGCGGTTGATGTCGGGGGTCACCACGACGACGGCGTCGGCTTCGTCGAGCGCGCGCGTCAGCGGCAACATCCCTTGTGGGCGAGGCGGATCGGGCTCGATCATCGGCGAGATCGCGGGCAGGGCCAGCGGCAGGTCCACCTCGGCCAGATCGACGACCCGCACCGCGAAACCCTCGTGGCGGCGGGCCTGTTCGACGAACCAGTCGGCCACCACCGGGCCGAACCGGCCCTCCCGGACACTGGCGATGATCACGGCGAGTTTCACGGTACTGCTGGACAATTCGACTCTCCTCGAGCGTCGGTGCCGCGGCCGGGCGGCCGCTTCCCCTCGACTGTGGCCGGGCGCGCGGCGGATAGGGAGTCCGTGCCGAGAGTGGTAGTCGCGGGGCCACCCTCCGCGCGGCCGACGCTGTTAGGTTCGAGATGTGAGCGACAACGAGCTCGGGACCTTCCTGCGCGGCCTGCGGGAATCGGTGGCACCCGCGCAGGTCGGCCTCCCGGCCGGGCCGCGCCGCCGGACCCCGGGGCTGCGCCGTGCCGAGCTGGCGACCCTGGCCGGGGTCAGCGTCGAATATCTGACCCGGCTCGAGCAGGGCCGCGATCGGCATCCGTCGGCCGCCGTATTGTCGTCCTTCGCCGAGGTGCTCGCCTTGACGCCGGCCCAGCGGGTGCATCTGCACCGGCTGGCCAAAGGCGCCGAGCCCGGCTTCACCTGCAGCGGCAGCCCACATCCCAATCGAGTGGTGCGACCGCCGGTGCTGGCGATCCTGGATCGGCTCGCCCCCGCTCCCGCGGCCGTGTTCAACCGGATCGGCGAGGTGCTGGCCTGCACCGATGGCTATCGGGGGTTGATGGGCCCGACGGGGCAGCTCGACGGCGGCCTGCCGGCGAACCAGCCGCGCTGGCTGTTCACCGATCCGCGCGCCCGCGCCGTCTACCCCGACTGGGAGCACAAGGCCGACCTGGCGATCGCCACGCTCAAGCAGGGGCCGTTCCGATCCGACCCCCTCGTCGCCGCGCTGATCGATGACCTCTCCCTGCTGGCAGGCCCGGAGTTCACCCGGCGACTGGCGTCGATCCCCGGCCTGCCGGACGCCACCGGCGTGGTCCGGATGGACCATCCCGAGGCGGGCCCGCTGCGCCTGGCCTACGAGCGTCTGGATCTGTCCGCCGATGACGACCAGTACATCCAGGTCCACCTGCCCGCCGACGATGCGTCCGCCGCGGCGCTCGATCGGCTGACCGGGCGGCGTCCGGGCGGTTTGCGCGCGGTCTCCGGCTGAGCATCGCGGTCTGCGGCGTCGGCCGCCGGTCCGCTCCCGGTCGTGCCGGCGGGTGGCATCCTGGGGTCCGATACCGCACCACGCCTCGCCGGATTGCACCGCCCCAGCACGCGACCGGTAGATTGGAACACCGTGCATCCTGACGTTTCCGCTGATCTCGCCGAACTCGACACCACGCTGAAGACTGTCGAGGCGGTGCTCGACATCGACGAGCTGCGCCGGCGTATCGACGAACTCGAACACCAGGCCGCGGACCCGGAGCTGTGGAACAACCAGGAACACGCGCAGCAGGTCACCAGTGAGCTGTCACATGCGCAGGGTGAGCTGCGCCGAGCCACCGAGTTGCGGCAACGCCTCGACGATCTGCCGGTGCTCTACGAGCTGGCCGAAGAAGAGGAGGGCGAGGCCCGCACCGCCGCACTGGCCGACGCCGATGCCGAACGCGCGTCCCTGCACGCCGATGTGGAGGCGATGGAGGTTCGCACCCTGTTGTCGGGTGAGTACGACAAGCGTGAGGCGCTGGTCAACATTCGCTCCGGCGCCGGTGGTGTGGATGCCGCCGATTGGGCGCAGATGCTGATGCGCATGTATGTGCGCTGGGCCGAGAGCCACAAGTATCCGGTCGAGATCTACGACACCTCCTATGCGGAGGAGGCGGGCATCAAGAGCGCCACCTTCGCGGTGAAGGTGCCCTATGCCTACGGCACGCTGTCGGTCGAGATGGGTACCCACCGGCTGGTGCGCATCAGCCCATTCGACAACCAGGGTCGCCGTCAGACCTCCTTCGCCGAGGTCGAGGTGCTGCCCGTGGTCGAGGGCACCGATCACATCGAGATTCCCGAGAACGAGGTCCGCGTCGACGTCTACCGCTCCTCGGGCCCGGGCGGCCAGAGCGTCAACACCACCGACTCCGCGGTCCGGCTCACCCACATTCCGACCGGCATCGTGGTCACCTGCCAGAACGAGAAATCGCAGCTGCAGAACAAGATCTCGGCGATGCGGGTGCTGCAGGCCAAACTGCTCGAGCGCAAACGGCAGGAGGAGCGCGCCGAGATGGATGCGCTCAAGACCACCGAGGGTGCCTCGTGGGGCAACCAGATGCGTTCGTACGTCCTGCATCCGTACCAGATGGTGAAAGATCTCCGGACCAACTTCGAAGTGAACAATCCGACAGCGGTTCTCGACGGTGATATCGACGGCTTCATCGAAGAGGGAATCCGCTGGCGGATGCGTCAGGACGCGTGATTCAGCGAATTTTCGATCGCAGATGAAATCCGGATTCGCCTATCACGGCACAATCACGGCCGCTCGGTCGCCGCGGAACCGTAGTAACCTGTCTGACGTGTGTTCGGTCGGCAAGATGGCTTGTGTCGGTGCGTGGTTGACTGCGGAGAGGATGTGCCGATGACGACATCCCTCGCCGGAGCGGGTACCGAGTTCACCAACTTCGTGCGTGGCAGCGGGCTCGAGATCGTTCTGCTGATCGTGGGCGCGATGCTGTTCAGCCGCTTCGCGACCTTCGTGCGCGACCGTGTCACCCGCCGGATCGACTCCGGATTCCAGAGCAGTGATTCACTGGTCCGCACCGAGGCCGCCAAGCATCGGCACGCGCTCGCCCAGGTCATCACCTGGGTGCTGCTGACCCTCGTCTATTTCCTGGTGACGCTGGAAGTGCTGCAGCGCTTGGGCTTTCCCATCGGCGGCCTGGTCGCTCCGGCCGCCGTGATCGGTGCCGCTCTCGGTTTCGGTGCGCAGCGCATCGTGCAGGATCTGCTGGCCGGATTCTTCCTGATCACCGAGCGGCAGTACGGCTTCGGTGATGTGGTGCGGATCGCGGTCACCGGCCAGTCCGAACCCGCCGAGGGCACGGTCGAGGACGTCACGCTGCGCATCACCACGCTGCGCAATCCCGACGGCGAAGTGGTCACCGTGCCGAACGGTCAGATCGTGAAAGTCACGAATCTGTCGAAGGATTGGGCCCGCGCCGCGATCGACATACCGGTTCCGGCCACCGCCGACATCACCAAGGTCAACGAGATCCTGCACGAGGTGGGCGCCAGGGCCTTTCAGGATCGCCGCCTGAAATCGCTGCTGCTGGACGAACCTACGGTGATGGGCGTGGAGGATCTGACCGTCGACCAGATGAACATCCGCATGGTTGCCCGCACGCTGCCGGGTAAGCAATTCGATGTGGGACGTGAGCTACGGGTGCGCGTGGCCGCGGCACTACGCCGGGAGGGCTTGAGTGAAACTGCGTAAATCGACCGCCGTCCTCGTCAGCGTCTGGGTGGCGACATTGGTCGTGTATCTGTTCGTCAAACCGTCCACTCCGGACCATTCCGATCTCCCCAAGATCATGAATGCGGTATCCGGATCCACGATGACGACCGAGCCCGCCCACTGACTTCCCTGTGACAGATCGCATGACCCGGTGTGGGGGGAAGAATGCCATGACTTCGCTGGCTACACTGACTCTTCGTGATTACCCTGCGGAACGTCACCAAGTCGTATAAAACTTCGACGAGACCCGCGCTGGACAATGTTTCGGTCGAGGTCGACAAGGGCGAGTTCGTCTTCATTATCGGGCCGTCCGGGTCAGGTAAATCGACGTTCATGCAACTGTTGCTGAAAGAGGTCAAACCGACCGCCGGCGAGGTGCATGTCGCCGATTTCCGGGTCGACAGGTTGCCCGGCCGCCGCGTGCCCAGGCTGCGGCAACGCATCGGCTGCGTCTTCCAGGACTTCCGGCTGCTGCAGCAGAAGACGGTCGAGCAGAATGTGGCCTTCGCGCTGGAGGTGATCGGCAAGAACCGCAAGTTCATCAACCGTGCCGTGCCCGAGGCGCTGGACCTGGTCGGCCTGTCCGGTAAGGCGGACCGGCTGCCCAGCGAACTGTCCGGCGGTGAGCAGCAGCGCGTCGCGATCGCCCGGGCCTTCGTGAACCGTCCGCTGGTGTTGCTGGCCGATGAGCCGACCGGCAACCTGGACCCCGACACCAGTCAGGACACCATGATGCTGCTGGAACGCATCAATCGCACCGGCACCACGGTGCTGATGGCGACCCACGACAACCACATCGTCGACGCGATGCGCCGGCGCGTGGTCGAACTCGATCGCGGCCGCCTGGTTCGTGACGAGGCCACCGGCGTGTACGGGGTGGGCCGGTAATGCGCGCGAGCTTCCTGTTCAGCGAGGTCTTCAACGGCCTGCGCCGCAACATCACGATGACCATCGCGATGATCCTGACCACGGCCGTCTCGCTGACGATGCTCGGCGGCGGCATGCTCGCGGTGCGGATGGCCGACAAGACCGAGCAGTACTTCCTCGACCGGCTCGAGGTGCGGCTGTATCTGACCGAGGACGTCTCGGCGAACGATCCGGACTGCTCCCAGGATCTGTGCCGGGCCCTGATGTCGGATCTCAAGGCCGAGCCGGGCGTGGAATCGGTGCAGTTCCTCAACCGCGCCGAAGCCATCCGCGAGGCCAAGGAGAAGACCTTCAAGGACCAGCCGGAGCTGGCCAAGTATGTCAGTGAGTCGCCGCTGCCGGCCTCGCTGCGGGTCAAGATGGCCGACACCGGGCAGTATCCGCGCATCTTCGCCGACTTCCAGAGCCGTCCCGGCGTCGGATTCGTGCGCAATGACAAGGACATCGTCGATCGGCTGGTCAGCCTGTTCGACGGCCTGCGGAACGCGGCATTCGGCCTGGCGGTGCTGCAGGCCCTGGCGGCGCTGCTGCTGATCGCGAACATGGTTCAGATCGCGGCGTTCACCCGTCGCGAGGAGGTCGGCATCATGCGCTTGGTCGGCGCCACCCGCTGGTATACGCAGCTGCCGTTCCTGATGGAGGCGGTGGTCGCGGCGCTGGCGGGCTCTGTGCTGGCGGTGATCGGCTTGATCGTCGCCCGCCCGCTGGTGATCGACCGTGCCCTGGGCGACCTGTTCGCCTCCAAGGTCTTCCCGCGCATCACGGGCGACGACATCGCGGTGGTCGCGATGACGGTGCTCCCGGTGGGCATCGTGTTCGCGGCCCTGACCGCGTACGGAACCCTGCGGTACTACGTGCGGGAGTGAGGCTCCGTCGACGGTGATCCGGATCGCGGCCCGAGCACAGCAGTGTGGGGCCGCGATCCGGTCACCTGGATCGGCGCAGACATGGTTATCTGCGTCGCGGTGTCCGCGCGCCTGTGCGAACCGTCCCCGGACGCGATCAGCTCAGTGGCTCCCGTGGCGCCGGGACCAGGGATTTCTCCAGTAATACGACACTGGCGACACCGTTGAAGTGCGCGGGCAGCGGAACCTGCCGGACCTCGGCGAACCCGTGCCGGGCGTAGTAGGCGCGCAACACCGGATTGGTCGCGACGACGTCGAGCCGCTGTGTCGCGAGACCGTGGGCGAGTGTGCGCTCGGCGCAGAACCGCAGGACGGCGCTGCCGATCCCGAAGCCGCGCATCGAGGGCGCGACCATCAGCCCGTGAACGTAACCGGCAGGGGTGTGCTCACCCCAGAACTCGGCATCGTTCCAAGCCAGGCGCACCGCGGCCTGGAGGTCACCGCCGTCGGACCGCAGGACGTACCACTCACCCGAGCCGATTTCGGTGGCCAGGCGACCGGCCGGGTATTCGCCGGGCACCCACTGCGCGATGGAGTTGCCGACCATCCACCCCGCCAGCTCGTCCCGCAACGCGAGCACCGCCTGCGCATCGTCGGAGGTCGCCGAAAGCATCGCGGCAGGTCGAGTCACGAATCGGAGACTAGCAACCAGCGCGAAAGTTCCGGGAATGGTCCACCCGGGTGGGTCGGGGCCAGGGGTCGAAACCATCGCGGCGGCCCGGCTCACGAGCCCGCAGACCGACAACTGTGCTGAACCCTCCCGGGACGGTGCTCCAGGGTGGGTTTCGGCCCGCCTCGATTCTGGACTGCCGGAGCGGGGGAGCGAAGCGGAGGAGCGGAGAAGGGAAGAATCGAGGCCCAGAGGGCCGAAACCCCGCCGCAGCGAAGCGAAGGCAGAAGACACAGCCGAAACCCCGCCGCAGCGAAGCGGAGGCCAAGAATGGAGTGCGGCTGTGGATCGGGGATCGTTTCCGTCGGCCGAGGTCCGTAGGATGGCTGGCGTGAATCCCCCGGAGACGCTCGATACGGCCGACCCTGCACCAGCAGGTGTGGAAACTGGTGCGGCGCAACAGGTTCTGCAACGCGTCTTCGGCTACGACAGTTTCCGGGGCCTGCAGCACGAGATTGTCGACCAGGTGATTTCCGGTGGTGACGCGCTGGTGCTGATGCCCACCGGCGGGGGTAAGTCGCTGTGTTATCAGATTCCGGCGCTGGTGCGCCCGGGGGTGGGGGTGGTGATCTCACCGCTCATCGCGCTCATGCAGGATCAGGTGGACGCACTGACCGCGCTGGGGGTGCGGGCCGGGTTCCTCAACTCCACTCAGTTTCCCGACGAGCGGCGCACGGTGGAGGCGCAGTTCGTCGCCGGGGAGCTGGATGTGTTGTATCTGGCCCCGGAACGGTTGAAGCTGGAATCGACGGCGCAGCTGCTCGACCGGGGCACGGTGTCGGTCTTCGCCATCGACGAGGCGCACTGTGTATCGCAGTGGGGCCACGACTTCCGGCCCGACTATCTGGCCCTGTCGATGCTGCACGAGCGCTGGCCCGACGTCCCGCGTATCGCGCTGACGGCAACGGCCACCGAGGCCACGCGTCGTGAGATCGCCGAGCGGCTCGATCTCACCGGTGCGAAGCATTTCGTCGCGGGCTTCGACCGGCCGAACATCCAGTACCGGATCGAGCCGAAGAATCGCGCCGATCAGCAACTGCTGGCGTTCATCCGCGCCGAGCATCCGGGGGAGGCGGGCATCGTCTACTGCCTGTCCCGTAATTCGGTGGAGCGAACCGCGGACTTCCTGTGCGCCAACGGAATAGCCGCCGTGCCGTATCACGCCGGCCTGGACGCGCGTACCCGTGCCACCAACCAAGCGCGGTTCCTGCGTGAGGACGGGCTCATCGTGGTGGCGACGATCGCCTTCGGGATGGGGATCGACAAACCCGATGTGCGGTTCGTCGCGCATCTGGATCTGCCGAAATCGGTGGAGGGCTACTACCAGGAGACCGGCCGCGCGGGTCGTGACGGGCAGCCCTCGACGGCGTGGATGGTCTATGGCCTCAACGATGTTGTGCAGCAGCGGAAAATGATCGACTCGTCCGACGGTGACGCCGCTCATCGCCGGCAGTTGCAGCTGCATCTGGACGCCATGCTGGCCCTGTGCGAGACGGTGCAGTGCCGCCGGGGGCAATTGCTCAACTACTTCGGTCAGTCGGGCGGCACCTGCGGCAACTGCGACACCTGCCTGAATCCGCCCGAATCCTGGGACGGCACGATTGCCGCGCAGAAGGCGCTCTCGGCGGTGCTGCGGCTGCGGCGTGAGCGTGGCCAGAGCTTCGGCGCCGGGCATATCGTCGATATCCTGGTCGGCAAGTCGAATCCGAAAGTACTGCAGCACAAGCACAACGAGCTGAAGGTCTTCGGCGTCGGCGCCGATCTGCGCGATACCGAGTGGCGTGGGGTGATCCGGCAGTTGCTGGCGCAGGGCCTGCTCACCGTGCACGGTGAATACGGCGTGCTGACGCTCACCGAAGCCAGCGACGATGTGCTGTTCAAACAGCGCAAGGTGATGATGCGCCGCGAACCGGAACGGGTGAAGGCACCGCGGGCGGCCAAGGGGAAGGCGTCGCGGCTCGCCGCCGCCGACCTCGATCCGGCTGCCGCGGACCTGTTCGAGCAATTGCGCGGCTGGCGGGCCTCGGTGGCGAAAGAGCAGGGTGTGCCCGCGTATGTCGTCTTCCACGACGCCACTCTGCGCGAGATCGCGAGCCGCATGCCCACCACGTCTGTCGAACTGGGGGCCATCAGCGGAATCGGTGAGAACAAGCTCGCGAAGTACGGCGAGGGCGTTCTCGAGGTCCTGACGACCCCGTCGGGGGAGCGGGAATCCGCTCGCACCGCCGCTTCGGGTGGCGGGGGCGAGTCCGCGCCCGGTGCGGACGCGTCCGCCCGCCGATCCGGTTCGGGTCCGGCCGATCGGCAATCGGCGCGTTCGGCTCGCACGGCGCGCGATTCGGGGCCGTCGGCGAACCGTGGTCGTGCCGCCGCCGCTGCGCCCGCCGTTCCTGACTGGGACTTCGCCGATCCGGATTTCGAGCCGCCGCCGGACGAGGGGTACTGAGTCCGGATACCGCGCGACCGGCCGGTTATCGCCCGGCACCGGGCTCGTGTTTATCGATCGCGCCCTGCTGGGTAACCATTTCGCCATGACCCAAGGCCACGACCCGGTGATCGACAGCAACGGTTCGCCCGGATACCGCAGCACCGTTCCGGCAACCGAATCCGTGGCAGCGGTCACAACCGAACGGCCGGAGGCGGCGGTGTCGGCCCCCGCCGGTCCGGTGGCCCGGCCCAGCTCGGTACGGCGGGCACGGATGGGTTTGCGGGCGTCGACGGTGATGCTGATCGCCGTCTGGATTGCGGTATTGGCCCTTTATCTGGCGGTGCGACCGGGCGGATAGCGGTAGCGTGCCGCTATGTCCCACGATCACCACGACGACCGATCGGATCAGTCGTCGGATTCCGGCCCCGGCGGCGAACCGCCGGATGCCGCGAAATCCGTTACTCGCCGGGGCCTCTCGGATTCGGTCGAGGCGGGATGGTTGCGCCCGCGTGCGCAGCCGCTCGGGCACGTCCGGGCGTCGACGGTGGTGCTGTTGCTGGTCTGGATCGGTGTGCTGATCCTCTACCTGGAGGTCCGTCCAGGCGGCTGACGCGTCCGATGCCCGGGTGGGTCAGCGCTCGGCGCCGACCCGCTCCCACATCATCGCGTCGTACCAGCCGTAACGCTGAAAAGCCCAGTCCTGCACCGTCTTCGCCATGAGATCGAAGGCGGGCGAATGCGGATTGCCCCAGCGCGCGTTGTCACGCACACTGGCACGAAACTTCATACCGGGACCGCCGGTGTACTCGACGATGTAGCCGCGGCCGTCGTCGGGATCGATGCGCTGATCCATCCGGACGCGTAGATACTGTTGGGCGGCAGGCGAACCCGGCCGCTCGACGACGAGCTGTGGTTCTCGGTAGTCCAGCTCGGCCAGGAGATCGTGTAACTGGGCATCGGTGGGGTCGTCGAGAACACGATCCCCGGCCGTGCTGACTCTGAATTTGGGTGCCGTTGTCACACAATCATTTTGGCTGAAGATGACCAAGATCGTGACCGAAACGGTTCCCTATGTTGGGGATTCCAAACGTGAGAATCCGCACCCTGACCTCGCCGCTGTCGATCAGGCCACCATTCGGCCTGTCGAAGGGTGACCGGGGTCACGGGCATTTTCGGGCCGCGATATTCGTTTTCCTTCCGTCGGCCCGGCGTGTAGACCGGGACGGGTCCGTATGGTGCTCATCGGGCGCGGAGCCCCGAGCGGCCGGTGCGTGCCGGGCTGCCGGTCGAGCAGGGGACAATGGCAGCGAGCAACGGCCGCCGAGCTGCGTGGAGTGGAAGAAAGGTGTTCATGAAGGAGAAGGGGCGCAAGGTCATCGCGACCAACCGCAAGGCGCGGCACAACTACACGATCCTCGATACCTATGAGGCGGGGATCGCGCTGGTCGGTACCGAGGTGAAGAGCCTGCGGGAAGGAAAGGCGTCACTGGTGGACGCCTACGCCACCATCGACGACGGTGAGGTGTGGCTGCGCGGCCTGCATATTCCGGAATACGGGCACGGCACCTGGACCAACCACTCCCCGCGCCGCACCCGCAAACTGCTGCTGCACCGTCGCGAGATCGACAAACTCACCGGCAAGACCAAGGAGAGCTCCCAGACCCTTGTCCCGCTGTCGATGTATTTCGCCGACGGCAAGGTGAAGGTGGAACTCGCGCTGGCCAAGGGTAAGCAGGACTACGACAAGCGCCACGACCTGGCGCGGCGTACCGCCGAACGGGAGGTGACGCGCGAGCTCGGTCGGCGGGTGAAGGGTATGCGTTGACCGCTATCGCCTTGGCGCTGATCGCATCCATCGGTTACGGGGTCAGCGATTTCGTGGGTGGGCTCGCGTCGCGCCGGGTGGCCGCACTGCGGGTGGTGATCGTCTCCTACCCGCTGTCGGCGGTGATCTTGATCCTGATCGCCCCGTTCGCCGGTGGCGGCCCCGACGTCGCCACCTTGTGGTGGGGTGCCGCCGCCGGTGTGGCCAGCGGCCTGGCGGTGTGGTGGTTCTACGCGGCACTGGCCCGCGGTCCGATGGCGGTGGTGTCGCCACTGACCGCGGTGCTGTCCGCCGGAGTGCCGATCGTGATCGGTCTGGTCGTGGGCGACCGCCCCAGCCCGGCCGCCTACGTGGGCATCGTGTGCGCGGTGGTGGCGGTGGTGCTGGTGAGCAAGGAATCGCCGGACAAGGTGACCGAGGAGATCACCGGCGGCCGGGAACTTCGCTTCGACCGCCGCATCGCCGTGCTGACCGTGGGCTCGGGCGTGGCCTTCGGGCTGATGTTCGTCTTCCTGCACGAATCCGCGGCGGCGCCCGGCCTGTGGCCGGTGCTGATGTCGCGGCTGTCGGCGACCGTCGTGGTGTGGGTGGCGGCGATGACCACCGGAAACTTCCATCGCCCGCGGGGCGAACCGCTACGACTCGCGTTCTATGTGAGTGTGCTCGATGTGGCCGCCAATGTGGCGATGCTGTACGCCTTCCACGGTTCGATGCTGTCGCTGGTCAGCGTGATCGGCTCGCTGTATCCGGCGGCGACGGTGCTGCTGGCGATGGTGCTGCTCGGCGAGCGGGTGGGCCTGCTCCAACGCATCGGCATGGTGCTGGCGCTGGGCTCGGTCGCCCTCATCGCAACCGGTTGAAACCCGGTCACGACCGGCGGGAATGCATGACGCGGAAGTGATGTTAGTATGAAAAGCCCGGCTTACCGGCCGGGTGTTCATCTGAATCGAACGACTACGGGGCTGATCGGTTTCGACTGCGTACGTCGATTCAGGGGAAGCGTGTCGGTGCAGGCAAGAGACCACCGTAAGCGTCGCTGCAACCCTATAAGCGCCGATTCCAATCAGCGCGACTACGCTCTCGCTGCCTAAGCAGTAGAGCGTGTCTGTCAGTCCGGGTTTGCTCTCGGTCCGGGTACTGGCATCAGCTAGAGAGCTTCACCGTCCGGCTCGGTCGCGGAGTCGTACGGGACATTCAACAGCGACTGGGATCGTCATCTCGGCTTGTTCGCGTGACTGAGAGATCCGAGTAGAGACACAGCGAACTGCACACGGAGAAGCCCTGAAGAAGCGGCGGAGGACCCGGGTTCAATTCCCGGCAGCTCCACTACGGGCCCCTCACCTGAGCCCCAGGTGAGGGGCCTTTCTCATCGCCCATCCCACCCCGCGATGCGGCGGCGATCGCTCGACCCGTCCGGAACCGGTGCCGGGCGCGGTCCCGCCACAGCTGTCATATCGCCCGGCCCGGGGTAGAACTGACACCGTGACGCGGTATGCATACGAGCCAGGGTCCGGCGCTCTCGTCGCGAGCTGGGGAACCGGCCAGGGGGATGTGGCGCAGACCATCGCTACTCTGCCGAGGGCAGTGGAGCCGAAGATCGCCCTGGCGCTGGCGGCCGCGCTGACGAAGCTGTCGGGGTATCAATGGCGAACGTATACGCATCCGGCGTCCGCGGCGGGTGATCCCGAGCTGCCCGGCAGTGTGGCGTGGCATCGGGCCGAGGAGCGCAACCGCTTCGATCAGGTGGAAGGGGCGGTGCGGGACCCGAATCTGCCGGATGAAGACGGCCTGATGGCGATCTCGTACAGCGTGGTCGAGGAGGCGGCGCATCGGGTCGGGCGGGCCGCGCATCTGATCGGCGACGCGAAACTGATGGATCTGCTGGTCGCCGAGGTGCGGACCGAGCAGGCCGCGATCGAGTCGGCGGAGCTGGGTGATCTGTCCGGGCGGTCCCGGCAGGCGGTCGAGTTGTCCCGGGCGGACATCTCGCCGGTGCAGGTGTATGCGGCCGATTCGCTGCTGCACGCAGACCCGCTCGCCACCATCGACCGGTTCACCGATATCGACCCGGCCGCGGCCGCGGTGGCCGCCGCACGCTGGCTCCACCTCGCCGCCCAGGTCGCGGCCGAGGCGGCGGATGTGCACCCGGTACATGTCGTCGTCGAGGCCGACAATCTCGAGGCACTCCAGGTGGAAACGCCGACCCTGGTGCTGGAGCGGCTGAGCGCGGGCGAGAGCCCCACCGGGGTGGTGGTCGACCTGATCGCCGACGCGCTCGCCGCCGCCGAGGGCCGGGTGCGCGACCCGGCCCGGATCGTGGAGGCGGCCGAGGCGATCGAAAGGCGTATGCGCGGAGAGGAACTCGACGAGGAGGGCCTCACCGCACTCACCGACGAGTTCCGCATCAGTCACCTCGACCCGGCCCGCCCCGCCATCGATTTGCTCGAGGATCTGCTGGCCGCCATCCACGGTTGCCGGCTGCTGTACTGCGAGACGTACGAGTCGGGGTTCGAGGATGCGGTCCGGGCGGCGGGGGACGACCAGAGCACGCCACTGCTCTAGCTGCCGGATCCGCCGGCCCGTCGACCGAACGATGTTCGCGGTGTCACCGTTTCGAAGAGCGGCGGGCGTCCGGCTCGGGTACCGCGAACATCTGCTCGGCGCGTCGGGTGTCCATTGCCCGCATGCGTTCCTCCACGACAACGGTCGTGCCCCCGGCGATGACCGCGGTGAACTCCAGGCGGCACGGCACACCGATCGCCGGGCTGGGGCAGTTCGGCCTGACCCACGTGTTCCCCACACCCGCTGCCCTCGCCGCGGCCGATTTCCGTGACCTGCCCGTCGACGCGGCCTGCGCTCGGGCGATCCGCGACTGCGGCCAGGATCCGAATCGGTGTGGTCGATCCGCCTCGTGATCGCCGTCGGTGACCGGTTCGACCGGGAGGCTGATATCGTTGCGCGGCGGGATCATCCGGGGTCCGGCACGACGACCATCACCTCCGGATCGGGGCGGGTTCGGATTCCACGCCGCGTGAAGCCGCGGTGCCGCCGCGTCCTCACATCTGTGGCTGCCCATACGCCGCGGCGATGTCCTTCGAACCGGACCACCGGCTGTAGGTGGGCGACTGCGGCCAGCCGTCGGGGGAGTCCTGCCAGACCTCTTGCCGTCCGTACGGCAGTGCGTCGAGCAGGGCGAAGGTGTGGCCGAGTTGTTCGGTGCCGCGGCCGTCGGTGTGCCAGGTGCGATAGACGGTGTCGCCGTCGCGGAGGAACACGTTGACCGCGAAGCCGCCGCCGGGCGGGGCACCGACATCGGTGCCGAACGAGCTGTTCGCGGTGGAGTACCAGGTCATCTTGTTGCCCACCCGGCGCTGGTAGGCCAGGGCCTCGTCGATGGGCCCCTGGGTGACGATGACGAATCGGGCGTCCCAGTTGTCCAGGAAATCCAATCGGGTGAATTGCGAGGTGAATCCGGTGCAGCCGGGGCACTGCCACTGCTCGCCCGGAAACCACATGTGGTTGTAGACGATCAATTGGGACTTGCCGTCGAAGACATCCGCCAGCCGGACCGGGCCCTGTTCGCTGTCGAGCGTGTACTCGGGCATCTCGACCATCGGCAGCCGGCGGCGTCGAGCGGCGATCGCGTCGAGTTCGCGGGTCGCGGCCTTCTCGCGGAGGCGCAACGTGTCGAGTTCGCGTTGCCAGGTCTCGGCATCGACGACGGGCGGCAATGCGTTGGTGCTCATGGGTCCTCCCTGACCGGTGCAGTGTGCGAGCTGTAGATGTAGACGACGCGGGGCCGTCGAATTCACCGGGTGGCCGCACCCGCGGTTCTCAGTCGATGCGGGAGCGATCCCGATGGAAGGTCGCGCGGTAGTCGCCGGGACGCTGCCCGGTGTGCTTGGCGAACAGTGCCGCGAAGGTCCCGGGATCGCGATATCCGACGGCGGCGCAGACGCTGGTGACGGTTCGGTCGGTCGTCTCGAGCAGGTGCCGGGCCCGCCGGACCCGAGCGGACTGCAGATGTTCCAGCGGGGTGCTCCCGGTTTCGTTCGCGAAGCGCCGCAGCAGGGTACGGGTGCTCACATGGAAGGTGTTCGCCAGCCCGGCGAGGTCGTAGCGGGCCGTCAGATGTTGTTCGAGATGGCGCATCACCTTGCGGGAGAACGTATTTCCGGGCCGAGGCAGCAGCCGGGCGTCCACATAGGGCGTCTGTGACATTCGGGCGTCGTCGATCAGTGCCACTCGCGCCGTCGTCCGCGCCACCTCCCGGCCACTGTGCCGGGCGATCAGATCCAGTGCGAAGTCGTACATGGCACTGAAGGCAGCCGTGGTCGTGATGCCGCCGTCGGTGAGGACCAGCCGATCGGAACGAACGTCGGCCTGCGGGTGGCGCCGGGCCAATTCGTCGGCGAACAGCCAGGCCGTGGTCGCCTGCCGGCCGGTGAGCAGTCCGGCGTGGCCGAGCAGGAAGGCGCCGACACAGATCGAGACGATCGCCGTACCGGCGGCGGCCCCGGCCCGGATCGCCGCGATTTCCGGGCCCAGTGCGGCGAGCCGGGTATCGAGATCCGTGCCGGTGACGAGTTCGAACCCCGGAACGACCAGCACGTCGACCCTGCGCAGTGGCGAGACGGCCAATGTCACATTGCCCGACGACACGACTCGGCGCCGCGGCGAGATGACCGACACCTCGTAGTCCGAGTGGCCCGGACCGGCGATCCGGGCGGCCATGGTCAGCAGATCGGGCACGCCGAACACCTCGGACGCGTAACAGCCGGGATACGCCAGCACCCCGACGCGCAATGCGCTCATCCTCGCCCTCCTCGCACCGGTGACCGGTGGCGAGATTACCCCGATATATGGCGATCCGGCCTATCGCCTTCGCGGCACCGCCCGGCGAGGCTGGCGGGTATGAGTGCTGACGATTCGATCGCCGACTTCGCCTCCCGGGATGTCGAGGTGGACGGCGTGGTCAAAACCGTCCATGTGTCCGGCTCCGGACCGGCGGTGGTCCTGATGCCCGAGATGCCCGGGATCAGCCCGGATGTGCTGCGGTTGGCGCGGTGGATCCGGGATGCGGACTTCACCGTCCACGTCCCCTCGCTGTTCGGTGTGGACGGCGCCTGGCCCACCGCCGAGGAAGGAATCGCGGTGCTGCGGCGTGCCTGTGTGAGCGCCGAATTCCGCGCCTTCGCCGGCGGCGGCACCAGTCCGGTCACCCACTGGCTGCGCGGCCTGGCCCGGTCGGCGCACGAGGAATGCGGCGGTCCGGGGGTCGGTGCGATCGGGCTGTGCTTCACCGGAAACTTCGCACTCACCATGACGCTCGAGCCGAGCGTCATCGCACCGGTGGTCAACCATCCATCGCTTCCGCAGGACGATCCGGCAGGCCTGGAACTCGACGAACAGGACGCACGCGCGATCCGGGACCGCGTCGAGCGGGACGGGTTGACGGTCCTGGCCTACCGTTTCGACAACGATCGCTGGTGCACCGGTCAGCGCTTCGCCGCCTATCGCGCACTGCTCGGCGACGCGTTCGACGGGCGCGTCCTGCCGGGCAGCAGCGCCAATGCCGAACCGCCGCCGTTCTTCCGGGATGTGGTGCAGACACCGCACAGCATCGTCACCGCGCATTTCGTCGACGAACACGGACATCCCACCCGCGTCGCCCGCGACGAAATCCTCGAATTCCTGCGTACCCGTCTGCATCCGCCGAAAGGCCGATGACGCCCGGCCGACGAACAAGGAGGTGGCGGCAGCCGAATCCTTCGGAGCCGGTGCGGGTGAAACCTTTTCGCCCACAGCGGACTCTGCGATCGCGCGAGCATTCGGCTGGAGTTCCGGGCACTCTGGGTGGTGACGGGGAGCACTGACGATCGGGGATGGCTGTGGTGGACCGGGAACGCTATATCCGCAAGTATTCGAATACGTTGCGGGCGATAGCCGTTCCGGACGAGCGGCCACGGATTCTGCCCGTCGTGGTGCGGCGTCGCAAGAATCGCCGGCTACCACCACCGATCCTGCGGTTGATCGCGCCGGAGACAGCGGATTTCGACCGCTCCACGGGGCTGCTGCCGCGCACCGGCGAATGGCTGGCCGAACCGGGTGGCCGGCGGGCGGTGCCGCGGGCGATGGTCGACGCGGCCGAGGCGCGGCCGGACATGTTCGACCCCGGCTTCTCCGCCGAGGGTGATCAGGAGCTCGAGGAACACTGCCTGCCGATCCTGCACGAGCTCTACATCTGCTTCGCCAGCGACGATACGGCCATGGGGCCCATCTCGTTTCCGCGCTACCGCACCGCCGACTGGCTGACCAGGCAGCGATTGACGGGTTCGGCGACCGAGGCGTCCGAGCAATTGCGCGAACGTCTGCCGAAACTGCTGCGCGGTGTGCACGCGACGGATCGTTCGGCCACTGCCCTGGGCGCCGTCGGCGGGACGGTGGCCCGGGTGCTGACGCTGCTGCTGTCGCTGTGGCCGGTGGTCCGGCTCTGGTTGTTCGTCAGTTCGCATATTCCGGGGCTGTCGCGGGTGAGTTATTGGTTCATGCACCAGCGGTATCTGACACCGCGCCTGTCACACAGTTTCGTCGGGTTCGGTGTGCGCCTCACCGAGCCGATGCGCCGCCGGGAGAACAGCGACCAGATAGCGAAACTGCTGGTGAACGCATTTCTCGAGGATCTGCGGGCGGCGTATCGACGCACGCCGTGGCGGCCCTCGGGATGGCGGCGCACGGCCTACCCGGTCGCACTGTTCGACCGGGTGGGTCCTGACGACAGCGCCACCCGGCTGATGCGGTTCGTCAACGAGATCCGCAACGAGACCGGGCTTTTCGATCCACTGGTGATCGTGGCCCGGATCGACGGCTCGGCGGAGTCGCCGCAGGCCCGCTTCGCGGATCTGGGGGTGACGGTCGACGGCGAGGTCCGTGATCCGCTGCGGTTGTGGCGCGCCGACATCGACGAGCGCCGCCGCCATCGCGATACCGACAGCTGGTATCTCACACTGCCCCTGCCGGATTCGCTGAGCGGTACGCTGCCGCGATTCGGCCGTTCCGAGCTGTCCCATCCGCCCGCCCCGCCGTGGGCCGCCCGGCGATCGATGGTCGCCGCCGTCGCGTTGCTGCCGGTCGTCGCGCTGGTGGCCGTGGCGGTCGTCGTGGTCCAGCCGCGGATCGCCGCCGGCTGCACGCCGTGGCCGTGGCGGTCCGGGGTGGACGTGGCGGTCGAGGGCATCGAATGTGTGGGTCTGAGTAGCTCTGCGGCCCAGGTCTTCTCCGACGACCCCGAACTCGGCGAGATGCAGCGCGAGGTGTACCACCAGAACGTCGACGCCGACCGGTTGCGCCACGAAAATCCGCGCCGGCCGCTGGTCACGCTGGTGTATTTCGCGGGGATGACCTACGTCGATCGCAACGCGCGCTACCCGCACGCGCAGGCCGAGGAACTCGCGGGCCTGGCCGTGCGCCAGCGCTGGGCCAACCGGCAGAGTGGTGCTTCCGAGCCGCTGCTGCGGATCGTGATCGCCAACGGCGGTACGACCATGCGATACGCCACCTGGGTGGTCGATCATCAGATCAGCCGGTTGCTGCGTTCGGATCCGACCGTGATCGGGGTCGTCGGCCTGGACCGCAGCTCCGACGAAACCCGCCGGGCCATCGGGAGATTGGGCGAGCTCGGGGTCGCGACCATGGCGACGACCCTCTCCGCCGATGGGCTCCAAGAGGTGTCACCGCTCTATTTCCAGCCGGTGCTGGACAATTCGGCGCAGGCGAAGCTGGTGGCCGATTATGTCGCCGGCGCACGCGATCCGGATGGCAGCCCCCGTTACGGCAAGGTGTACGTCTACGTGCCCGACGACCCGGCCGACGTCTATGTCCGGACGCTCGAGAACGATCTGCGGCAGACGCTCGGCCCGGACCGGCTCGGCAAGGTCGATCCGTGGTCCGATCAGGGGCAGATTCCCAGCCGGCCGATACCGTGCGCACCGGCCGACCATGAACGCCCCGCTGATCTGCTGTTCTTCGGCGGGCGCAACCCGGATTTCGGCCCGTTCGTCAATGCGGTGGCCCAGCATTGTGGTGCCGCGATGCCGCCGATCCTCGCCAACGACACCGCGACGCGCGCGGTGTCGGACAAGTTGGTGCAGGACGCCGCACCGATCGGATTTCCCGTGCACTATGTCGCCAAGGGCGTTCCGGCCCTGCTGGCGGGCAGCAACTGTGTCCGCGACGGCACACCGGATCGGTCGGCGGTCGCCAGTCCGAGTATGTACACGTTGTGCACCGAGCTGACCGCGCTGCGTCACCAATTGCCGCACTTCCAGGTGAGCTGGCCGGGTGACCGCACCGGTATCGGGTTCGACGTCGCCGAACTGTTCCTGGGTGCGGTCAAACGGAATCGGTCCCGGCCGGAGTACTCCGGGGCGGCGGTCGACCGCGCCGCCATCGGTCTCGAACTGCGCCGAGGTGATCTGGACGCCGACACGGTCACCGGAAAACTGCGCTTCGATGGTCCGGGCGGGCGAGTGAGCGGCGCCTCGATCGCGATCTTGATGACCCCGGACCTCAACGACGCCGACGTCCCGCCGAAATGCCTGCTGCAAATGCCCCTCCCACCCGAAGGCGGTAACGGCTGCCCGCCGGGTACCGGCAGCGAGACCGAAACCTGGGTCGCCCCGCCCGGCTGAACCCGCGGCGCCGATCCGGTGCGGTAATAAGGACGCATGGAGGCCTTCTATCACCCCGATCCCGCCGATCCGGCGCTGTTTCACTCCACCGAGCTGACCCGCGGTCCGTGGTCGCCGGATGCCCAGCACGCCGGACCGCCGTCGGCGCTGCTGGGACATGTGATCGAGCGATGTGAGCCGAGGCCGGGATTCCGGGTGGGCCGGGTGTCGGTGGAGATCCTGGGGCCGGTGCCCATCGAGCCGTTGCGGGCGCGGGCGCGCGTGGTCCGGCCCGGGCGCAGTGTCGAACTGATCGAGGCCACCATCGGTACCGAGCGCGGTCCGGTCCTGCGAGCCAACGCCTGGCGGCTGCGAGTGGCCGATCCCGAGATCGAGCTCCCGGCCGATGCCGTCGCCAACGGTGCGTATCCCGGACCCGACACCGTGCCCGCCGGCGCCGAATTCCCGAGCACCCAGCCGGTCGGCTTCCACACCGGCATCGAATATCGTTTCGTCGCCGGCTCTTTCGACCGGCCCGGTCCCGCGGTGTGCTGGATCCGCTTGCGGTATCCGATCGTCGCGGGCACGACCCCCAGCCCCTTGGAGCGCACCCTCGCGGCGGCGGACTCCGGAAACGGCGTCAGCGCGGTGCTGGATTGGGACCGTTACCTTTTCATCAACACCGACCTCACCGTCACTCTGCACCGGGAACCGGCCGGGGAGTGGATCTGCCTGGACGCGGTCACCTATCCGGAGCGCAGCGGCATCGGCATGGCCGAATCTCGTCTCTACGACGAGCAGGGGCCGGTGGGCCGCAGTACCCAGACCCTGCTGATCGGACCACGCTGACCGCGTCTGCGCCGCTCGCGCCGGGCGGTTCCGGCCCCGCCCGGTGGAATCGCCCACTGTCGTGAGGAATTCGGTACCCGCCTTCATTTCGACGTGATCCACACAACATTGCAGTTCCTGAAATATTTCAGTCTGTGCTACTTTTCTGCTGTGTCCCCGATTCAGCACGACGATGCGCCGCTCGGCCTGCGTGAACAGAAGAAGCGCCGTACCCGCATCGACCTCTGTATGGCCGCGCGGCGGCTCACCGTGGAACGCGGTCTCGATGTCACGACCGTCGACGACATCGCCGCCGCGGTGGGGGTTTCCGGGCGCACGTTCTTCAACTATTACGAGACGAAATTGGATGCCGTGGTCGGCCCGGTCGGGGAGATCGGCACGCCCGAGGCGCGGCAGCGGTTCGTCGCCGGCGGTCCCACCGGTGTGCTCATCGACGATCTGGCCTCGCTCTACGGATCCAGCTTCGAGCCGGAAAGTGAAGCGAAGGAGGCGATTTCGCTGGTCACCGAGATCGTTCACGCCGAGCCGCGGGTGCTGGCGGGTTTCGTCGCCGCGGGTACGCGCCAGGAGGCGGCGCTCGTCGAACTGCTCGACGAACGGATGGGCGGGGCGGTATCGCGGGATTTCGCGCTGCTCACCGCGCGCCTGATGCCGACGCTCACCATGAGCGCCGCCGCGACGCTGACCGAAGATCCGGACAAGTCTCTGGTCACCGCGCTGCACGAACAGTGCGCGCTGGCCGCGCAATTGTTCACACCATCCACACAGGAGCACCGATGAGACAGGATGCGAAGCCCCCTCTTCGACGCGACCGGGTGCGGGTGTCCCGCAACGACACAGGAGTCCCGATGACCACGACGGCAGATTCGCCGCCGGCCCCGATCGTATTGACCCAGAAGAGAATCTGGCTGATCTTCTCCGCCCTGATCGCCGGGATGTTCCTGGCGAGCCTGGACCAGACCATCGTGGGCACCGCGATGCCGACCATCGTCGGTGACCTCGGCGGCGTCTCCCATATGGCGTGGACCGCGACCTCGTATCTGCTGGCCACCACCATCGTGATGCCCATCTACGGCAAATTCGGCGACATGTTCGGGCGCCGTTGGCTTTTCCTGTTCGCGATCGCGGTGTTCACCGCGGCGTCGGTGGGTGCGGCGGTCTCGACGAGCTTCTGGGAGTTCGTGGTGTTCCGCGGACTCCAGGGTGTCGGTGGCGGCGGCCTGATGATCCTGGCGCAGGCCATCATCGCCGATGTGGTCCCGGCCAAGGATCGCGGTAAGTACATGGCCCCGATGGGCGCGATCTTCGGCGTCACCTCGGTCGCCGGACCGCTGCTCGGTGGCTTCTTCGCCGATCAGCTGAGCTGGACCTGGTGCTTCTGGCTGAATGTGCCGATCGGTCTCGCGGCGTTGTTCATCGCCTTCCGCTACCTGAGCATTCCGAGTCATCGGCCCAAGACCCGGCCCGACTATCTCGGTGTGGTGCTGATGTCCTCGGCGACCACGCTACTGATCCTGATCACCGACTGGGGTGGCAAGCAGTACGCCTGGGGCTCGGCGGTGATGGTGTCGATGATCGTCGCCCTGGTGCTGGTGGTCGGGGTGTTCATCGCGGTCGAGGCCCGGGCGGCCGAGCCGATGCTGCCGCTGTGGCTGTTCCGCAATCGCACCTTCGTTCTCACCTCGGCGATCGGCCTGATCGTGGGCCTGTCGATGTTCGCCGCACTTGCCTTCATCCCGACCTACCTCCAGATGGCCACCGGCGCTTCGGCTTCGGTGTCGGGCCTGCTGCTGATCCCGATGATGGTCGGCATGATGATCACGCTGATCGGATCGATGTCGGTCATCACCAAGACCGGTCGCTACCGGGTGTTTCCGCCCGCGGGCGCGCTGATCATCGTCGGCGGCATGCTGTGGCTCACCCGGCTGGACGCGCAGAGTTCGATGTGGCTGGTCTCCGGGATGCTGTTCGTCATGGGCGCGGGACTCGGCCTGATCATGCAGATCATCGTGCTCGTGGTGCAGAACGCCGTGACCCCCGATCAGATCGGCACCGCGACCAGTGCGAACAACTATTTCCGCGAAATGGGCGGTGCCATCGGCGTGGCCATTTTCGGTTCGATCTTCACCAATCGGCTCACCGACGGTCTCACCGATGTGTTCCACGCGCATCTGCCGGATGTGATGGCGGCGCACCTGGATCCGAGCAGCCTGGTTCCGTCGGTGGTCAAGAACCTTCCCGACACGCTGCACGATGCCATCGTCGGCGCCTACGTCGATGCCCTGGTTCCCGGCTTCTGGTATCTGATTCCCGCGGCGGCGCTGGCATTCCTGCTCGCGTTGTTCATTCCGCACATGACGCTGTCGGACGAGGCGGGCATGATCGCGCGCGGCGAAGCGGTGATGGCGCACGAGAGCGAAGGTTCGGCGGATGCGGATGCGGCCGAACAGGATTCGGCTCAGGATCCGGATCCGCAGCCGGTGCGCTGATATCCGGCACCGACGACGAGGCAGGGCCCGGCTTCCGCGGAAGCCGGGCCCTGCCGTTTGTCGCGTGGGATCAGCGCGGTGCCATGCGGATCGCGCCGTCGAGGCGGATGGTCTCGCCGTTGAGCATCGGGTTCTCCACGATGTGGCGGGCCAGGGCCGCGTACTCGGTGGGATCGCCGAGGCGGGCCGGGTGCGGGACCTGGGCGCCGAGGGCCTTGATGGCTTCCTCGGGCAGGGACTCGAACAGCGGGGTGTGGAACAGGCCGGGAGCGATGGTGTTCACCCGGATGTTCAGGCTCGCCAGATCGCGCGCGATCGGTAGCGTCATGCCGACGATGCCGCCCTTGGACGCGGAGTAGGCGGCCTGGCCGATCTGGCCGTCGTAGGCCGCGACCGAGGCGGTGTTGATGATGACACCGCGCTCCTCGCCGTCGAGTTCGGTGGCGGAGATACGCTCGGCGGCCAGCCGGATCACGTTGAACGTGCCGATCAGGTTGACATTGATGATCTTGGTGAAGTCGGCCAGCGGGAACGCGCCCTTCTTGCTGACCGTCTTGATGGCATTGCCGATACCGGCACAGTTCACCGCGATACGCAGGGTGCCCAGCGCCTGCGCGGCGTCGAGGGCCGCGGCGACCTGCTCCTCATTGGTGACATCGGTCGCGGCGAAGACCACACCGTCGCCCAGCTCCTTGGCGATCGACTCACCGTTGGAGGACGGCAGGTCGATGATGACGACCTTCGCCCCCTGACTGTGCAGTTCCTTCACCGTGGCCAGGCCCAGACCCGACGCGCCACCGGTGACCACGGCGACCGCATTCTCGAGCTTCATCCGAAGTCCTTTCTGATCGGTATCCGCGCCAGACTAGTCGCTGCACCGGGAACAAGTAAATAGCGATTCGCAAAATTGGACTGCATGGTGCAGTCGAGCGATCGCCGTGAATACCTCTATTGCTACTGGTCCAGTAGGTGCTGTCGGCGGATTACCAATCGCTCTCCTGTCGTTGATGTTCCGCCAAGTTCGCTAACTGTCACCCGCCGGACAAATACTAGAACATGTTACAGTTTCGGCGGGGGAGGTACCAACTACCGGGTTCGCCGAGACGATCGGAGCTGCCGCGTGTACCGGTCGCCGCAGGTCCCGCGGGGGGCGCCCTGGTGTGTTGGTGGACGGGAACCGCCGTGCTGGGCCACGATCGAGAGGTGACCAAGAGCGGATATCACCACGGCGATCTGCGCGAGACGCTGCTGCGGGCGGCGGCCGAACAGATCGCTGCCGAGGGCGTCGACACCGTCTCGCTGCGGGCGCTGGCCCAGCGTGCCGGGGTATCGCATGCCGCACCGGCGCACCACTTCGGCAACCGGCAGGGGCTGCTGACCGCACTCGCGATCCGCGGGTTCGAATTACTCGCCGACGAATTACGCGCCGCACGTGACGATTTCCGTGAGATGGCGGTGGCGTACATAGGATTCGCCCGTCGCCATCCGGGACACTTCGATGTGATGTTCCGTCACGATCTGCTGCGTGCCGACGACCCGGATCTGATCGCCGCACGCACCACATCCGGTCTGGAATTGCGCTCGGGCGTCGCGCAACTGGGCGTCGTGGACGATGTGCGGCCGGCGACCGAGCTGGCGGCCTGGTCGCTCGTGCACGGCTTCGCCTCGCTGTGGCGCGAGGGCGCGCTGACCGATTCCGAGCTCGGTGGCGCCGATCCCGAACAGCTCGCCCGGCAGATGGTCGCCACCGTCGACTTCGTCGGTGCAAAACAGGGCTAGTCACAAGCCCTTTCGGCTCAGTGTTCGTGCACCATCTCCGCCACCCGGCGCTGGGTGTGGGTATCGGTCGCGTCCTTGGTCTGCTGCGCGGCCAGCAGATCGCGGATTTCGGCGAGCAATTCGGTCTGCGTCGGCTCGGACTTCTTCTTCTTGCCGAATCGTTTCTGCAGGTGGTTCATCGGCAGAATCAGCACGAAATAAAGCACCGCCGCGACCATGACGAAATTGATTCCGGCACTCACGATGGGGCCGACCGCGATGAATGTCGCGGGCTTGCCGGCAACCAATTGAATGCCCAATCCCAACTGTCCGTTGGTGCCCACGACGGCCAGCAGTGGCTCCACGATTCCCTTCGTGACCGAGGTGACGATCGCGGTGAATGCGGTACCCATCACCACCGCGACTGCCAAATCGATGACATTGCCGCGCATCAGGAAGTCTTTGAAACCCTTGAGCATGTGCCTCACGATCCGATCTCGTACGTCTACGCTGTCTCGGCCGAGGAGTCTATCGGCGAACAGCGAACCATCAGCAACTCGTTGTGCGCGCGATCACGCGCTCCGCGGAATTCTGTCACCGCTCGGCGATAACCTCGACTCGTGAGCGATCGCGGGCCGTCGGCCTACCTCGAGCACCCCTCGCGGGCGTACGCGGGCGCGGTGGTGTGGCGGCGCCGGGTGCGCGCCGAATCGGTGACGGTGCTGCCCGATGGGTGCATGGATTTGTTGTGGCTCGACGGCAGGCTCGTGGTCGCCGGTCCCGATACTCGCGTCCAGCACAGTACGGCCGGGCCGGCTACGGCCGTGTACGGCATCCGTTTCGCCCCGGGGACCGCCCCGGCGCTGCTCGGGGTGGTAGCACCCGAGCTGCTCAACAGCCGCGTCGACCTGGACCGGCTGTGGCCGGCCCGGCGGGTGCGCCACATGGCGGACCTGGTGACCGCGGCGCCGGATCCGGCAGCCGGTCTGGAGGAGATCGCCCGCCGGTGCGCGGCCGCGGCCGGCCCGCCGGACCCGTTGCTGACCCAGATCGTGTGGCGGCTGGACGCCGGCGCGTCGGTCGGGGACACGGCAGTGGCCCTGGGCCTGGGCGCTCGGCGACTGCACCGGATATCGGTCGCCGCCTTCGGATACGGGCCGAAGCTGCTGGCCCGGATACTGCGGATGCGCCGAGCACTCGAATTGGCCCGGTCCGATATCGGCTTGGCCGACACCGCGGCCCTGGCCGGTTATGCCGACCAGGCACATATGAGCCGCGATATCCGCGCTCTGACCGGCCGGCCTCCCGGCCGGACGATCGGTACGCCGGAGCGCGCGCACCCCGGGACCCGGTCCCGCGAGGTTCAGCCCAGCGGCGCGTAGAGATCGACGCCGTTGCCGTCGGGATCGTGCACGGTCGCGTATCGCTGTCCCCATACGGCGTCGAACGGTGTCGTCTCACCGTGATATCCGGCCGCGACCAGGTCGGCGAACACGGCGTCGACCTCGGCGGGCGAGGCGCAGCCGAAGGCGAGCCCGATCCGCCCGTTCGCGGCGTTCCATTCGCGGCCGGGACCGACATCGGTGGCGATGTTGTCCTCGCTGTCGAGCATGAGCCGGAATCCGCCGGGCAGCGCGGCCTCGACATGGCCGCCGCCGATGATGTCGCCGAATTCCAGTCCGAGTCGCCGGTAGAAGCCGATCGCGGCCGTCAGATCCGCGACGACCACGCCGATTGCATTGAGTTCAGGTGCCATGCCGCAACGCTAGATCGCCACCGCGCCAGCGGTCTTGAACGAATCGGACAACCCCCGAGCTTTGGTCACAATTCGGGCTCGGGAACCGGGTGACCTGGATCTATCTATTCGGCGGACGTGCCGAC
Source organism: Nocardia sp. NPDC052254 (assembly GCF_040679495.1). NCBI lineage: Bacteria > Bacillati > Actinomycetota > Actinomycetes > Mycobacteriales > Nocardiaceae > Nocardia > Nocardia sp. NPDC052254. The sequence goes on along the minus strand of NZ_JBFAUW010000005.1, from coordinate 412,328 downwards.
CGCCACAATCGGAGTGAATATCGGTTGAAACGCGGGTCCTAGTGATTAGCGTTTCCCACAACGTGTTCGGGGACGCGAATGAAGCAGGAGGGACATGGCTACCGACCAAACTATGCTGCATCGTTTCGTGATCTCGCAGATGTCGGACGCCGGGATCGACCGCGATCGACTGCTGCGCGAATGTGAACTGCCCGAATGGACGCTTGCTGGAGAAGGCGTGCACGTCCCTTCCCGGATCTTCTCCCGGTTATGGGAGGTCGGTGAGAAATGGCTGGACGATCCGGATGTGGCCCTGCATGTGGCCAGCAGATATCAATTGGCCGCCACCCGGCTCTATGACTATCTGTTCGCCAGCGCACCGACCGTGGGTGCCGGGCTGGCGACATGCGGGCCTTACGTCAGCGCGGTGACCACCAATCACCGGTTCGATCTGGTGCCGGAGACCGCGAGTGAAACCACCCTCTACCTGGAGATGATCGAGGGGGACGGGCGCGGTCGCGAATTGGTGCAATTGTGGGGCCTGGTCGCGGTGCTGACCCGCAGTCGCAGGGTGCTGACCACGCCGCTGGATCCGATCCGGGTGACGCTGCGACAGTCCGCACCGCAGCGGCTGGATGTGTTCCAGGAGGTATTCGGCACGGCGGATCTGGTATTCGACGCGGATACGGATTCGATGGTGTTTCGCTCGGCCGATATGGAACGTCCGCTGATCACGGCCGACCCGGTACTGGCCGACGTGCTGCAGCCGCTGGCCGCGGCGCTGCCACCGCCACCGCCGCTGGTATCGGCGTGGCCGGAACGGGTGTCGAAAGCGCTGGCCGAGGCCTTCTCCGAAGGTGAGGTCTCGCTCGATCAGGTGGCACGGCGGCTGGTGATCAGCCCGCGTACGCTGCAACGGCGGCTGGCCGAGTCCGGCACCACGTGGCGTCAGGAATTGGATCGGGCCCGGCTGGCACGGGCCGCGGCCGCGGGCCCGGTGAGCCGGGAAAGACAGGCGGAGTTGCTCGGGTACGCCGATGCCGGATCGATGCGGCGCGCAGCGCGGCGCTGGTCGATGGTGGCGCATTCGCGGTCGGCCGGTCCGGCCGGGTGTCAGGCCTAGACAGCTCACGAGATTCGCTCGATCACCGACCTCGGCGTGGGCAGCGAGCGCCCGCGCCGGGGTCGGTGATCGAGCGGCGTCGCGACCATTTATGCCCGCAGGTTGCTCGCCGCGATACTCCAGAATGTGTGCCTGTCCAAGACCTGGAAATCCCAGCTCTCGGCAATGGCGTGGGACGTGGCGACGATGGCGGGCACATCGAAATCTTCCCGGGTCGCCGTACCCTTGGCCTCCAGTTCCGCGATGACGTACTGGGTGGCGCTTTCGAAGGTGTACAACACGGTGAGCTCCCATCTGTCGTAGGTACACATCCGTTCCGCGCTGCGCGTACTTTGTCAGTCTTGTCAGGCTGTCACAAACGGGCCAGCGCTGAACGCGCCACGTGCGGGCAAATGTGCCATTTTCACATTTTGCTGGCGACAGGGATCTCTCGCGAGAAGTCTGCACCCGTCGCAGCTTTCGGCCAAACTAATCATCGGTTCAGGAGTGGGAAGTGGTCGCCGGGAGCGACACGCGGCGCAAATGTGCACACCCGCCGGCGCTCGTCGTCGGATGTTCCCGGCGACGAGCAACCAACGGGCAATATTTGGGTGATCGGCTAGCCTGCCGCACCGGTGAGGATCTCCTCGTACCGGAATTCGCCCGGGAGAGCGGTTCCCGCCGTGTGTGCGGCGTCTTCGCGCTGCCGCAGTTCGACACGGCGGATCTTGCCCGAAATGGTTTTGGGCAGGTCGGTGAACTCGATCCGCCGCACGCGCAGATACGGCGCCAGATGATCACGCGCGTATTCGAAGATGGCCCTGGCGGTTTCGCTGTCGGGTTGCCATCCGGTCGCCAGGGTCACATACGCCTTGGGCACCGACAGGCGGGTGTCGTCGGGCTGTGGGACGACCGCGGCCTCGACCACCGCGGGATGTTCGATCAGCACACTCTCGAGCTCGAACGGCGAGACCTTGTAGTCGGAGGATTTGAAGACATCATCGGTGCGGCCGATGTAGGTGATGTAGCCGTCGGAGTCGCGTGCGGCCACATCACCGGTGTGGTAGTAGCCGCCTTCCATCACCTGCGCGTTGCGTTGCGGGTCCTGCAGATAACCGGTCATCAGGTTGACCGGATGCGCACCGAGGTCCAGGCAGATCTCACCCTCGTCGGCGGGTGCGCCGGTGACCGGATCGATCAGTGCCACCGGGACGCCGGGCATGGGCCGGCCCATGGATCCCGCCTTGACCGGTTGCCCGGGGGTGTTGGCGATCTGCAGGGTGGTTTCGGTCTGGCCGAATCCGTCCCGGATGGTCAGCCCCCAGGCGTTCTCCACCTGTGCGATGACATCGGGATTGAGTGGTTCGCCGGCGCCCAGAATCTCTCGCAGACCCGCGGGACGCTCGCCGAGATCGGCCTGAATCAGCATGCGCCACACCGTGGGTGGGGCACAGAAGGTGTTCACACCGGCTCGGTGCAGCTGGTTCAGCAGTGCCTCGGCATCGAATCGGCCGTAGTTGTAGACGAAGATCGTTGCCTCGGCGATCCACGGCGCGAAGAAGCAACTCCACGCGTGCTTGGCCCAGCCGGGAGCGCTGATGGCCAGGTGGGTGTCACCGGGGCGCACCCCGATCCAGTACATCGTGCTGAGGTGGCCGACCGGATAGCTGATCTGGTTGTGCTGCACCATCTTCGGCTTACTGGTGGTGCCGGAGGTGAAGTACACCAGCAGTTCGTCGGTGACCTGCGTGACGGTCGGGAAGGGGCCCGCCGATTCCACCGCGGCCGCCTCGGCGTAGTCGTGCCAGCCTTCGACAGGCGCGCCGACCGCGATCCGCCGGTAGTCGCCCGGCACCTCCGTGAACTTGGCGGTGTCGCCGGTGTTGGTGATGACGAAACGTACCGAGCCCCTGCCGATCCGATCGATCAGGTCGTCCGGTCCCAGGGCGCCGGTGGTGGGCATGACCACCGCTCCCAATTTGGCCACGGCCAGCATCGACTCCCACAGTTCGACCTGGTTGCCGAGCATCAGGATCACCCGATCACCCTGGCGCACACCGAGTCCGGCCAGCCAGGTCGCGACCCGGTCCGAGCGCCGCGCCATCTCGTCGAAGCTCACCCGCTGCTCCCGGCCGTCCTCCTCGACGATCCACAGCGCGATGCGATCGTTACCGCGCGCGATGACATCGAACCAGTCGACGGCCCAGTTGAACGCGCCGGTGAGTCGCGGCCACTCGAAGGTCCGCACCGCGGTGTCGTAATCGGACGCCGACTCGACCAGCTGGTCACGTGCCGCGCGGTACAAGTCGGTATTGGATGTCACGACTGAACTCTCCTCTGCTGCTGTTCGCGCTCCGGCATGCCGAACAGGCGCACCGAGGTGGTGCGGATGTCGATCTTGCGGACCTTGCCGGTCACCGTCATCGGGAACTCGTCGACGATGTGGACGTAGCGCGGAATCTTGAAATGTGCGAGCCTGCCGGTGCAGAATCGCGCCACCGCCGCGGCGTCCAGAGGCGCCGCGCCCTCGCGCATCCGGATCCACGCGACGAGTTCCTCGCCGTATTTCTGATCCGGAATACCGACGACCTGCGCGTCCAGGACGTCGGGGTGGGTGTAGAGGAATTCCTCGATCTCGCGGGGGTAGATGTTCTCGCCACCGCGGATGACCATGTCCTTGATCCGGCCGGTGATGGCGACGTAGCCGTCGTCGTCCATGGTCGCGAGGTCGCCGGTATGCATCCAGCGCCCGGCATCGATGGTCTCGGCGGTGCGTTCGGGATCGTTCCAGTAGCCGAGCATCACCGAATAGCCGCGGGTGCACAGCTCACCGGGTTCGCCGCGCGGCACGGTCAGCCCCGTGTCCGGGTCGACGACCTTGATCTCGAGGTGCGGGCCCACCCGGCCGACGGTCGTGGTGCGCTGGACGAGGGTGTCGTCACGGCGGGTCTGGGTGGAGACCGGGGATGTTTCGGTCATGCCGTAGCAGATCGACACCTCGGTCATCCCCATTCGCTCGATGACCTGTTTCATCACCTCGACCGGGCAGGGGGAGCCGGCCATGATGCCGGTGCGCAGCGCGGACAGGTCGTAGGAGTCGACATCGGGTTCGGCCAGTTCGGCGATGAACATGGTCGGTACCCCGTACAGCGAGGTGCATCGTTCCTCGGCAACGGCGGCCAGGGTGGCCCGTGGGTCGAACGCGGGCGCCGGAATGATCATCGCCGCACCGTGACTGGTGGCCGCCAGATTGCCCATGACCATGCCGAAGCAGTGATAGAACGGCACCGGAATACAGATCCGGTCCGCCTCGGTGTAGCCGCACAGTTCGCCGACGAAGTAGCCGTTGTTGAGGATGTTGTGATGTGACAGCGTGGCGCCCTTGGGGAAACCCGTTGTGCCCGAGGTGTATTGAATATTGATCGGCTCATCGGGCGACAGCCGGGCGGCCGCCGCGGCCAGGCGCTGCCGATCTCCGGCACGGCCGGTCTCGACCACGGCCGCCCATTCTCCGCTGTCGAACAGCAGTACCTGTTCCAGATCGGGGCATTCGGGCCGGACCCGGTCGATGATCTCGGCGTAGTTCGAGGTCTTGAATTCCCGTGCGGAGACCAGCATTCGGATGCCGGCCTGTTGCAGCACGTAGCGCAGTTCCTCGCTGCGATAGGCGGGATTGATGTTCACCAGGATGGCGCCGATCTTGGCGGTGGCGAATTGCACCAGCGTCCATTCGGCCCGATTGGGTGACCAGATACCCACCCGATCGCCCTTACCGATCCCGGAATCGAGCAGGCCCAGTGCCACCGCGTCCACTTCGTCGGCGAATTGCCGATAACTCCAGCGCACGCCGGTCACCCGGTCGACGAGTGCGTCCCGGTCACCGTGCATGGCCACCGTGCGATCGAGATTCGCTCCGATGGTCTCACCGAGCAGCGGCGCATCCCATACTCCATGCGTATAACTGGTCGGCCGGACCCGGCCCATATTCGCGCTCACAGTTATAGGATTCACGTCACACTTTGCCTCCCGCCACCCCCGGAAAGGGGTACCGCCGATGGTCGCCGCAGATCTGCTCCGCCCGCGTGACGCCGATGCGTTGCGGGCCGAGTTGCGGCAGGTCGCGACCATGTCGGGGATGTCGGTGGTCTTCGGCGGCGAGGTGCGCGACGGTGTCCTGGTGCTCAGTGAGTTCTTCGGTACCCGCACCGTCGCCATGCGCGGGCTGATCGTGTCGCCGACCTCGGGGGTGGGTGGTGCGGCGGTCGCGAGCCGTCGCCCGACCTCGGTGGCCGACTACCGGGCGGCGCTCACCATCACCCACGATTACGACGCGCCGGTCTCGACCGAGGGGTTGCGCGCGGTGGTCGGAGTGCCGGTCGTGGTGGACGGCAGTTCCCGTGCGGTGCTCTACGTCGCCAGCCGGGAGGCCGGTCCGATCGGGGGCCGGGTCGCCGAATTGGTGCTGCGTTCGAGCCGCCGGCTGGCCGAGGAACTGATGGTGCGCGACGAGGTGGACCGGCGGTTGCGGCTGCGTTCGGTGGTCCCGCCCGCCACGCCGGTCGCGCCGGATTCGGTGGTCGCCGAACAGCTCCGGGATCTGCACGCCGAGGTGCGCGGTATCGCGCAGACACTGACCGACGGCGAGGCGCGTCGCCGCCTGCGGGCGGTCTCGGAGTCACTGGTGCGGCTGATGGGCGGTGCGGATGCCGCCGAGACCGCACCGGCGTTGTCGCCACGCGAGCTCGACGTGCTGTCCTATGTCGCGCTGGGATGTACCAACATCGAAGCGGCCCAGCGTCTTTCGCTGCGTCCGGAAACCGTGAAGAGTTATCTTCGCAGCGCCATGACCAAACTCGAGGCGCATACCCGGCACGAAGCGGTGTCCCGGGCCCGGCGCTGGGGCCTGCTGCCCTGAATGGTCCGGACATGCCACTGCCGGTCCGGAAATCCCGGACCGGCAGGCACAGTTCCGAACGTCGGCCTCGCGGCGAGACGGGCCCCGAGGTCGGCTAGTTCTGCGGCTCGACGAGCTGGATGTCCAGTTCGATGGCGATCTTGTCGCTGAGCATGGCGTTGGGCAGGGCCGGTGCGACGGCGAAGTCGCTGCGCTTGAAGGTGCCGGTCGCGCTGAATCCGGCGTGGTTGGAGCCGTCCTGGAACTGCTGGACGCCACCCCACTCGACGTCGAGGGTGATCTCCTTGGTGACACCGCCCAGGGTCACCTCACCGGTGACCTCGAATTCCTCGGCCACCTGCACCGGCTCGACGGCCTTGAAATGCAGGGTGGGGATTTCGCTCACATTGAGCAGTTCGGCGCTGCGGACGTGGTCGTCGCGCATGGAGTTGCCGGTGTCGAAGGAGTCGAGGTGCACGGTGGCCTCGATGGTGGCCGCACCGTTCGCGTCCACCACGAAGGTGGTCTCGAAGTTGTTGAACCGGCCGCGGACCTTGGAGATACCCAGGTGGCGCACGGTGAAGTTCACGGAGGAGTGGGCGGCGTCGAGGTTCCAGGAACCGGTGGCCAGAGTGCTCTGCTCGGAAGTGGTCATGTCCACAATATTTGCGGACCGTGGTCCGGTTAGCCACACCGTCGTTATCCTGGGACTGTCAGGGCGCGGATAACGGGCCCCGGATGGGTACAGGATGGTGACGTGGCACGTTCGGAATTCGCCGAGTTTCTCATCGCCCGGCGCGCGCAGTTGCAGCCCGAGGAGGTCGGGCTGCCGGCCGGGCGGCGCCGGCGCACGCCCGGATTGCGGCGCGAGGAGGTCGCGGCGCTGGCGGGAGTGAGCGTCGACTATCTCGCGCGCCTGGAACAGGGGCGCGATACCAATCCCTCGATGGCGGTGCTCGGCGCGCTGTCCGAGGCGCTGCGGCTCAACGAGGTCGAACGTCACCACTTCGGCAAACTCGCCATCAGTATGGAGCAGGGCCGCGACTGTCCCTCCGCGGGACAGGCCCGTGAGCGGGTCACCGAGACCGTGCAGGCGGTCCTGGACGCCATGCATCCCACGCCCGCCTTCGTCGTCGGACGCTGGCTCGACATTCTGGCCTGGAACGCCGCGTGGCGTGACTTCGCCGAGCCGCTGGGGCTGTTCGACGAGGTCGCCGAGGGGAATCTCGCCACCTACTTCTTCGCCCATCCGGAGGCGCCGCGGCGCTGGCGGGACTGGCCCCGGGGTGCCGCGATGATGGTGTCGGCGCTGCGGGCCGCACGCAGCCAGTGGCCCGACGACGAGCGCCTGGCCGCATTGGTCGAGGCGCTGCAGCGGTTCCCGGAATTCGCCTGTCGCTGGCGCGAGCACCGGGTCACCGAATTTCGTTCCGGCGCGCTGGAGGTCATCCATCCGCAGCGCGGCGAGGTCGAGGTCGAGATCGAAAGCCTCAGTCCCGCAATCGATCAGAGTGTCCAGGTGTGGCTGGTCGATCGTCGCGGTGCGGCGACGCCGGCGCTGCGCCTGGTGAACGAGTAGCGTCGCCGCACCGAACACATCGCGTCGGTCGGCTCCGGGGGAGACGACCATCACGCATAATCCAACGTGAGCAATCCTGCCCGGCCGGTGTCCATCGATCAGAGCAGCGGAGGAGGTGCCCGGTGGCCGATGCGGCAACGGCACCCGAGGAGGCGTTGGACGATGCCACCCTCGCCGGACGTGCACGTGACGGCGATATCGGGGCCTATGAGCAGCTGGTGCTGCGATATCAGGGACGCATGTTCCGGCTGGCGTCGACGATGCTGGCCGATCGCGCCGAGGCCGAGGACGTCACCCAGGAGGTGTTCCTCACCGCCTGGCGGCGCATCACCCAGTTGCGCGACGACGGCGCATTCGCCGGATGGCTGTACCGGATGACCACCAACCGTTGTCTCAACGTCCTGCGCGCACGGCCCGACCACGCCGATGTGGACCCCGACAGCACCGAATCACCGCAGCGCAGTACCCAGCCGGAACATGCGGCACAGGTCAACGGTCAGCTGGCCGCTCTGACCACCGCATTGCAGCGGCTCACACCCGAACAACGTGCATGTTGGTTGCTCCGTGAGGTTCACGGGCAATCCTATGAGGAGATCGCCGAAATCGTGGGCGCGAACACCACGGCGGTCCGGGGCCGAATCGCCCGGGCTCGCGTGCAGCTGGCGGAGGTGATGCAGCCGTGGCGCTGATGGAGAAGACCGACAGCGACTACATGCTGCCCTGTGGGCGCAGCGTCGAACAGGTGTGGGAGCGGCTGGACGCGGTCGAGGCCGGTCGGGCCGACGACCACGAAGCGAGCTGCTCGCACTGCGCGGCCGCCCGGGAGAGCCTGCTCGTGCTGCGTTCGGCGACTCGTGAGCTCGTCGACGAACCGGATCCGCCACCACCCGCGATGGCCGGCCGGATCATGTCGGCGGTGCGCGCGGAGGTCCGGCGCGGGCGCATGGTGAATCTGCCCACTCCGAATTCGGGAACGATAGAGGTCAGCGAACAGGCCATCGCGGTGGTGCTGCGCTATGCCGCCGATACCGTGCCCGGAGTGCGGGCGCGTGAGTGCCGCGTCGACGATCAGGGGATCGGGGCCGACGGACGGCACACCGTCTCGATCTCACTGTCGATCGCGGTCCGCCACGGTGACACTGCCGTCGAACAGGTCGTACCGCTGGTACGTGAGCGCCTCCGGGCGGCGGTCGCGGCCCGCATCGGGCTGGTACTCGACCGTCTCGATGTCGCCGTGGTCGACATCTATCAGGAGGAGTCATGACACCGGCTGCCTCGTCGTCCCCGGCCGCCGCCGAGTACGTCGCCTCCGACGAGGTGATCGCGGCGGTGGCGGCACACGCCGCGACCGCGGTTCCCGGAGTCGCCTATCTCGAGCCCGGTGTCCTCGGACTCCTGGGACATCTGGCTCGCGGCGGCCGGCAGCTGTGGGGCGGTCCGGATCTCGCCCCGGGGGCCGGTGTGCGCGTGCGGCACAGCGGTGGCTGGCTCAGGGTGCACGTCGACCTCGCGGTCGCGGCGGGATGTCAGGTCGGCGAGGTGGGGCAGGCGGTACAGCGGGCGGTGGTCGGCATGGTCACCGAACAGACCGGGATGGTCGTCGACGCGGTGTCGGTGACGATCCTGGACATACAACCGGGAGAACTGTGAATGAGGACGAACTGATCGACGCCGTCATCAGCGCGATCGGCGCGGTGGCGGGATTGCGTCCCACGGTTCCGCTGGGGGTCGCGCTCGCCGACTGGGTGCCCCGGCTGGGCCCCCGCTCGGCGGTGGATCTCGGCACCGACTGCGTCGAGATCCGCGTGACGGCAACGGAACTACCGTTACCGCCTCGACTGGACCGGCTCTCCGCCCTGGTGGGGGAGCTGCTGGCACCGACCCGATGGGCCGCGGCGCGGTTGCGCATCGTGGTCACCGACCTGGACGCGGGCGCTTTCGACGCCGCCGCCCGTGACGATCCGCAGCGTGCGGTGTCGTAATAGTGAATAGGGAGGTAGTCATGACCAGTACGACAACAGGTAAATCGTCCGGTGCGGCTGAGACCGCGAGCGCCAAGGAGACCGCTCAGGCGGGGACCGCGAAGTCCCGGCAGGCGGCCCCCAGCGCCCTGGCCAGCGATCAGGGCACCACCACCATCGCCGATGCCGTGGTGCAGAAGATCGCCGGTCTGGCCGCGCGGGAGGTGCGTGGTGTGCACAACCTCGGAGGTGGCGCCTCACGGGCGTTCGGTGCCTTCCGTGACCGCATTCCGGGCGCCTCCGCCAGTGTGGGACAAGGGGTTTCGGTCGAGGTCGGGGAGACCCAGACCGCGGTCGATCTGGAGCTCGTCGTCGAATACGGCGTCTCCATCGCCGAACTCGCCCGTGCGGTGCGGCGCAATGTGATCACCGCGATCGAGCAGATGACCGGACTCGAGGTGGTCGAGGTCAACATCAACGTCAACGACGTCTTCATCGAAGAGGACGAGGAACAGCCACCGACTCGCGAACGGGTGCAGTGAGCATCATGAATGCCACCACACTCTGCCTGATCGTCGGGCTGTCGCTGGGCTTCGCCGCCGCCTTCGGCGGTATCGGAGCCTTCGCGGTGGTACTGATCTTCGGCGCCCTGGGTCTGGTGATCGGCCGCTGGCTCGACGGTCACGTCGATCTGTCCGGTCTGATCCGATCCGCGCAGGACCGGGGACGAAAGTGAGCCCTCCCGAGGCCGCATCGCCCGATCCGGCCGCGCACTCGATCCTCAGCGCTGTCGAATTCCGGGGCCGCACAACGGTATCGGAGCGTACGGTGCGCAGGATGGCCGCGCGGGCCGCCTGCGAGGTGGACGGCGTGGCAGGCAAACCCGAGGTGTCGGCACGGGTGGTCGGCGATACCGCGGTCCTGCGCGTGCGGGTGCCGGTCGTCTACCCGATGCCGGTGGGCGCGGTGACCGATGCCTGTCGCGACCACCTGATGCAGCGCACACACGAACTGTCCGGATTGGTGGTGCCGCGAGTGGATATCGACGTGAGCGAATTGGTGAATCCGGTCGAGGCGGCCCGGAGCGTGCAGTGAACCGGCGCCCGCGACGGGTGACGCCGGCCGTGGTGGTGGCGGTCGTGCTGCTGGCCGCGGCCGTCGCCGTGGCCGTCTCGTTGATCCAGAACCTCACCCACAGTAGGGAACTCGTCTCCTACAACAGCATCGCGACCAGATTGCACGACACCACCTGGCACAGCCACTGGGTGCTGGGCGTCGGTATCGGCGCCGCGGTGGTCGGCGCGGTGCTGTTGCTGGTGGCGCTGTGGCCCGGGCGCCGGGTCGTGGTCGCGCTGAAACCGGAGGAGGGGACGTCGGCCGGGATCGCGCGCCGCAGCCTAGACGGTGCGCTCGCGGACGCGGCCGCCTCCGTCGCCGGGCTGGAGAGCGCGCGAGTTCGCCGGACCCGCAAGCATATTCGCGTCTACGGCCGCGCCGCCCACCCCGACCACACGGATCTGGAACAGACCGTCGACGCCGCCGTTTCCGACCGGCTCGACCGGATATCCCCGCTGGTCGCCCCGCCGGTGAGCACACGCCTGCGAACCAGCAAGCAGCCTGATTCCGGTCACCAGGAGGCATCGTGAGTGACACTTGCGCAGCTGCTTGCGATGCCGACCGGGTGCGGGTGTCCCGCGGAATACTGGAGGCATCGTGAGTGACACTTGCGCAGCTGCTTGCGATGCCGACCGGGTGCGGGTGTCCCGCAGAGCACAGGAGGTGTGGTGAAGGGTTCTGCCAATCGTCCGGCTCGGCTGAATCGGTTGCTGCTCGCGGTGATCGGATTGCTGGTGCTGCTCGCCGGGGCCTATGCGATCGTCGCCTACATGGGCGAGCTGAGCTGGGTGGACTCGGACGCCCGGCTGGTTCCCGGTACCGCCGAACCCTCTCCGTGGGTGTTCGTGGCGGTGGTGGCGGGTGCGGTGCTCGTGGCGCTGGCCGTCCTGCGGTGGCTGGCGGCGCAGTTCGCACGGCTACCCGGCCGGGTCCGCTGGCATATCGGAACGGTCGGCAATTCCGGTGAGACACTGCTGAATTCGAATATCGCCGCCGCGCCGGTGGTCGCCGACATCGAATCATATCCGGAGGTGCGTTCGGCCCAGGCGAGTCTGTCCGGCCAGGCGCGCACGCCGGAACTGCATCTGGTGGTCACCGCCGAGCCGGATGCCGATCTCACCGAACTGCGCAGGCGTATCGACACCGATGCGGTGGCCCGGTTGCGCCAGGCCCTGCAAGTCGATGCGATACCGGTGTCACTGGAACTGCGGCTCGTCGACCGCGGTCGGACCGCTCGCGCGAAATAGCGCTACCACCAAAGTTTTTCGCACTACGTGACGGGACCGAGTACCCGTTCCAGGTAGGCGTTGGTGAACCGGCCCTTCGGATCCAGCCGCCGGCGGACATCCTGGAACCGGTCCCACTCGGGGTAGCGGCCGCGCAGCGTCTCGGCGGTCTGAAAGTGCCGCTTCCCCCAGTGCGGCCGGCCGTGGTAGCGATCGAAAATCGCCTCGCACGCACGGAAATACGGTTCGTGGTCCATCCCGCGATACTGGTGTACGGCGATGTAGCAGGTATCGCGCCCGCCCGCGGGGGACAGGAAGGCGTCGTCGGGCGCGACGAATCGGACCTCGGTGGGCATGGGCGATTCGAATCGCTGCCCGGCCTCCTTGATCTCGCGGATCGCCGCGACGGCGTATTCGCGCGGGATCGCATATTCCATCTCGGTGAAGCGGATCAGCCTGGGGGAGGCGAAGACCCGATACGAGCGATCGACCTGGCGGCGATAACTGCCGGCATACGCGGCGCCGCGGTGGATCCACGGGATCAGACCCGGCTGCACCCGCGCCAGCCGGCACAGCGCGTCGAAGGTGTGATTGGTCATCAGGATGTCGGCGAACCAGTCGACAGCCTTGGGACGTGGCTGTTCGGGGAGTTCGACGCGATTGTTGCGTTTGGTCATCGCCAGCGGGCTGTGCGCGAAGACGTAGAACTCGAAATGTTCGTTACCGTCGACGAATTCGTCGAGATTCGCGAGGACGTCGTCCACCGGGATCGGGCGTTCGACGCCCTCGAGGACGAACGAGGGCACCAGCTGCAGCGTCACCGCGGTGACGACGCCGAGGGCGCCGACATTCACCCGGGCCGCGCGCCATCCGTCGGGATCGCTGTGTTCGTCGAGTTCGACGATGCTGCCGTCGGCCAGCATCAGTTCCACCGAATGCAGTGCGGCGGAAAGGTTCTGCAGGGTGGCGCCGGTGCCGTGGGTGGCGGTGGCGGTGGCGCCCGCGATCGACTGCACATCGATGTCGCCGAGGTTCGGGAAGGCCAGCCCCATCGGGTGCAGGGCGGAACTGAGGGTGTTGAGGGTGGCGCCCGCCTCGACCCGGGCCAGGCCGCTGGTCCGGTCGACCCGCAGGATCCGGTCGAGGTGCGCCAGGTTCAGCAGGGTGCCGTCGGTGAGGACCGTGTCGGTGAACGAATGCCCGGCTCCCGCAACCCGCACGGTATGGCCGTCGGTCTCGGCCCGGGCGAGTAGTTCGGCGATGTCGTCGCGTGTGCGGGGGGCGGCGTAGGTGGCCGGCGTGCATCGTTGATCGCCGGCCCAGTTCACCCACGAATTGGTCATACGTCCAACTTTAGGACATGCGTTCAGTGTGCGCCAGCCCTCGTCCGGCGTCGAACGTGGCGGATCACACTCGATCGGCCGGACTCGGGTTCTTACGTCGAGGGTGCGGGTGTCGATACCGTGGCGGAGTGTCGGGAACGGCGGAGTGGATCACCTTTTGCGGCAGGCGAATACCGCCGCTTTCGCCTGGTCCACGTCGGCGTCGTCCAGCGGCGGGACCTCGAGTGGGACCCGAGGGAGGTGGTCGGCACGAACGCCGTCGAGAACGATGCTCATGTACCGCCGCCAGACCTGCGGATTCACCGGCTTGGAGAATCCGGCGATGGCCTCGACCATGTGGATCATCGCGAAGAAGTCGGAGGCCGCGATGCCCGGGCGCACCACGCCCTCGGCCTCGGCCTTGTCGATCAGCCGGGTCACCATCGGTTTGATCCGATCGCGCACGGAGGCGAAGCGTTCCATGGCATCGGGCAATTCGAGCATCACCTCACCGAAGCCGCGATTGCCCGCCATGTGTTCGCAGGACCATTCGAACAGCTGCGTCAGGCCGTGCCAGGGGTCGGGGTCGGCGTAGGCGGCCTCGGTGGCCTCGGCCATCTCGTTGACGGTCTGGTCGAAAACCTCCGCGATCAGCTCCTGCTTGTTCGCGAAGCGGCGGTAGACCGTGCCGACGCCGACGCCGGCGGCCTCCGCGACGTCGTCCAGGGTGACCTCCAGGCCACGCTCGGCGAACAGGCCTCTGGCCGCAAGCAGAATCCGCTGGTGGTTACGGGCGGCGTCGGCGCGCAAACGCCGACCTGCGGGGGTGGCCGTGGCGTGATTCACACCCCGATATTACCAAGTTCCGGGATTAACCGGAGACGCTCTCTCCGTTATCGTGATAGCTTTTGAAACAAGCGGAGGATGCTCCTCCACTTAATCCATCGTTCAATCGTCGCAGGACAAGGGGACCCATGACTTCCGCGATCGATCTCGACAAGAAGCGGTCGGACCAGCCGTCGAGGCGTTCGACGCCGGACGGGGGCCGCCGCGGCTCACATGCCATGCGCTGGTGGGTGCTCGCTGTACTCGGCGTCGCCCAGTTGATGGTCGTGCTGGACGCGACCGTGGTGAATATCGCACTGCCCGCGGCCCAGCTGGACCTCGGCTTCTCCAATGCCGACCGGCAGTGGGTGGTCACCGGATACGCGCTGGCCTTCGGCAGCCTGCTCCTGCTCGGCGGCCGGCTCAGTGACCTGTTCGGCAGACGAACCACATTCATCGTCGGCCTGGTCGGCTTCGCCGTCGCCTCGGCGGTGGGTGGTGCGGCCAACGGATTCGAGATGCTGGTCATCGCACGCGTCGCACAGGGCGTGTTCGGCGCATTGCTGGCCCCGGCTGCCCTGTCGCTGCTGACGGTCACCTTCACGCAGCCCTCGGAGCGGGCCAAGGCATTCGGCATCTTCGGTGCCGTGGCGGGTACCGGTGGCGCACTCGGCCTGCTGCTCGGCGGCGCGCTCACCGAATGGGCGTCCTGGCGCTGGGTGATGTACGTCAATCTGCTCTTCGCCGCCGTCGCTCTCATCGGCGCGGTCCTGCTGCTGGCCAAGCACACCGCCGACAAGCGGCCCAAGCTCGACATTCCTGGCACGCTGGCAGTCAGTGCCGCTCTGTTCGGCATCGTCTACGGCTTCTCGCACGCCGAATCGCACGGCTGGACCGACGGTCTGACCCTCACGTTCCTGATCGGTGGCGTGGTGCTGCTGGGTGTGTTCACCTGGCTGCAGACCCGCGTCGCGCATCCGCTGCTGCCGCTGCGCATCGTGCTCGACCGCACCCGCGCGGCGTCCTACATGACCGTGTTCGTCATGGGCATCGGAATGTTCGCGATCTTCCTGTTCCTCACCTACTACATGCAGCTCACGATGGGGTACTCGCCGATCATGACCGGCGTGGCCTTCCTGCCGATGATCGCGACCATGATCCTGTCGTCGACCACGGTGCCGTCGCTGGTGATGCCGAAGATCGGGCCGAAGATCACCGTCACCGCCGGATTCCTGGTGGCCGCGTTCGGTATGGCGTGGCTGACCCGGATCGGGCTCGACACCGGCTATGCCACCCACATCCTGCCGGCCCTGCTGCTGCTGGGCCTGGGTCTCGGTGGTGCCATGTCGACCGCGTTCCAGGGCTCGACCGCAGGCGTGAACCACGACGACGCGGGTGTGGCCTCGGCGATGGTCAACACCAGCCAGCAGGTCGGTGGTTCGATCGGTACCGCGCTGCTGAGCACCATCGCCTCCTCGGCGGCGGCGAACTACCTGTCGGGCCGTGCGCCCAGCGAGGTGGCGGTCGCGGAATCGCTGATCAAGAGCTACACCACCAGTTTCTGGTGGGCCGCAGCGATTTTCGTCGCCGGCGCGATCGCCGCGGCGGTGCTGATGCCCAGTACCGCACCGGCGCCCGCGGAAGGTGAACCGGTACTCGCGCACTGATCACGGCACGGCCAGTGGGTGAATAGTCCTGTATGGCCGATGAATACGGCACCTGTGCCCCGGACCACTGGTCCGGGGCACAGGTGTATCCGGGGCCTTGCCCGCGTGCCGGTGCCGTCGCGGGCCGATCGAGATATCGAGGACCGATCCGGATCGGCGCACCGATGACGGGGCGGCGCCGGTCGGCGGCGTGGGTCGACTGTCCGGTTCGGACACGCCGATGCCGTACGCGCAATGGATGATCGAGCGGGCGTGCGCGAATTCGATGTGGCGCGGTGTCGTATTCGAGCAAATGGTTAGCTAGCAGTGGTTGGTAGTCGCAGGGTGGGACCTGGTACGGGTGACGCCGTGCGGGGCCGGGACAACTCGCTGCACGGACCCGCCCGGTCCCGGACGACTTCCGGCCTGGACGGCGATTCGGGGTGTCGATGCCGCCCCGCGGCGGGATCGCTGACAGTTAGCATGACTCCACACATTCGGTCGGGCTGGGAGGTGTACCAGGTGGGTTCGCGATCCGGTGCCGCGGTGCTGCGAAGCCCGGCGGCACCGAACGAATTCCCGGCGAGTTTTTGCTCGTGGCAAGCGAATCCGATAGTCTGGACAGCTCTCTGTGGCACACGCGGCCGCTGGTCCGCCCTCCCGGCCGACGCTCTAGACTGCACGGATCGGGTGTGGCGCTCGGATGTCCGAGCAGACGGTGGTGACTTCGCGCAGCGCGGCAGATCGGACAACTGGTACGGCACGACGACAGGGGGCAGGCGATGAGCGAAGCAGCGGACGAGACCGCGATGCAGATCGTCACCGAAGCCGATGCGTGGCAGCCCGATCCACGCTGGCGGTCCGCGGCCCGGTTGACGGTGCTGCTGGGCGAGGACGACCACTTCAAGCACCGACCCCGCTATCACGAAATCGTGCGGCGCGCCCGGGATGCGGGTCTGGCCGGCGCCAGCGTGTGGCGCGGTGTCGAGGGCTACGGCGTGTCCTCGCGCATCCATACCACCCGCATGCTCGATCTGGCCGAGAACCTGCCGGTGATGGTGATGATCGTCGACGATTCGCAGCTGCTGCGCGATTTCGTCGTCGCCAACGGCGAACTCTTCGCGTCCGGCACCGTGACACTGTCCGCGGTCCAGGTGTGGCAGTCGGACGGCACGGTGTCGCCGTGATCGTGATGACGAGCCGGACACAGGCGACGAGGAAGGGAGGCCCGAGCATGGCCCACGATCGTGCCGGACGACCGGCGCGGGCCAGCGATCTCGAGGATCTCCCGCATCTGGTGACGGCCTACTACAGCCGCATTCCCGATCCGGCCGAACCCGCGCACCGGGTGGCCTTCGGTACCTCCGGTCACCGCGGTTCGAGTCTGGACTGCGCGTTCAACGAGGCGCACATCCTCGCGATCACACAGGCGATCGTGGAATACCGGGCCACTCGCGGTATCACCGGTCCGGTCTATCTGGCCCGCGATACGCACGCGCTGTCGGAGCCCGCCTGGACCACCGCGCTGGAGGTGCTGGCGGCCAACGATGTCACCGCGGTGATCGACACCCGCGGCCGCTACACGCCCACCCCGGCCCTGAGTCATGCGGTACTGCGCCACAATCGGGGCGGTACCCGCCATCAGGCCGACGGGATCGTGGTCACCCCCTCCCACAATCCGCCGCGGGACGGCGGCTTCAAATACAACCCGCCGCACGGCGGGCCGGCCGATACCGTCGCCACCGATGCCATCGCCGAGCGCGCCAACGAACTGCTGCGCGGCGGGCTGGCCGGTATCAAGCGCACGACGCTGCAACACGCGCTGGCCACCGGCGTACAGCGCTACGACTACCTCGACCACTACATCGCCGATCTGCCGAATGTGCTGAATCTGGACGCCATTCGCGGGGCCGGTATCCGGCTGGGCGCGGATCCGATGGGCGGGGCGAGTGTCGACTACTGGGAGGAGATCGGCCAGCGCTACGACCTCGAAATCGAGGTGGTCAATCCGTTCGTCGACCCCACCTGGCGGTTCATGACGCTCGACAGCGACGGCAAGATCCGCATGGATCCCTCCTCGCGCTATGCGATGGCCTCGCTGGTGGCCATCCGCGACGACTACGACATCTCCACCGGTAACGATGCCGACGCCGACCGGCACGGCATCGTCACTCCCGATGCGGGACTGATGAATCCGAACCACTTCCTGGCGGTGGCGATCGAATACCTGATCGCCAACCGGATGGGCTGGGATGCGCTGACCAAGATCGGCAAGACCGCGGTGACCTCCTCGATGATCGACCGGGTGGTCGGAGTGCTGGGCCGCCAGACCCACGAGGTGCCCGTCGGGTTCAAATGGTTCGTTCCCGGATTATTCAGCGGTTCACTGGCTTTCGGCGGTGAGGAGAGCGCCGGCGCGTCGTTCCTGCGGCACGACGGCACGGTCTGGACAACCGACAAGGACGGCATTCTGCTGGCCCTGCTGGCCGCCGAGATCACCGCGGTCACCGGGCAGAGTCCGTCCGCGCGCTACGCCGAACTCGAAAAGCGCTACGGCACCCCGGCATACGCACGCATCGACGCGGGGGCGAGTGCCGAGCAGAAGCGGCGGCTGGCGGCGCTGACCCCCGACGACATCGTCGTGGCCGAGGTCGCGGGTGAGTCGGTCCTCTCGGTACAGACCCGCGCCCGCGGCAACGGCGCGGCGCTGGGCGGGGTCAAGGTCACCACCGAGAACGCGTGGTTCGCCGCTCGCCCGTCGGGTACCGAGGACAAGTACAAGATCTACGCCGAATCCTTCGAAGGACCCGAGCACCTGGCCCAGGTGCAGGCCGCCGCCGAGGACGTGGTCGGGCGTGCACTGGGGATCGACGAGCCCGTGCTCGAGGACTGATTCGCGGCCCCTGGGCAGGGCACTCCTGCCTGGTGGGAGCATCGGGTTTCGTGCTCCGAACCGGCCCTATCCTGTGCGGATCTGTTGACCCCACCGATCGGAGAATGGCTGTGTTGGCTCGTCGAATGCGAAATCCGGTGCGGATCGGCGCCGGTCTGCTCGCAGTGGGATTACTCGCCGCCTGTTCCGGTACGGCCGACTCCGATCACCCCGCACCAGCGGGGGAACTGCTCACCTCGGCACCGCTGACCAGCGGCGCCGCACTACCCAGCGCGGCGAGTACCCGATTGATCACCTATCGGTCCGATGACGCGCAGGGCAGGCCCATCGTGGTCTCGGGCACGGTGGCGGTACCGAAATCGCCGCCGCCGAAGGACGGCTGGCCGGTGCTGAGCTGGGCGCACGGCACGACCGGCTACGCCGATACCTGCGCGCCGTCCGTGGATACCCCCGACGGCCTCGACCACGACTATCTCGGTCCGGTCGACAGCATTCTCGACACCTGGGTGGCCAAGGGGTACGCGGTCGTGCAGACCGATTACGAAGGTCTGGGCACACCCGGTGGCCACACCTACATCAACGGCACGAGTGAGGCGAACACGGTCACCGACATCGTTCGCGCGGCTCGCACCCTGGACACCTCCATCGGCAAGAACTGGGTGGTGGCCGGGCACAGCCAGGGTGGGCAAGCCACCCTGTTCACCGCGCAGAACGCCGCGCAACGGGCACCCGAACTCGACCTGAAGGGTGCGATATCGATCGCGCCGGGCGGGGTGGGACTCAGCAGCACCGTCGACTATGTGCGCGGCAACCGGCCCGGCGCGGCGGCCGCCGAGGCGTTCCTGCCGCTGATTCTGCTCGGTGCGCAGGCCGCGGATCCGGCCATCGACCCCGATCGATTGCTGACCGCGCAGGCGGCGCCGCTGCTCACCGCCGGGCGCACCGGCTGTCTCGCGCAGATCCGGGCCGTGCCGCCGGTCCCGCCGGAGCGAGTCTTCGCTCCCGACGCCGATGTCCGACCGCTGACCGAGTATCTGGACCGGCAGGACCCGTCACGGGTCGTGCCGTCGGTCCCCACGATGATCGCGCAGGGGACGGTTGATACGGCCGTGGCGAAGCCGGGAACCGATGCGTTGGTGAAAACCTTGTGCGACAAGGGAGTTCAGGTCGACTACCGGGTCTACGACGGGCAGGACCATCGCGGCAGCGTGCCCGCATCGTTAAGTGACGCACAGGATTTCGCCGATCAGGTGCTCTCCGGCCACGCTCCGGCGGTGACCTGCACGCGCTGATCACCACTGTGTCGCCCATCACCTCACCCCCGGCCCCGGCGCCGGGGGTGAGGCGTTCGTGGGTCACTTCCGATTGCGCCTATTTCGTGCACGCGTCGTGAAAAGTGCAGGTAGAAGCCCTTGATCCCGCTGAATGAGAGCGGCGAACAGTGCCGGTCCGTCCTGTGACATGTTGCACACGCATCTTTTTTGCACATCACCGATGCCCGGAGCGGCTCTGTTCTTCGTGTGTCGGTGACCTTCGAGAGGAGACCCGATGAGGGTTCAACGATGGGTATCCGCGGCCACACTCGCCGCCGCGGTCGTGACCGCCGGAACCGGCTTCGCGACGGCAGATCCGGCGACGGCAGCCGATCCGGAGGTGCATTACCACGCGAGCAATACCGGTGCGGCAGCGGTGATCACGACCGATTCGGGCACCATGGCGGTGGCGGACGGCGTCTTCGAGATCAAATCGGCATCCGGCAAGGTGCTCGCGGGAATCCCGCTGGCCTACCGCATCGATGACGTGACCTATCCCGTCGCCGCCAGGATCGATGGCAATACCGCGACGCTCACGCCGACCGCCATGCCGTTCCAGAACGAGGCACCGTGGCGTACCCGCTACGAGCGCGAGCAGGCGGCCTTCTCCCGGGCGGCCATGCAGATCACGACCGCCGCGGCCGGCGGGGCGGCGATGGGCACCGCGCTGGGCGGTGTCGCCGGATGTGTCGGTGGTGCGGTGGTCGGCACCGTCGTCACCGGGATACTCGCCGCGTTGTTCGGTGCGGGCCCGCTGGCGGGTTGTCTGGCCGGGATCGCGATCGGTGCCGGGATCGGTGCCTTCGCCGGCGCTCTGCTGGTCACCGCCCCGGTCGCGGTCGCCTCGGTGGTGCAGTACTTCGCGACGATCAATGAGCCCTTCGTGCCACCGGCGCCCGCCGGAAAGTAGTTGTGCCGGAACCGGATGCGCCGCGGTCGATACCGCGGCGCATCCGGTTCTACTCAGCGAATGGTGCCGGCGCCCGGAATCAGCGGCAGGTCCAGCGGGGTCACCCAGCCGGGTGGCAGCTCGTTGACCGCCGGGACCGCATTGAGGGCGCGCATCCCGGTCGCCAGACATCCCGCCACGGCGGGGGTGCGGCCGGAGCCGTCGGTGAACCGGAAGGCCGTCTCCTGTGAAATCGACGGGGAGCCCACGATATCCACCCGATAGACATCGTCGGTCGTACCCGCCGGCCAGTCCGGCGCCGCGTCGGTGCCGATCCGGTTCACATGTTCGAGCGTGATGACCTCCCGCCCCCGGTACACGCCGTTGATGGTGAACCGGATCGCCGCCACATCACCGGCCGAGATGACTCCCTTGGCCGACGGACGATCCACCGGGGTCACCCACTTCTCCCATGTCGTGGTGATGTCGTCGAGCTCGATGCCGACGGCACTCGCGATCATCGGCACGGTGGCGCCCCACGCCATGATCAGCAGGTCCGGCGTCTCGAGCATGGCCTGGAATTCCGGCGGGCGGCCGATGCCCATCTCGAACTCGTAGTCGCCTTCGTAATCGGCGTAATCGAGCAGTTCGCAGGCGCGCACCGACTCCACCTCGCCACACAGGCCGAGCAGTGTCATCGGGAACAGATCGTTCGCGAAACCCGGATCGATCCCGGTGGTGAAGCAGGACGCACCGCCCTCGGCGCAGGCCTGGGTGATCGGATCACGCCAGACCGCCGGTGTCTGCGCCATATCCGGCCACACCCACGGTGTCATCGCCGTGGAACACACATCGATCCCGGCGCGCAGGAACGATCCGATCACCCGGATGTTCTCGTCCGCCAACGCCGCGGTCGGTCCGTAATGGACCACCGCGTCCGGCCGCAGCGCGATCAATTCTTCGACCGAATTCGTTGCCCGGACGCCGGTTTCGCCCGCACCGCACAACTCGCCGGCATCGCGGCCCACCTTCTCGGGATTGCTGACCCCGACCCCCACCAGCTCGAACCGCGGATGGCCGATGATCTCGGCCAGCACCATGGACCCGACCACGCCGGTACCCCACAGGACGATTCGCTTCTTCTCGTTCGGCACCGGAACTCCTTGCTGCCGTGCGGATCTCGGATACATCTGTCAGTTGTGGTACTCGCCGCAGTCGACCGTGAGGATCTGCCCGGTCACCGCGGCGGCCAGATCGGTGGCCAGGAACAGCGCCGCGCGCGCCACCTCCTCGGGGGAGGCCAGTCGCTTGAGATCGGTGGGCTCGGCCTTGCGCCGGTAGATCTCCTCGTGGGTGACGCCGTCCTGTGCGGCCAGCCAGTCGAAGTAGGCCTTGTTCACGTCTTCGTAGATATAGGACGGCGCGACGCTGTTGACCCGGACACCGCGCGGTCCCAATTCGGTGGCCAGCGACGACGCCAGATGCGCCAGGGTGCCCTTCGACAGCTTGTAGCCGGAGTAGATCGGCTCGGAGTCGAAGCTCACGCACGAGTTGAGCATGATGATCGAGCCGTGCGATGCGGCCAGCGCATCCGCGAACAGCGTCGAAAGACGCAGTGGGGCATAGACATTCGTCTCGTTCGCGGTCCGCAGCGCGTCCAGGTCGATACCGGTGATCGGCTCCATCGGGGGGATGGCGAAGGCATTGTTGATCAGGCAGTCCACCCGGCCGAATTCGGCGAGGGCGCGGTCGACGAGGGCCTTGCGCTGCCCCTCGTCGGTGATGTCGGTGGGCACCACCAGCGCGCGGCGGCCGTAGGACCGGACCACCTCGGCCATCTTCTCCAGTCGCCGCTCGGTGCGGCTGACCAGCACCAGATCCGCGCCCATCCGGGCGGCCTCCGCGCCCAGGGCCCGGCCCAGTCCGGGGCCGACGCCGGACAGCACCACGACCTTGCCCTCGAGCAGGGGGAGAGGGCGGTAGGTATCCGCGGCGGCGATCTGCTGGTCGGTAGTGGACACGACAACTCCTCGAATCTGTCCGCCTCGGCGGGATCCGCCTCAGCGGTTACAGTGTGTAACGACTCAGATGTGACAGACTGTAACGACTGATGCACGCGCAGACAAGGACGGTTGCCCGGTGAATGTTCGCCGCCGGCTCGGGCCGCATCGCGATCCGGAGGTGGATCGCGCGGTGCTCGACGCGGCTCGCAGTCTGCTCACCGAGCGCGGCTACGCCGCCGCCTCGATCGATGCGATCGCCACTCGGGCGGGGGTGAGCCGGCCCGCCATCTACCGGCGCTGGCCGTCCAAGGCGCATCTGATCGCGCGAGCGGTTTTCCCGGATGTCGGCAGCGACGAGCGAGCCGGGAATCTGATCGAGGAGATTCGCAAGGTCATCCGCGGCACGATCCAGCTGTTCGGCGCCCGGGAGGCGCGAGCGGCGATGCCGGGCCTGATGACCGAGATGCGCGCCGATTCCGGTCTGTATCAGAAGCTTTCGGCCCGTTTGGACGCTCCTACCCGCCGCGAATTGGCGCAATATCTGGAATCCGGTGGTGGGCGCGGCGGCGTCGATTCGGACACGGTGCTGGATATGATCGCCGGCGCGGCATTGTTCGCCATGTGTATTCGCGATATCGACGATGTCGACGGTTTCGCGCGATCACTCGAGGATCTGGTGCTCTACGGCCTGGTCGGGGTGCCGCCTGAGCACGATCGCTGAATACGGCCGCCGGATTCCGGTGGCGGCCCGGCTTTGGCAGAGTGGACGCCGTGAATTCCTCCGGATCGAAATACACGCCGAAGCCGATGTCCAATCGCACCACCTACGGGCTGGGCGCGGTGGCGCTGGTGGTCGTCGCGGTGATCGTGTTCCTCGTCGTGCGCTGGAACAGCAATCACGGTTTGACGGTGCAGGAAGACGGATACGGTGCGGTGCACGATCCGGCGGTGACGGCCCTGTCGGATTCCGACGGCGCGATCGTGCTGGGGAAGACGTCCGCGCCGAAGACGATCGACATTTTCGAAGATCCGATGTGCCCGTCCTGTGGTTCGCTGGAGCACTACTTCGGGCAGCAGATCTCCAAGTACATCGACCAGGGCAAGTTCGCGGTGCGCTATCGGCTGGTGAACTTCCTGGACAGCAAATCCAGCAGTAAGGACTATTCGACGCGAGCGGTGGCGGCCAGTGAATGTGTGGCCGACGCGGGTGACGGGCCGGTGTTCTCGAAGTTCCACACGGCGTTGTTCACCACGAAGCAGCCCAGCGAAAGCGGAGGCAATCTCACCAACGACGAATTGGCGGCGATCGCCAAGGAAGCCGGGGCGTCGAATGAGGTGCAGCAGTGCATCGCCCGGGGGGATCGGGTGGATTCCGCACGCAACCACGCGCAGTCCGCGCTCGGCGCGTTGAAGGACGCGGTCGGTCAGGTGCAGACGCCCACCGTGCTCGATGGTGGTAAGGAAGTCGATGTGGAGCAGTCGGATTGGGTCACCAAGGTGGCGGGCTGAATGTCGTCCGGCCTGGGCGGTATCCCCATCCGCCCGGGCCGGAGTTCTTCGATCGGCGATCAGTTGGTCTCGTCATCGCCCAGAAGAACCTCGTAGATTCGATTGCGGGCGTCGGCGATCGCGTTCACGGTGTCGCGTAGCTGCCCGGCCATCGCGGCGTATCCGCTACCCGCGGCCGTTCGGTCGAGTTCGGATTCGAGGCGGATGCGGAGCAATTCGAGCGCGGCGATCCGCTCCCGTTCCACGCCGGCATCGATGATGGTCGGTGCGGGTGGACGATCCTGACAAGTCATGGCGTTCGCGGTGTCCTCCGATCACTCGTTGTTCTCGTCTGTCGAATAGCGTTCAGTAGCAGACACTTTCGTCCCCGGCGGTGCAGTCTTCGGGCGTCCCCTCCGTGAGCCGCCGATGGATCGGTGCGTGGACTCCGATCGGATATCCTGGATCCAGCGCGGAAACAGCCACTGCCACAATCGAAGTGGAGACTGGCGTCGGATCGATCACCGGCATGTCGGAATCGCGATACGGAAAA
The DNA here is from genome assembly GCF_040679495.1 of Nocardia sp. NPDC052254. Lineage (NCBI taxonomy): Bacteria > Bacillati > Actinomycetota > Actinomycetes > Mycobacteriales > Nocardiaceae > Nocardia > Nocardia sp. NPDC052254. The sequence goes on along the minus strand of NZ_JBFAUW010000005.1, from coordinate 387,539 downwards.
AGGTAATTCGCGTCTTCGTCGACGGTCATCCGTACATCCCCGGTTGGACTGGTCCACTCTACGCGATCGGCATCCAGCCATCGCACCTGCCAGCGTGTCTTTCCCCGAGCGATGAGCGATGCGAGTCGATGGTGATGTGTGCACAGCGAAAGTGATTGTGCCGCTGACAATTCGGGTGAATTTTCGCGGTCGCTCGACACCGGGAGATCGGCTGGCTCGGCGAGGGCCCACGGCGCCGGCACCGTCACCGCGGGCACGCGGCTCGACGCTCTGCTTCCACCATGCGGCGCCGCCGCTGCGACGACTGTTGTGCAGCCCGGAAACCGACAGGTGCGGTCGAGGATTTCCAGAGGTGCGCCGGACCGAGGTTGTCGCTGTTCGGCGTGATCGGCTCGATGTGTCCCACGGCCACGGTGCCGTTGCTCGGCCACCAGTACGAAATCCGCGCGCTCGGCGATCCGGCGCACGAGTTCCGCGTCGATGGGCCCATAGCCGTGCAACTGGCCGGGGTCGTCGCCCGTACCGGCCAGGGTGCGGGCGCTGACTCCGATCTGGATGAGTGGCCGCCGAGTGCCTGTCGTCGCGGAGCTCCTCGCTCCCGGTGCCGGAGCTATTGCGGTACAACGTTTTCCGCGACCGCACGCGCAGTGCAACCACCCGGTGCCGTCGGCGAGCGCGACCAGAGCGTCGGCACGCCGTTGCGGCATACTGCGCGGATCGTCTGCGCAGACCTGCAGCGCCATCTCCCGTAATCGCATCGCGACGGTCTGTGCGCCCTCGGCCGGCAGAAGTCCGGCGACCACCGCGGCGCCGTCCTGGACCGCGGTCAGGCGAATATCGCGGCAGTCCTCCCGCTGTTCGCGCCGGCGTTGTTCGCCCGGGCCGTCCAACCGGGTGAGCCAGCGCCGTGCCGTCTGCCGCAGCCGCGCCGGTGTCGTCCGTGCCGCGGCCTCCACCATCGGCTTCTCGAGATCGGCGAGCAGATCGCTCGACAGTCCCCGGGCACTGTCGACGATGACCTGCACCCGGGCCAGATCGATCCGCCCCGACCCGAACGCCTCCCGCGTGTGCGGTAGCCGCTCCAATGTCAGCCCGATATCGATCAGCGCCGCCGCGACCTGCTCGGATATCTGAACCGCCATCGAGATCTCCGCCGCAGCGAACTCGCCGGCCCGCACGCCACCGGGTCCGGGAGTTGCATTACCGGCTCGATGCCGGCGATACAGCTCCCGCACCGCCCGCACCTCCGCCGCCTGTGCGAAAGCCGCCGCCCCGTGTGCCCGCCGCAGCGCATCGACCAGCCCCGCATCGCTCATCGCCTGAAGCTCTCCGCCATCGAACATGCGTTCGAGTCTATCGTTCGAACATGTGTTCCACCAGCCTTTTGCGCAGGCGATTTGGTACCGCAACGAGGGGTGGTGTAACTTCTTTCAAGCACGCGGAGAACATCTCCGAGTGTGAAATCTGGGGCTATGGCGCAGCTGGTAGCGCACCACACTGGCAGTGTGGGGGTCAGGGGTTCGAGTCCCCTTAGCTCCACAGGAAAACGCAGGTCAGGACCGATATTGTATCGGTCCTGACCTGCTTTATTTGGTCCAGCCCTACGGAAACCCCGCGTTTTGGGTTTTGTAACGTCGTTTGCTTCGGGCGTGAATCTGGCTGACGTAGGGCTTGGGGTCTGATCCTGGGCTTCGACCTGCTGCCGCGGATCAAGCGGATCAACAAGTGCAAGCTGTACCGGCCCGCGGCCGGTGAGTCTGGGCTGTGGCCTGGTCTCGGACCGGCGATGACGCGCCCGATCAGGTGGGAGTTGATCGCCGGCAGCGTGCACCACCGGTGCGGTGGGGGGGCGCGGGGGCCGCACCATCCGCAGCGGAGGCGGCGCCTGTCAAGGCAACGCCGTCCGGGGAGTGGCAGTTCGAGTTCACTGCCATGCATTACGTGACGCTGTCGTGCTACTTCGAAAACCTGTACAGGACCGATGCCACGGGGCCTTTCAAGTACACAGGAAGCGGGAAGAACAAACCAGCGGCGGAGAAGGCAGCCTGGAACAAGGCGCAGGCGGCCGTTCCGCAAGGAAAGAGGGTGAAGCATTGCCGGACCGAGAAGGCATGGAAACGCTGACAAGCAAGGTTCCGATAGAAAACGACGAACACCAGGTGTGGGAGCTCGCAGTAGATCTCGGAGTGCCCGATCCCGCAGGACCCGGTTCCCTCGCTGGCGAGGGTATCCACCCCATTGCTCTGGCACTCGAAGACAGCGCGCACAAGATCCATGGAGCCAACCGGATTCCCTGTTTCACCGCATTCGGGCCGATCAGCGCGCTCGACGAGTTCGCCCAGCGCGCATGGGGTGATGGTTACGACCCGGCGGATGTCCCGGTCGAATGCCGTCTCACCGTGTACGTGACCGACGACGAGCTGGACCAGCTGGTGCAACTCATCGTGGAAGACCTTGGCATGGACAAGACCGGATACTCGACTGCAGCTGGCCGAAAGGTCACCGTGTGCCTTCGGCCCATCTCCTTGGCGGACCCAGAGAACGGCTTCTACCAGCACCTGGTTGATCAGTACCACAATCTGGACTCGGCGGACTGACAGCGTCGCCTGCAAATCAGGCCACCGCCGACCCGCATCTGCATTTTGCGGGGATGGGAGAGCGAGGGTGGTCGGTCGAGTTGAGCGCCCGGGTCGTTCTACTTCCAAGGAAGTGGAACGACCTATGCCGCGCGGAGCCAAGTTGACACTGGCGGTAGGCGACCTGGGTGAACCTGAACAACCTTCGTTCCAGAAGTCGTTCCACCAAGTTCGTTCCGGAAGGCCCGTACGCTGACGCACACCACCGGCCCCGACGGGTTGCTCATAGCTACCAGCCGTAGGCGGAAAAGGGCCGACTGTGTGCGATATGCGCCATGGCCTCGCGACAGTAGTCGATCATGTGTTCCGGCATTGTGTCGGCCGAAACCCATTGCAGCTCTGTGCATTTCTCCGGCTCTCGGTTCTCGGGATCACCCTGCCAGGCCCGCACTGTGAAGAAGAACGCCATGCGACCACCGGAGGACGAGTTGTGCATGATGTGGGCGAAGTGGACATCTTCGGGCTTGATGGTGATCCCGATTTCCTCCTCGGCCTCGCGAATCAGCGCGTGGATGACGGACTCGTCAGCTTCGAGATGTCCGCTTGGCAAGTGCCAAGCTCCATCCTCGAAGCCGGTGTTCTGGCGCTGACCGAACAGAACGTCGCTGCCGCGGCGCAGTACAAGATGCACATCTCCTGTCACCTTGTGGCGCTGGGATTTTGAGCTGTCGGTCTGTGGCGCAACAGTCTTGGTCATGAATATCCTTCCTTCAGGGTAGTTGACCTGTGGTTTTGCGATAAGACGAAAGCAAGCTGAGCTTATTCGCCGACCGCCCGTCGTCATATACACCCGGCGTATACCGACCAATGGGTTCGCGCATGGATATCGCCGCGCCTGCCATTCACCCTCGTTACCAGGCATTTTGGCCAACCAACGGAACGGAGATGGTGGGCATGCGCCGAGTACGCCACATCCACATCGAATCCGGCGCGTTGACGCTGGACTATCAGGCCAGCGCCGAACAGGTGCTACACGTCGCAGCTCAACTGGCCAGCGAGCGACTGGTCGGGCTGCAACTGGTCGTCAGTATCGACGACAACGTAACTGCCGATCTGCCTTCTCTGCCGTGTGCTGAGTTATGGGACTGAATCATGAAATATGCAGCACACCAAGATTTTTCAAGATTCATCCGCATCGAAGGGAAGCACCATCCCATGCCCGATGATCTCCCTGTCGCACCGTCTACCACGGCGTCGATCCCATACGGCTGGCGGCTTTCGCAGTGCCACCGGTGGAAGCGACGCCGGAACAACCATTGCCGGATGCGGGGCCGTTCCTACGGGTATGTGCGGGGGTGACAGGACGGCGGCGCTGACCTGGGCACTGTAGCCCGGGGCGGTGGTGCTGACGGCTGTGCTGAGTTACCGGGTCGGGGCACGGCGGGTGGTTGTCCGACAGCTTGGCCGCCATGGGTTCACGCCTGGGGTCAGCCCGAAGGTCACGAGACATTCTTCGAGAAGTACGAGTGGACGGTGCAATCTCAGCCGACCTTGGTGAAGCCTGATTATTCGCGGAGCATGGACGCAGACACCGAAATCCTCCCGCGGTTGCAAGACATCCGGCCTCCAATACGATCGACGCCGATTCGATGCCCACCGTGGCTCATGAGGAAGTAGGCGTAACCGTTGGGGCTGCTGCACGGGGAGGTGACACTGTGACCTGATCGTGCAGCGGCCCCCATCGGGTCGTCGCGCTCGGGGAATGGGTGGTCTCGATCCGGAGCTGTTCGCGAATGCCGATACGCGGCTGCTTCTTTCGCGAGAAGTGTGCGGTGCCAGGGAGACGGCACAATCAGGTATCGCGAGCGAAGGCATGAAGCAGGTACTCGGTGTTGTGTGTGTGGTCCTGGAATGCGCTGACTGTTCCAGCGATGTGCGCTGACAGGCTCTGCGCTGCTCTGGTCCGGTCGTTGCAGCCCTGCTGAGCTTTGGGCATTGCATCGGCCAGTGCCAGCAGCACGTTGATGGCCGAGCCCGCGGACTCGGCTGGAGCGGCAGCCAACAGGCGCTGCGCTTCGAGCAGTTGGTCGTGTCCGCGGCGGTCCAGATTCTGCGCCGCTTCCGTCCCGTCGGCCCAAGCGGACAAGCTGTCGGCGACGCCGTGGGCGTTGGGGGCGGGATCGGCGGTGTGCTGGGTGAGTGCCTGCATCACGCGGATGGCGCTCGCGGCCGGCTGTGCGGTCCAGTGCGCGGGCAGGTTCTGCTGTTCGGCCGTTGCCAGGCTCGCGAGTTGGTCCAGGATGTTCCGGCCTGCTGCGGATTCGGCGGTAGCTCGCTCTTGCAACGACTCGGGCGAGCTCGGCAGCAATCCGGGCACCAGCGCCTGTCTGATCGCGAGGGCGATTACCTTTTGTGCGGACAGCGGATGCTGGAGTGCGCTGTCGATCAGGTCCGTGGCCTCGTGCAGCTGCGTGATTCTGTCTTGCAGCGGATCCTCGCCGGTGGCTCGCGGCGTCGCCGTGCCCCCGGAGTCGGGGCTTTTCGTGTTGCCGGGTTGCTGCGGTTCCGCCGCGGGATTCTGCCGCGCGGCCTTGTTCTGTGGCGGATCTTGTCCGATTGCCGCGAGCTGGGGCAGGGCATTCGCCGCCTCGGAATGTTCCGCGGCCGCGGGTACCGCCGCCAGGTCCTGCGGGGCGGTCACACCCGGGTGCGACTGCGGGGCGGTCACACCCGGCTGCAGCGTGTGGCTCACGCCTGGTTGCGGCGCCACGGCGGTCACACCCGGTTGTGGGTTGGTAGGCGATACCTCCGACCGCTCCGGCACGGGGGACACCCCTGGCTGCGTCGTTTCGCTCTCGACCGGGTCTTCGCCCTGGTGTGCCTGAGCGAGCCTGGTATGCAGCGAATCCCAGCTCTCCGTCACCCGGCAATCCTCACTTCTGAAGCGGGTGTACGCCACATGCGATGGCCTCCGGCCGCACGATCGCTACCTGACCACTGCGGTGTTTCTCCGTGCGCATTAGGGGTACTCCGTTGTGCCAGTAAGGGTATGCGGGTCGAAGTCGTCAAGGAAAAGCCCGACTTTCACTGGCGGGGACTCACCCATGGCCGACGTGTCGCCGAGCGTGATGGGCGCCTTCGCCGAGTTCGACCGCGCGCTCATCCTCGAACGTCAACGCGAAAACATCGCCGCCGCCAAGACCCGGGGGTCGCACCGGCCGCGGTCACCGTCGGGTGAGGGGTACCTCGGCGGCGACGCGGGTCAGCTTTTCCGGATTGCGCACGTAGTAGAGACCGATGATTCGAGCGGCTTCGACATGAACAGCGATGACACCGTCGATGACGCCGTCGGCACGGACGATGAGCGCCGGGTTGCCGTTGACGACGGTTGTCTCACCGGTGAGCTCGACCCCATGCTTGCCCGGGCCGCCGATGATGTAGCGCACCACTTTCTCGGCTCCGGTGACCGGATGCAGAGCGGCCCGCTTGACGCCGCCGCCGTCGCTGACCAGGACGACGTGCGGTGCGAGCACGTCGAGCAGTCCCTGCGGATCTCCGGTTTCGATCGCCTGCCGGAACGATTCCAGTGCTGCCCGAGTCTGGCTCGGGGACACCACCTCGCGGGGCCGGCGGGCGTCGACGTGCTTGCGGGCCCGGTAGGCGATCTGGCGAACGGCCGTCGGCGTCTTGTCGACGGCGTCCGCGATCTCGGCATAGTCGAGATCGAAGACCTCGCGCAGGACGAAGACAGCGCGCTCGGTCGGCGTGAGTGTCTCGAGAACGAGCATCAGCGCCATCGACATGCTTTCGGCGAGTTCGACGTCGTCGGCCACATCGGGTGCGGTGAGCATCGGTTCGGGAAGCCACGGGCCGACGTAGGACTCCTTGCGGCGGCTGAGAGTTCGCAGCCGGTTGAGCGTTTGGCGAGTGGTCATCCGGACCAGGTACGCGCGCCGTTCGCGCACCTGATCGAGGTCCACCTCGACCCACCGCAACCAGACGTCCTGCAGGACGTCCTCGGCATCGGCGGCCGATCCGAGCATCTCGTAGGCGACGGTGAACAGCAGGTCTCGATGCGCGATGAAAATATCGGTCGCGACATCGGCGGCGCGGCCTCGGCTCGGGCCCGTCGGCCGATCGTCAGGGGTCACGTTCACAGGATCCTCTTCTGGTCGTCGCCGTCGGACCGCAGCACCGGCGGGAGCGCCCGTGACGATAACGGAACGGCGGGTACGCGGGCTGCCGACCACGCACGGCGCAGCATCGTGCACCAGCCAGGTCACCAGCACGATGGACTGTTCGGTCAGGTCATGGCCGGCGCCGATCGGGCCGGTGCCGGCCATGAGCGGCCGGGTGGTGGGCCGCGTCAGCGGCCGGTGAGTGCCTTGTCGCGCTTGGCCCGCAACTTCTCCTGTCGATGCGTCTCATCGGTGGGAAAAGTGTGCGAACCCGGCTTGCCCGCTTCCTTGATCAGATGATCGATCGAGCTCTTGCAGGCGAATTCCTTGAGCTTGGTGCCCGCCCGTCCACTCACCCGGATCCCGATCGCGGTGTCGTCCTTGTCGGCGAGCTGGAACACCCCCAGACCGCGCCCGACGCTGACACACATCGCGTTCATCTTCAGATCGCGTAGCGACTCGGGTTGTTCGCCGGCGATCCGGGCGAGGATGGTGTCGGCTGCCTGCGCGCCCAGGCAGCCGGCGTTGTATGCGCTCATCCGGAACGGCATATCCGACGGCGCCGACGAATCACCGGCTGCGAAAACGCGTGCGTCGTCCACACTCGTCAAGGTCTCGTCGGTCAGCAGCCGACCGGCGGCGTCGGTGGTCAGCCCGCTGCGAGCGGCCAGGTCCGGCACCCCGAACCCAGCGGTCCACGCGGTCACCGCGCTCGGCAGTGCGCGTCCATCAGCGAGCCGCACGGTATCGCGGGTCGCCTCCATCACTTTCGTCTCGCCGCCCTCGAGCACATTCACCCCGAGCTTCGCCAACCGCTTGGCGACCGAGCGACGCCCCTTGGGATGCAGGTACGGGCCGAGCACCCCACCACATGCCAATGTCACGGAACGGCCCTGCTCTGCCAGTTCCCCCGCAACCTCGATACCGCTCGGACCGGCACCGACGACGATCACCGGCGCGGTGATCGGGGTGCTGTCGAGTACCGACCGCAATCGCTGCGCATGTTCCAGTGTCGCAATCGGATACGCGAACTCGGTCGCTCCGGGCACCGACAGGTCGGAGTTCGCGCTGCCGACCGCATAGACCAGGTAGTCGTAGCCGAGCATGCCGCCGCCGGCCAGCTCGACGCGGCGTACGTTCGCGTCGATTCGTGCCACCGTGTCGACCATCAGCCGAACTCGCTCGCTCAGGACCCTGTCATATCCCGCGACGGCGTCGTAGCCGCCGACGGCTGCCTGATGCAAACGAAGTCGCTCGACGAAACCCGGACGCGGGTTGATCAGGGTCACGCTGATGTCATCGCGCTGAGTGAGGCGGTTGGCCGCCATCACTCCGGCATATCCGCCGCCGATCACGACCACATCGATGTTGCCGGTCATGGTGTCTCTCCTTCGTTCGAGGGTTCGGGCATGAGACACCGGGCAGCCGCCGACCATAACAAACGAGTGGTGCGGATCACTGTGGACGGCCCGACGATGGCGTGGTCGGCACGCCCAGAGATGGTCCGGGGCCGAATACCCGTTACGGCAATTGCCATTTCAATTCGGGCACCTCGAACCGCGGGCCGGTGTCGCCGTGCAACTGGCGGTCGAGCCACCCGTCGATCACCGCGCGGCATATCGCGGTCGCGCGGTCCGGTTCGATCGTGCCGCACAGTTCCGGTGCGCCGCCCAGGCCGCACAGGTCGGTGGCCGAATAGTGTGCCGCTCCGGCGAGCGTCACGGCATCCGCCGCGGGTTGCCGGCGCGCATCCGCAGGCCATGGGTCGGTCAGCTGCAGCGCCAGCACCGGCCGATCGGTCACGGCGGGGCCGGTGACGCCGGGCCATCCGGCGGACGAATCGACCATCACCGCGTCGCGGATCCGTGAGTCGGCGCTCATGGCGTGTGCCGCGGTGAGTCCGCCATAGCTGTGCCCGAGCATCGCGACCCGCTGCAGGTCGACCATCGGCCCGACGACCGGCAACATCGGCAGGCGGTCGAGCACGAGGCGGGTGTCGGCCAGCCGGTCCTCGAGGCGAGCGCGCATGTACCCCGCCTCGTCCGGTCGAGTGCCTTTTCCGACAACGATCCGGCCGTCGGGGAACTCCACGGCCGGACTCTCACCGGTGTGGTCGATGACGATCACGATGTGGCCGCGCGAGGCGATTTCCGCGGCCAGTCCGGACAGGATCCATCGCGGTGTACCGAGGCCTGGCGACATCACGACAACCGCGAGGTGGCCGAGCGACACGTCGATCGGCGCACCCTCGGTGGCAGCGACCGTCGCGGCCACCATTGTCACCGCGGCACTCGGCGTGTGCATCCACTGTGCGGCCAGGCCAGCGATCTCGACCGCGGCAATCGGTCCCGTCGCCGGAATGTAGGCGGCCGTGCCGACCACCGTGGTCGGGTACCAGGCCGACACCATGACATCGCGATCGCCGTCGTCGAGCTCGGCCTCGGCGCGGCCGACCGGGTGCGCGCCGGCGGGTGCGACGACAGGGGCGGGAAGCGGTGCGCACGGGCATCCGCCGGCCCCTCCGGCGCCCATGCACAACAGGGCGACGGTCGCGAGTCCGACGGCGATCAGGCGGCGGGTGATCACAGGACCCTCTCCCACGAGGCGCGGCCGACGACGCACCACACGCGGACGCGGCACGATTTGCCGCCGTATCGCAACGTGGGCAGTTCAGGCTGCCATCAAGATCTCCGCGACCGGCCGGCGTGCACGCAAGTGCGATGCCAGGGTGGCGCAAGAGCACGGTGTGAGGGTTGCCGGTATGACATGGGACAGCGGCGGTCGAGGCGACGGGAAGACCGTTCTGGTGACCGGCGCCAGCGCGGGTATTGGATATTTCGCCGCGGAGCAACTCGCGGCCGAGGGCGCCACCGTTGTGCTGAGCTGTCGCGACACCACCAAGGCCGATCTCGCGATACGCGCGATCCGCGCACGGGTTCCGGCGGCTCGACTGCTGTCGGTGCGCTCGGACCTCGCGGATCTGTCCTCACTGCCCGCGACGGTGGACGCCCTCGGCGTCGAATGCCTGGACGCGGTCGTGCTCAATGCCGGAGTACTGCTGTCGGAACCTGAACGCCGCGTGAATGCCCAGGGGCACGAATTGATGTTCGCGACAAACCATCTCGGGCACTTCGCGCTGGTCGCTCACCTGGCGCCGATGCTGACGGCCGCTCCGCACAGCCGGGTGATCACGGTCGGCAGCTTCGCCGCCCGGTCGGAACTGCTGGATCTCGGCGATCTGCAATCGGAGCGCGACTATCGGCCCAAGCGCACCTACGGGCGATCGAAACTGGCTCAGATGCTGTTCGGTTTCGAATTGAATCGCCGACTGGCCGCACAGGGTGCCGACATCGCCAGCATCGTCGTCCATCCTGGTGGCGCGCTGGATGCACTGACCCCGTCGCGTCCACCACTGTTCGTCCGCACCACCGCGCAACGTCTGCGCGGGTTACCGGCAGGCGTTGCGCTGCACGGCAAACACGCCGGCGCCGCCGGTATCGTCCGGGCAGTTCTGGACACCGAGGTCGCCGGTGGGCAACTGTGGGGGCCACGGATTTTCGGCCTCCGTGGCCGACCACACCGCGAAACACCGCACGCGCACATGACCGACCTCGAGGTCGCCGACCGGCTCTGGGCCGCCAGCGCCGACCTCACCGGCGTGGATCCGCTGCGGCGTCCGGCCCGCCGGGACCACCGCCGCTGACGCACCCGAATCGCGTCGTCGACGATGACATGGCGTCCATCGCCCGGGTGGAATTCGTGGCCGATGCTCGGGGCGATTGTGGTTGGATTTCTTTCGGCTGCGGGGACCGCGGTGACGATCGTTCGATGACCACATCGCGTGTGGCTGTCCGCAGTCCGCCCGGCTGGATCTCGCGCCGGGGGGAGTGCATGAGGAACCGTGCGCATCGAGCGCCCCGGTGGCAGTGCACCGAGTACCGAACGCGACCATGAGGAGAGCGGTATCAATGACCGAGCCCGAAATCGAACGCCGAGAAGCACCATCATCGGCCGGTCCGGTCGTCGGTGCGAGCGCCGCGGCCGAGCCCGGCAGCTGCGTGATCGATCCGCGGACCGCGCGATGAGCGTTCGGTCCGGGCGCTTCCACACGATCTACGACCCGAGCGTCGGCGAATCGCAACCTTGGTACATCAACGACCACACCATCGTTCGTGACGAATCGGGCCGCTGGCATCTGTTCGGCATCACCCACACCGAACCGGCGGATCCGTTCGACGAAATCGAATTCGCCCACGCCACCGCCGACGACCTGCACGGCCCGTGGACCAAACACCGTCCGGCGTTGACCGTGGACCGCGACTACGGCGAGACGCATCTGTGGGCGCCGTACGTGATCCGCGCGGACGGGCGTTACCACATGTTCTACGCGGGCGGCGGCGAGGACCGTACGGCGGCGTCGATCTGCGTGGCCACCTCCGGCGATCTGTTCGAGTGGACGCGTGAGCCGAACGGGCCGGTGTTCCGCGACGGGTACGACGCCCGCGATCCCATGGTTGCCTGGATCGACGACCGCTGGGTGATGTACTACGCGGCAACGAGTTCACCGACCGGCGGCAACTATGTGGTCGCGTACCGCACGAGCACCGATCTGCGCACCTGGAGCGAGCGGCGGATCGCGTTCACCGACCCCACCTCGGGAACGGAGGCGGGTAACACCGAGTCCCCGTTCGTCCTGTGCCACAACGGTTCCTGGTATCTGTTCATCGGTCCGCGCCCCGATTACGTCGGGACCGACGTGTTCCGAAGCGACAGCCCCTACCACTTCCGGATCGACGACCGTGCCGGCCACATCGCCGCTCACGCCGCCGAAGTGATCGACGACGGCGATCTGTGGATCACCAGTTGCGGCTGGGGACAGGGCGGAGTGTCGCTGGCAGCCCTCGAGATCGGGAGAACTCCACCGAGAACCGCGCCCTGAGTGATATGTCTAGGCGAGTAGTCCGACCGTTCGTCTCTTGGAGGGATCCGGCGTGGCACGTATCGGGGTTATCAGCATTTCCGACGGACGCGACTATGTGCACGACGGCATAGCCGAGTTCATCCGTACCAACGAAGACCGGCTCGTCGCCGAATTGAACTCCGCCGGACATGAGGTGGTGCGCGGCTCCGCGCCGGTCAGCACCAACACCCTCGCCGTCTCGGTGGCCCGCGAAGTCGCCTCGGCCGGAGTCGATCTCACGGTGCTGCATTACGCGGTGTGGGCGTTCCCGCACTTCACCATGCTCGTCCAGGGAGCGACGCCGGGAGCGCTACTGCTGCTGTCCAATATCGATCCGGTGCAGCCCGGAATGGTCGGGATGCTGGCGGCCGGGGGAGCGCTGGATCAGATCGGCCGCACGCACACCCGGCTGTGGGGCGATCCGGCCGATCCGGAGCTGATCGCGAAGATCGGCGTGCAGGCGGTGGCGGCGTCGGCGGTGTCGAGTTTGCGTGGCTCGACGTTCGGCCGGTTCGGTGGCCGGCCGATGGGGATGAACACCGCCGTCGCGAATACCGATCAGTGGCAACGCATTTTCGGCGTCGACGTCGAGGAGATCGACCAGTGGGAGATCGTGCGCCGCGCGGAGCTGGCCGACGCTGCCGAGGTCGCCAAGGCCCGGACATGGCTGGAGGAGACCACCGCGGGCGTGCATTACGACGGTGACAAACTCACTCCCGAGCTGCTGGAGCGCCAGATTCGTTCCTACCTCGCGGTACGCGAGCTGATCGACGAATGGAATATCGACTTCTCGGGCATCAAGGGGCAGCCCGAGCTCACCCAGTATTTCGCCACGATGGACATCACCGAGGCGTTCCTCAACGACCCGTACGACTGGAACGGTCCGAAGCCGACCCATGTGTGCGCGACCGAGGCGGACATGGACGGCGCGCTGACCATGCAACTGCTCAAGCAGATCTCGAAAACGCCGGTGCTGTTCGCCGATGTCCGCCACTACCACGCGGACCGCGACATCTGGGATCTGTGCAACTCCGGCCAGCACGCCACCTGGTTCGCCGCTCGCAGCGACGATCCGGCGGAGAACCTGTCCCGGGTGCATCTGTTCCCCGAGGTGTTCTTCTTCCCGGCCGGTGGCGCTTCCGTGCACCATCTCGCGGCACCGGGGCAGATGACTTTCGGACGGCTCACCCGCAACGACGGCAACTATCGAATGCAGTTGATGCTCGGTGATTTCGAGACCTACGACGAGGCCACCAACGACGAGCTGATGCGCCAGTCGACCCGCGAATGGCCGCACGCGTTCGCGCGACTGGACGCTCGTGCCGAGGATTTCCTGTCCCGGTTCGGCGCCAACCACATCCACGCGGTGCCCGGCGACCATCGCGGGACCGTGCGTGCCGCCTGTGATCTGCTGGGTGTCACCGTGGACGAATTCACGCGCTGAGCCATGTTCATCGGAATCGACATCGGCACGTCGGGTTCCAAGGGCGTGCTCACCGACACCGACGGCGCGGTCCTCGCGCGGGCCGAGCGTCCGCACGAGGTGTCGGCGCCGCGACCGGGCTGGGTCGAACACGACGCGGAAACCGTGTGGTGGGCCGACTTCGTCGCCATCGCTCGCGAACTCGTCGATGCCGCCGCCGGCGCGCGGCTGGACGGGCTCGGCATCAGCGGTATCGGCCCGTGCCTGCTGCCCGCCGACGCGCAGGGAAATCCGTTACGACCGGCGATCCTGTACGGCGTCGACACCCGGGCAGGAGTCGAAATAGCCGAGCTGACAGCCGAATTGGGCGCGGCAGCGGTGCTCGAACGGGCCGGATCGCCGCTCACCAGCCAGGCCGTCGGACCGAAGTTGCGCTGGCTGGCGCGGCACGAGCCACAGGTATACGAGCGAACCCGCATGCTGCTCATGGCGAGTTCCTTCCTCGTGTACCGGTTGACCGGGCGATACGTGCTCGACCATCAGTCGGCGAGCCAGTGCGTGCCCATGTACGACCTGCGCGGGAGGCAATGGGCACGCGACTGGGCCGAGCAGTGCGCTCCGGGCCTGGCCCTGCCCGAACTCGCCTGGCCCACCGAGATTGTCGGCCGGGTGAACGCGGAAGGTGCGGCCGCGACCGGCCTTCCGGAGGGACTGCCGGTCACCACCGGCACCGTCGACGCGTGGGCCGAGGCCGCCAGCGTCGGCGTGCGCGCTCCCGGTGATGCGATGGTCATGTACGGCACCACGATGTTCCTGGTCCAGATCCTCACCGAACCGCGTCCACATCCCGGCCTGTGGGGCACCTGCGGCGCATGGCCGGACACCTATTCGCTCGCGGCGGGAATGGCGACATCCGGTGCGGTCACCGATTGGCTGCGCCGTCTGGTCGGGGGAGATTTCGGCGACCTGGTCGTCGAGGCGGGCACGGTCCCGGCGGGTAGTCGGGGCCTGCTGATGCTGCCGTACTTCGCCGGTGAGCGAACCCCGCTGTTCGATCCCGATGCCCGGGGCACGGTCGCCGGTCTCACCACGAGCCACGGCCGCGGCGAGCTGTATCGCGCCGCGCTGGAAGGAACCGCGTACGGGGTGCGGCACAATCTGGAGGCCATGTCCGACGCCGGAGGTCGTGCTCGTCGGCTGGTCGCGGTCGGGGGTGGTACCAAAGGTGGCCTGTGGACCCGGATCGTGTCCGATGTGACAGGGCTGGCGCAGGAACTACCGGCGGAAACCGTCGGCGCCTGCCTCGGCGACGCCATGCTGGCCGCCACGGCCTCCGGAGTCGACACCTCCGAGTGGAACCCGGTGACCTCGATCGTCGAGCCGGACGCCGAGCGGCAGGCGATCTACGACCGGTACTACCGGCGCTATCGCGAACTCTACGAATCGACGGTGGATATCGCGCATTTCCTTGCCGCGGAACAACACAGGACGGCGGATCATGGCTGAACTCTGGCGACTCGACCAGGCACGCACCCGCTCGATCAGCCCGGAGAACCCGACCGGCGCCCCGGGAGCGGGCGGTCGAGCCGACACCGGCACCGGCTCGCAGGCGGCACGCGATCTCGGTGTGGGGTGGAAGGTGTCACCGTCGATCGATCTGGCGGCCGGTACCACCGCGACCCTGGCCGACGTGTCCGGACCGGGAGTGATCCGGCACTTCTGGCTGACCACCGACCGCACCGTGCTACGCCGGTTGATCCTGAACTTCACCTGGGACGACGATTCGCAGCCGTCGATCGACGTGCCGCTGGGCGACTTCTTCTGCAACGGCTGGGACGAGCTGGCGCTGGTCAGCTCGGAGATGGTGGTGGTCGCGCCCGCGGGCGGCCTGAACAGCTACTGGCCCATGCCTTTTCGGCAGCGAGCCCGCGTCACGTTGCACAACCCGACCGACCTGTCGGTGCCGGTCTACTACCAGCTCACCTACGACGAGACCGAAGTGGGGCAGGACGCCGGCTACCTGCACTGCCAACGGCGACAGAGCAATCCGCTGGGCACCCCGGCGGTGCACACCATCGTCGACGAGGTGCGCGGCCGTGGGCACTACGTCGGCACCTATCTCGCGATCGCACCGAACGCGCCGGGCTGGTGGGGCGAGGGCGAGGTCAAGTTCCATCTCGATGACGACGACGAGTTCCCGACGATCTGTGGCACCGGCACCGAGGACTATTTCGGCGGCGCCTGGAACTTCGACCTCGACGGCGCCTACCGCGACTACTCCAGCCCCTATCTCGGCCTGCACCAGGTACTTCCGCACGACGAGATCTACACGCCGAAACAACGGTTCGGCATGTACCGCTGGCACGTCCGCGACCCGATCCGCTTCCACCGGGAGCTGCGCGTCACGCTACAAGCGCTCGGCTGGCAGGACGAGGATACGAACGCACGGTATCTGCCATTGGCCGACGCCGATGTCGCCACCACCGCGTGGTGGTACCAGGAAAGGGGACTGTGAATGCGCGCGTTGGTGATCGAGAAACCCGGCGAGTACTCGGTGCAGACCATTCCCGATCCGACGCCCGGCCCGGGCGAGGTGGTCGTTCAGGTTGCGGCGGTGGGGATCTGCGGGACCGACATCCACATCGTCGAAGGCGAATTCCCGCCCACGCCGTACCCGATAGTCCCCGGCCACGAGTTCTGCGGCGTGATCGCCGACGGTCCGAGGAGCGGGGCGAAGGTGGCCGTGGACCCGTCGCTGTTCTGCGGTGCCTGCCACTACTGCCGGATCGGCCGAGGCAACCTGTGCCAGCGATGGGGCGCGATCGGTGACACGGTGAATGGCGCCATGGCCGAATACGTCTCGGTCCCGGAGGCCAACTGCTACCCGCTGCCCGACGATCTGCCCGCCTCGCACGGCGCGCTGGTGGAACCGCTGTCGTGCGCGGTACACGGATTCGATGGGCTACCAAGAACATTGGGCGCGCATCATCTGATCTACGGCGCGGGCACCATGGGGCTGATGATGCTGCAACTCGCGGTGACCGCGGGCGCGACCTCGGTATCGGTGGTGGACCTCAACACCGACCGGTTGCAGGTCGCCCGCACACTCGGCGCCGACGCGGTCGCCACCAACGCCGACGAATTCGACCGCCCACAAGGCTGGGAAGTCGTCATCGACTGCACCGGAGCGATCCCCGCGATCGAAGACGGCCTGACCCGCGTCCGTCGCGGCGGCACCTACCAACAGTTCGGTGTCGCCCCCGGCGACGCGACGGCCTCCTTCTCACCCTTCCGCATCTACAACGACGAAATCACCGTCGTCGGCTCGATGGCAGTGGTCCACAGCTTCGGCCGCGCCGTCGACCTCATGTGCAAGGGCGCGATCGACGCCGACACCATGGTCACCCACACCTTCGGCCTCGGCCAGTTCTCGGAAGCGTTGCAGGCGTTCCGCGACGGGATCGGCCGCAAGATCCAGATCGCCCCGCGCGGATAGATGGCGACCGTCGCCGGAGTGGACAGCTCCACCCAATCCTGCAAGGTCGTGGTCTGCGACGCGGACAGCGGTGCGGTGTTGGCCCGGGGGCAGGCACCGCACCCGGACGGCACCGAGGTGCCGCCCGAGGCATGGTGGACCGCGTTGCAGCAGGCGGGGGAGGGGTTGCTCGACCATGTCGAGGCGGTGTCGATCGCCGGCCAGCAGCACGGACTGGTGGCACTCGACGACTCGCACCGCCCGGTGCGAGATGCCCTGCTGTGGAATGATATCCGGTCCGCCGGGGCGGCCGACGACCTCGTCGCTGAGCTGGGCGGGCCGCAGGCATGGCTGGACGCGGTGGGGAGTGTCCCGGTCGCCGCGTTCACCGCCGCGAAGCTGCGCTGGATGGCCGACCACGAGCCCGGGCTCGCCGACCGGGTCACCCGAGTGATGCTGCCGCACGACTACCTCACCTGGCGGCTGCGTGGCGGTGATGATGTCCTGCCGACCACCGATCGCAGTGATGCCTCGGGCACCGGATACTGGTCGGCGGTGGAGGACAGGTATCGAGAAGACCTGCTGACCAATGCCTTTCGAGGTCGAAGCCCGGAGCTTCCGACGGTGCTGGCTCCGTCCGAGAGTGCCGGACGGACCGCATCGGGCGCGCTCGTCGCCGCAGGCGCGGGGGACAACGCGGCAGCGGCACTCGGACTCGGGATCGGCGACGGTGACGTGGTGATCTCCCTGGGCACCAGCGGCACCGCGTTCGCACGGACATCCCAGCTGCACACCGACCCGTTCGTCAACGGATTCGCCGACGCCACAGGACAATTCCTGCCACTGGTGTGCACACTCAACGCCGCCCGCGTACTCGAGGCAGCGGCCACAGCCCTGGGAATCCCGCTGAGCGAACTCGACATGCTGGCCCGCCAGGCCCCACCAGGCGCCGACGGCCTCGTACTGCTGCCATACCTGTCCGGCGAACGCACCCCGAACCTCCCGCATGCGACAGGCAGTCTGCACGGATTGCGCGCGGAGACAATGCGACCCGCCCACCTGGCCCGGGCCGCAGTGGAAGGAATGCTGTGCAATATGGCCGACGCGCTCGACCGACTCCGGGTGGGCAGCGCGACGCCCCGACGAGTGCTGCTGATCGGGGGCGCGTCGCGTTCGGCGTTCGTCGCCGAGACCGCCGCACAGATCTTCGCCGCGGCGGTGACCGTGCCGGAGCCGGAGGAGTACGTCGCACTCGGTGCGGCGCGGCAGGCCGCGTGGGCGCTGCGTGGCGGCACCGAACCACCGCGGTGGCCTGGCGTCGCGACCATCGATGTTCCGGCGACCGATGACGGTACTGTGAGCGCAGGGATCCGCAGCGTTTATGCGCAGGCCCGAGAGTCTTTGTACGGCAGCTGAACCCATGCCGCCGACCGCCGAGGCGGAGTTCGCCACCGAGCATGGCCGAAGATGCTGCCACCAGCAGACACCGAAATCATCGGTCGCATAAGACCTCTCAGCGCGAAATCGCTCAGATCCCCGGCGCTACCGGTGTCTCCTCACGATCACGCACGCCGTGGCGGGGCAGGAACATGGCCGGGATGATGATCACCGCCGTGAGGCCGAACGCGACCCAGAACGCGAACCCGAATGAGTCGGCGAGCAATGGTCCGACCACCGGCATCAATTGGGGTGGGATCGAGCTGATTTGACCGGAACCTCCACCGCTGGAAGGTATTCCGTGCTCGGTCAGCTGTCCCGAGAGGTGCTGCGTCAGCGCTGTCACCAACAAGGCGCTGCCGAGTGACGCGCCGACCTGTTGAATGGCCGAGAGTGTGGGCGCCGCGCGTGTCACGGCGTCCCTGCCCAGTCCCGTGTACGCGGCGGAAATGGTCGGCATCATCACCGCGCCGAGGCCCATACCGCGCACGAACAGGGCCACACAGAGCCAGAGGTAGGAGGTGTCGGTGCCCACGTGCGTGAACGGGAAGGTGCCGATCAGGGCGAGTACGACGCCGACGGGAACCACATAGCCCGCGCCGATGCGGTCGGTGAGCCGGCCACCGATCACCATCGCCACGACCGCGCCCAAACCCTGGGGTGCGAGCAGCAGACCGGCGTCGAGCGGGCCCTGTCCGCGCACGGTCTGGTAGTACAGCGGAAGCAGTAGCATGCCGCCGAACAATCCGATGGCGACGAGAAAGACCGCGATGGTTCCGCTGGCGAACAGGCGGTTGGTGAGCAGGCGGACGTCGACGATCGAGTCGGCTCCCTTGCGCAGGCTGTGCCAGGTGTAGAGGGCCAGGCCCGCGACGCCGCCGATGAGCCAGCCCAGCACGCCCCACCCGCTGAATCCGCCATGTGAGCTGGCCTCGGAGAGCCCGTAGAGCAGACAGACGAGGCTGCCGGAGAGCAGGATCAGCCCCCGCACGTCGAGACGGCCGTGCTCGGGCAGGGTGTCGCCGTGTGGGAGCTTCCAGATCGCGAGCGCGAGGGCGAGGGCGCCGACGGGGACGTTGACGAGGAAGATCCAGTGCCAGCTCGCGTACTGGACCAGCAGGCCACCGATCACCGGGCCGAATACCGGTCCCAGCAGCATGGGGACGCCGAGGATGGCCATGGCCCTGCCGAGGCGTTCCGGGCCCGCGGCGCGGGTGATGATCGCCTGCCCGGCAGGCAGCAGCATGCCGCCGCCGAGTCCCTGCAGGATGCGGAAGGCGATCAGGCTTTCGATGGACCAGGCGGCCGCGCACAGCGCCGAGCCCGCCACGAACAGAGTCACCGCGGTGAGCCAGACCGGTTTGGGCCCGAACCGGTCCATCGCCCATCCGGTGACCGGGATGACCAGCGCCACCGCCAGCAGATAACCGGTCACCACCCACTGGGTCGTTGACAGGGTCGCGCCGAGTTCGGTGCTCAGCGAATCCAGGGCGACGTTCACGATGGTGGTGTCGAGCACCACCATGATCAGGCCGGACACGACGACGAGCCCGGTGACGATGACGCCGCGGTCGAGTTTGCCCGACTGCCGCGCGGTGGAGGGTTCCATATCAGCTCCCTCGTTGAAGGTGCCAAGACTCGACCGGACGACAACTACCCGCGAACCAGCGGTCGGTGCGGCCGACCATCGCGGTGCTGTCATCCACAGATTGTCACGAACCTTGCCATCGAGGGCGAGATCGGACGTGTCGGGGTGGGGGAAATCTCCGCGGACCGGCGACGATGAACGCGATCCTCCGGTGGTATGAGGATGGCGCGGGCCGCCCGGCAGAGCCGGACAGAGCGCGCCCGGGAGGCACTGCCGGGCGCCGCGAGCATGAGCGGACACACCGACGAGCACCCGACGGCGTCACCCGGAGGATTCGAATTTCAGCCGGAAAGGCGGGCGCGTGAGCAGTCGCCGTCGCGGGGTGCGATCTCGGCCGCGGGCACTCGGTGACCGGAGGGCGGCGTCAGATGTGGTCGTGGCCGGAGAGGCGCTCGTGGTCGATTTCGGCGTCGCGTTCGCGGTCGCGCTCATAGTCGGATTTGGCGTTCACGTTCCACGAGATCGGGTGTGCGCCGGGGCCGCAGTCCTGGCTGAACTTGATTGTCGATTCGGGGCGGATCCGTACTTCCTGGACCAGCGGGCGGAGGTCGCTGCACATGACGAATACGCCGGCGGTCGCCGGACCCACATCGGTATTGGTGCATTCGATATCGAGACGGCTGTCGACCGGCGCCGACGAGCAGAACGCATCACGGGGCGGCAGCGCTCGAGCGGATCCCGCGCCGACGGTCGTCGACACCGTCACGGCCGCGAGACCGGATATCGCCGCGCCCACGATCGACAGCCGACGGGCGCTTCTCTTGGGAATAAACACCGAGTTTCCCTCTTTCACTGCACTACAGAGCAATTCCCGCAATCGTATGCACACCGGGGTCTATTTTCCAATGGAAGGAATTCCCCCGCGGCGCTCCTCGTTGCCGCTCGGACCGAGGTTCAGCCCGAACGATCCGCCGAATCACGCACATCACAAAGCTTTCGAACCGTTGTCCACCGGCCTGCCCGCGGTGTGCGAACAGCGCTTCGGCACGGCGTCGGCGTCGATCAGATCGAGGGGAGATACTTGGCCAGCGCGGTCGCCACGCGGGTCACCTCGACGCAGGAATCCCCGTGCCCGCTTGTGGCCGTTCCCGCGTCGAGATTCGGGCCGACGGCGAAAAGGGCACTTCCGCCCGGAATCGCGAACAGGATGTCGCACTCGCCGGCAATCGTGTTGTTGCGCATCCGCACCGCCCGACGGTCCCCGATGGCGAGGTTCTCCCGGTCGGTGTACTTGTCGTTGTTCAGCTCGTGATCGTATGCGATGCCACCGGCACCGATCTCGGCCAGATACCAACCGCCGCCCCAGTCGCAGAGGTGATACGTCGTGAACTGCACGACGCCTTTCTCTTTGGACTTCGGATCCAGTCCGGCCGCCGTGATGGCGTCGTCCGGGAGATCCTTACTTTCGCACGGATTCCACAGGCTCGGTGCCACATTCGAGGTCTGGATGGTGGCCGGAGTCGACGTGTTCGAGGATTGCGAACATGCCGTCAACCCCAAGACCGACATGGCCGCCATCAGTCCGACCCGTCTGCAAGACACGCCCATCATGTTCCTCCCCGCGCCGAGGGCCGGCGCATGATGTATCCCCGGCATTGCCGCCGATCCAGATCCTAGCGCGCATCGACCTGCCGGGAACGTCCCGCGACGCACCGGCAGGGGCCACCGGGCTCACTTGTCGGCATCGGTTGGGGGCGGGCTTCTTTCGTCGATGAGCCCGCGGATGGCCGCTCGGGTCGGATCGGAACACCCGACGTCGATCCATGGAGCCCCGCGCCGCACCGACTCAGGCGTCGTCCATCGGTGCCGTGTGCCCGAGTGTGATGGTGTGCACGGTGTCGTCCGAGCTGATCGTGACATGACTGGTCGCCGGGGGATAACCGGTGGTGACCACGGTGTAGTCGCCGCTGTGCAGCCCGGGGATCGTGTAGCGGCCGTCGCCGTCGGTGCGGGTGTGCGCGATCGGTGTGCCGGTGCCGTCCAGCACGCTCACCTGTGCGTTCGCTACCACGCCCGCATCGGCGCAGACCCGGCCGGTGACTGTCGCCATCGATGTCATCTCGATGTCGTGGTGCAGGCGGCCGCTGTCGGGAACGGTGAGAGTTGTTGCGACCGGGCACATGTGGTGCGCGTTGGCGACCAAGGTGTAGCGGCCGGGCAGCAGACCGGGGCACGCATAGGTCCCGGCGGCGGTGGTGATCGCGGCGCCGACCACGTCGCCGCCGAGGTCGGTGAGCGTCACCGTGGCCTCGGCGACCGGGGCTCCGTTTCCGGTGCGGCGGACCGTTCCGGACAGCTCGCCCGCTGTCGGCAGTGTGATGTCGTGATGCTGCGAGCCCGATCCGGAATTCAGGGTGAGGGCGGCCGGTCCGTACCCGTTCGCCGACACGATCAGGACCTGAGTGCCCGTCGCGGGCGCCGCGATTCGGTAGCTTCCGTCGTCGCTGCCGGTGGTCCGCGAAACCTGATGTCCGCGTTGATCGATCAGGGTCAGGACCGCGCCTGGTACGGGGCCGCCGGTCTCCCCGCGGACACGACCGCCGATCCATCGGCTACCACCGGATATCGGCGAATCGTCGATCGGCGAGCTCGGCAGCGGGGTGGCCGCGACCGAGCCACGGTGCCCGCCGCCGACCGGGACAGGTCGCCGCACCGTCACCAATTGTGCGTGCAGAGCGAACAATTCGCTGCTGACCGCTCGCGACCCGCTGGCGTAGTCACTGCCCTGTACGGGGATGCCGAGCCGGGCGGCGAGGTCGGCCAGGAGGTCGTCCAGATATCCGAGGTAGTGCAGGGCGTGCTGCAGGTGCACATTCTCCGGCGTGACCGATACGACCCGCTGTAGTCGCCGGATATCGTCGGCGCCCCGGACCCACACGTCGAATGCGGGCGTGTCGGTGGCGTTTTCGCCCTCGACGATCTCGGCCATCGTGTCGATCGAATCGGCAAGACCGGCGGTGATCGTCAGCAACCGCTCGCGCTGATCGGTGGTCAGTACCGCCTCGCCACTGCCGACCGACATCTCCCGGGCGCAGACGGCCGCCGCGCGCAGAGTGGCGCGGATATCCTCGGTGCGCTCGTGGTCACCGCCGGGCAGGCGAATGAGTGAGCTGCTGAAGCGGTCCAGCTCGTGCGCGGCCTGGTCCACCGCCCGCGCTTGTTCCCGGGTGCCGTCGGCGCCGGCGAACCCGCTCCACACCTCACCGGACTCCCGCACGAAAGTGGCCAGTGAGCGCACATGGGTGACCTGGGCGTGGCGCAGCAGCGTGCGAGTCGCGATGGGTAACACCACCAGACCGACCACGGTGGTGATCACCGCGCCGATGGCGTTCTCGCCCGCGCGCAGCACCACGATCGAATCCTCGTATCCGCCTGTGAAGGCGTAGAGCTGGATGAGCGCGAAGGCCAGTGCGCCGGCCCACACCGAGTAGTAGGCGCTGATCGCATAAGCCCCCACCGTCATTGCGACACAGAGCAATACGACGGTCGCGAACGGATGTTGCACCCCGACCACGTGGGCGACACCGACCCCGATGAAGCCTCCGACGAGTGTGCCGACGACGCGTTTGACGGTCTTGCGCATGCGGTCGTGCGGTGAGTGCGTGCCGCCCATGACGATCAGCACGCCGATCAGCGCCCAGTAGTACCGGTAACCGTTGAGCGCATCGCCCAGCGGGATGACGATGAACAACGCGATCAGCGTCTGCGCGGCGACCCGGAGCTCGGGTTTGGGGTTGGCCCAGATGTTCCACGGCGGCCGCATTCCTCCGGAGGCGAGGACGCGTCCGGCCAGCAGACCCGCGCCGGGCAGTTTGCCCTTGTCCAATTCGACCGGGGTGGTGAACGGTTCGTGGTCCGCATCGTCGGGCAGGTCACCGGCGCCGGTGAGCCAGGCCTCGTTGGCTCGATGTAGATCGCCGAGTATCGCGACGAACCGGTACAGCCTGGAGATGAGGTGCTCGTGTTCGGGATCCCGGGAGTCGTCTTCGTGCCGGGCCAGCCAATCCAGCAGTGCGGGTATGGATGTCGCGGGCGCCGCGCCGCGGTCGAGATCGGCGAGGGTGGCGAGCAGTTGCGTGCGCACTTCGTCCGGTAACGGGCCCGCGCAGAGCTGGATCGTGGTCCGGCCCAGGGCGTGTGCGGCGCGTTCGGTGTCGAAGACCAGCCGATGGATGCGCACCGCCGCCGGCCCGGGGAGCCCGGAACTGGTCAGATACCCGTCCACCAGCATGGCCGCGTCGTTGAGGTGGTTCATTTCGGTGCGCAGTGCGCGGACCGCGCGAGTGCTGCCGTCCGATGTCGCGAGCAGGCGGGTCGCCCGCCGGACGACATACCGGGTGCGGGCCAGAAACCCTCGTTCGACGTGGACGAAACCGGTTTCCGGGCGCATCCGGCACAACAGCACCTGAACGACCGCTGCGGCGACGGCGGCCACCGCGACGATCGGGGCGATGTACTTCATCTGTTCCACCGGGATGGGTACCAGTAGCCCACTGAGGAATCCGGCGAACAACATCACGCCCGCGTCGTGCCCGAACTCACCGAGGAATGCGGGGGCCGCGACCTGGATGACGACCGCCGCGGCCGCCAGGATCAACGCCGCGATCCGGTAGGGCTCGACCTCGATCGCGCAGAACAACGCGAGCAGGAACGCCGGCACACCCCAGACACAACGGACTGCCAATCGGCCCGCCTTGGGGCCGGCGACCGTCAAACCGACCAGCAGTCCGACCATGCCGCCGTAGGTGAGACCGAAAATGACCGGATGCCCCAGGGCCCGCGCCATTCCGTAGCCCACCGCCAGGGTTGTCGCGAAGACCGCCAGCATCCGCCATCCCGAGCGCAGTCTGGCCAGGGCCGGGTCGGTGGCCTGCAGATGATCACGCAGGCGTACGGGCCACGACGGCCGTCCGGTCGGGCATCTATCGCCACTGCCGAACACGCGTGACAACAAGCTGTTCTCCTGACTCCCCGATGACCGGCGGATCCGATGAACCGGTCCGCCGCGCACGCCGTCGTTGCCGTGCCCCCACGCCAAATTACTTAGCTATGCTAAATTATTGGCTACAGTCATGCAAGTATGCAGTACTGCAAAAATGCTAGGATCATCCTTGTGAGCAGCGTAAATACGGGGACGGGCCTCCGGGAGCGCAAGAAGCAGCAGACCCGCGAGGCGCTGCATCGTGCCGCCATGCGCCTCTACGCGGAGCGGGGTTCGGACTCGGTCACCGTCAACGACATCTGCGCGGCCGCCGATGTCTCACCGCGCACCTTCTTCAACTACTTCGAATCCAAGGACGGCGCGGTCCTGGATTGGTACGAGGAACAGGCCGGCGGATCGCTGGCCGATCGGATCGCCGCCCGTCCGGCCGATGAGGAACCGTTGCTCGCCATCTACGAGGCGATCAAGGCGGGGATCCGGCGCCTGCAGCAGAGCCCGACATGGCGGGAGTATCAGCAACTGATGCGACAGAACCCCCGCTTGGTGCCGGACTCGATCGCCGACAGCCGCCGCTCCCAGGCCCTCATGTGCGAAGGAGTGGCCCGGCGGACCGGGCACACCACCGACGACCTCTACCCCCGCGCGCTCGCCGCGGCCGCCCACGCGATCACGCGGGCGGCCCTGGCGCAGTGGGATCCCACGGATCCGGACTCCGACCTGCCGGCCATCCTGGATGCGTCGTTCAGCATGCTCGCGTCGGGGTTTCCGTTGCCGTCCGCATAGGAATTCATCGGCCCCGGGATGTCGCGCCGCCGGCGTGGGCGGCCCCACGTCGCGGAATCGAAAATGCCTGCGCCTCAAGCATTGCCCGATACCGCATCGAGCAGACGCGCGCGTTCCCCCTTCGATTTCTCGGTTCCGGATACCGGCTCCGCGAGCACACACAGCAGCAGCGCCACGCCCACCGCCCCCGGGTCGGGATGGCCGACGGCGCGCTCGCCGAGGTAACTCGCGCGACCGCGACGGGCCCGCAGGGCCGCGGTGGACAGTGCTCCGGCCACCGCGGCGCTCACCATCGCGTCGACATGGTCGCCATCGGCACCGAGCGCTTCGACGGCGGGAGCCAGTGCGTCGACCATGGTGCGGTCGCCGACTTCCGCCTCGCCGACGCGCTGGATGGCGGCGAGACCGTCGCTGATGCCGCCCCTGAGGGCGTCGACATAGGAATCCGACCGTGCCGCCCGGGTGCCGAGTGATTGGAACAGCAGGCCGAACAGCGGGCCGCTCGTGCCGCCGACCTCGTCGAGGAAAACGGCTCGCACCGTATCCCACGGTGCGGGGGCGTCCGGTCCGGCGAGGCGGTCGGCGACCTCGGAGAAACCCTCGCGCAGATTGACGCCGAAATCTCCGTCCCCGGTGATCTCGTCCAGCGTCGTCAGCGCCGGCTCGGCCGCGGAGAACACCTCCTGCAGCCGGGCAACCGTGCCGTCGAGCGTCGTCATCGCCTCACTGGTCATCGTGCGGCGTCCTTCCAGGCGGGTGCGCCGGTCGGGGCATGCCAGAGATCGAGCCAGCCGTCGGCGAGTCGGGTGAGGGTGATCGAGAAGCCACTCATGTCCAGTGCCGCAACGAATGTGCCGACCTGGACCGCCGCGATGTCGTGGCCTCGGGCGGTGAGTGTGCGCGCCGCGAGTTCGAGTACCGTACAGAGCTCGAGTTCCGTCGTCGCCCCGAGGCCATTGACCAACAGCAACAACGGATGTCGATCATCGCCGGGCAGCGATGCGAGGATATCGGTGAGCATCCGGTCGACAAGTTTGGCGAGCGGTGGCCTGATGATCGAGGTCGAGGCGCGTTCGCCGTGAATTCCCACCCCGTATTCGAGCTGATCGGGTTCGAGTTCGAAGGCGCGCGTCCCGGTATTCGGCGAGGTGAGCGCCTCGGTGGCCACCGCGATACTGCGGCTGTGCGCGGCCACCTCGCGGCCGAGGGTGGCCAGTGCGGCGAGGGTGTCGCCGCGGTCCGCGGCGGCGCCGAGGATCTTCTCGACGACGATCGTCGCGGCTGTCCCGCGCCGTCCGGTCGCCGTCTCGTCGGATTCGGTGGCGACATCGTCGTCGACGAGTACCCGATCGACCTCGATACCGTCGGCGGCGAGCCGTTCCGCGGCGATACCGAAATTGATCTTGTCACCGGTGTAGTTCTTGACGATGTGCAGCACCCCGCCGTCCCGCGCGACGGTCCTGCTCGCCTCGTAGACCTGGCGATTGTGCGGCGAGGCGAAGATCTTGCCCGGTACGGCCGCGTCGAGCATCCCCGTGCCGACGAATCCGATGTGCATCGGCTCGTGGCCGGAACCGCCGCCGGAGACGAGGGCGACCCGCCGGGTCGGCGCACCGCGATCGTGGTGCACGAACAGCGGGTCGGTCGTGAGCCGGACCCACGGGTTGCGGCGCACGAAGCCTTGCAGCGCCACCTCCGGACCCTGGCCTGGTTCGAGTAAGAACAGTGCGGGCACAGATATCCTCCTCGTCGATCGACTGCGTGATCTCGAGTATCACGGAGCCGGGGTGCTGCCCGAGCGCATATTCCCGATCTTCGTGCGCCGCAGGCGGAATGAGCAGGTGGGCGCCGAGTGCGCGATTCGCCGAGCCCGGACATGGCGCGGGCTCGGACGCACGACAACCGCGCGAACGCCTGGATCGCCGGCGGTGTCGGCGGATACGGCCGACGTCACGAAGCGGTCCGATGTGGTCGTGGACCGTGCTTGCTCCGGGGGGTGCCCCAGTACGTCGCTGCGCGCAGCACCCACTCGACAGGGCCCTGGTGAAACACGCGGAGCCACTGCCGGCTCGCGAGGACCAGGGCCGCGTAACTCGTAATCCCCAGGGCGATGACCACTGGCCCGGTCGGCGTGAGTGCCAAACCGTATCCGCTGTAGAGAACCATCATGAGAAGCGATTGCCCGATGTAGTTGCTTGCGGACATGCGCCCGGCCGAGGCCATCCAGCGGGCGACGTGTGCGCCGCGGCGCATACGGGCGAACTCGAGTATCAGGTACGCGTAGGCAATGGTGATGAAGGGGTTGACCAGTTCTTGAACGCCTGGCCAAAAGCTCGGCGCCGCCGTGATTCCAGCAGTGTCGGCGAATGTCATGGTGGAAACAGGAATACCGATGACCAGTCCGGTCCATACCGGCAACGAAGTCCAATTCGGGAGCCTGGCCGGATCGTGGAGCAACTTGGCCTTGCCCGCGGCGAAGCCCACCAACACCATTGCGAAGCTGGGAATCCCCTGGCCGGCCCACGTCATGACCGTGAAACGGACAGCGACATCCGTTTGGATCGCGAAGGTATCCAACGGAGTTCCGGCGTAGCCGGTGCGCAGTCGATCGACCAACAACCACGAGTCCCAGTCTCCGCCTCCACCCGAATGGAAGGCGAGCAAGCTGAATGCCAGGTAGAGAGCTGCGCCGGAGCACAGCGCCGTCGCTGGGCGAATCTTGCGGAGACACAGCAGGATCGGGCAGAAGACTGCATACAGGGTCAGAATGTCGCCGAACCACAGCAGTACGGCGTGTATCGACCCGATGAGGCCGAGTGCCGCGCCACGACGCAGGACACGGATTCGCGTCGGGGTGCCGGAGCCACGGGAACTGTCCAGTTGCAGAATGAACGAATAGCCGAACAAAAAGGCGAACAGGAGATAGAACCGTCCTTGAAAGAACGCTGCTATCACGGCATCGGCAATTCGATCGGCAGTGCCGAAGTGCACCCAGAGTTGTAGCGGGGTCGCCGGGCCATCGGATGTGAGTATGCCGGTGAGTACGGCTGCGTTGGCGAGCAGGATGCCGAACAACGCAAATCCCCGCAGAACGTCGACAGTGCCGATCCGTTCTTCAGAATTCTCGCTGCTCCGTATCGCGCTGGACGGCAAGTTCACTCGGGCACGTTCACTGCGATTTCCCCGCCGAGGTGGTAGCCGTCGGCGAGATGCAGATTGTCGCCACTCCAAAACCGGCCCGGGTCATACCAATTCGGACGCTTCTCCGGCAGCAGACCCATCGCCTGGTAGGTCATGGCGACGATCTCCGCGCAGTACGCGTTCTCCAGACCCGCCTCGGTTTCGCGGTTCTTCGAACGCTTCGGCAGCGGTATCCGGCCCCGGAACCACCGGCCCGCCAGTGCGCTCGTAGAGGGGAAGGGCATGCCGTCCAGGCGTGCCACCGTCCGCAGCGCCGCGTCCTCCATCTCGCGTGTCACCGGCCGATCCAGCTGGCGCACCCAGGCTTGCTGTCCGTACTCGTTGGACCAGCGCAGGACCGCGGCCTGCAGGTCGTGCAGCTGGGCGCCGCGATGGTGGTTGCCCGACCAGATATCCGGCAGTGCCCGGCCGAGCTCGGCATGCCAGATCAGGGCCGGCAGGTCATCGACGACCACCGCCATGCCGACGTGGTTGACCGGGCTGTTGGTCAGCCCGCGGATCGCGCGGTCGGCGCCGGAATGTCCACGGAACAGCCATAAGTCGCCCGTCCGCGTGAGTTCCACCGCTTCATCCAAACCGATATTCGAGGGCGCTTCGCGTGGCACGACGACTAGCCTAGGCGTATGCGGTGGTGGAAAGTAGTGGGCTTGGCAGGTGCCGCCGGTGTGGCGGCGACCGGAGTGGTCATCGTGCGGTCCGAGCGCAAACGCCGGGCGTACACCCCGGATCAGGTCCGGGACCGGCTACACGCCCGCCTCGGGGATCAATCCGGCACCAACGGTGACGGCAAGCACTGACCCGGTCCATGAAGCGCTGGCGCACAACAGCGTTCGATGCCGCCGGTGCTCAACGGCAGATGTGGGTTCCTCGACGTGTCGACGCGTCCGGAGTAGTGGACGCGGCGTCGTCGACCTGAAATCGGCCGGATCCGCTCCGGCACCTCGACGAGGTGGCCCGCGGATCCACTGCCTCGGCACACGAAGCCGCTCGGCCGGCGCCGGCCGGATCGCGCTCACCGATGTGGTCGTCCATGGCCGGGATCTGGCACGAGCCCTCGACCGGCCGTTCGCACCCCTGGACCGCGGAGTCGTCGTTACCGCGGTGCACGAGGCTCGGTGGAGGTTGCCTTCCGGCAACGGCTGCCCGTCCCGGAGCTCGTCCGGGTCGTGACCGGCCGTCCTCATCCGAAGAAGTCCGGGGCGTTCGTCAGTAGTTTCCGCCGGGCGGGTATTCGGAGAAGAACTGTTGTAGCAGGGGAGTGGCGGCGTCGAATCCCCACCGGACCACACCGAGAATGGCATTACCCGTATTGATGACCACGAACCCGATGACGTCGCGATTTTGTTCAGCGAGTTGCTGGAGTGGCTCGATGATATTCGTGAACATGATGTGTCCTTCGCATCCGAGCGGATGGATAGCTTCAAGATTGCCACAATGGTCGAGAGGTGGCCAGACATGGAGAAGGGGCTGATCCGATTTCTCGGATCAGCCCCTCGCCGCGGCAGTGGTCTACTCGGTGTCGTTCTTGCTGTAGTAGACGGTGATCGACGGCCAGTCACCGTCTGCGGTGACCTCGTTGTGCAGGATCAGGTCCGCTACCGTTACCGTGCCGAGGCC
This sequence comes from Nocardia sp. NPDC052254, assembly GCF_040679495.1. NCBI lineage: Bacteria > Bacillati > Actinomycetota > Actinomycetes > Mycobacteriales > Nocardiaceae > Nocardia > Nocardia sp. NPDC052254. The sequence goes on along the minus strand of NZ_JBFAUW010000005.1, from coordinate 357,299 downwards.
TTCGATCGTGGACGCGATGGTGCGCAACAGCTTCGGTACATCCGCCTGGCCGGGACCAGCAGGGTTCGCCTGGGCGAAGTGCAGCGTCTCGTACTCGGTTGATGTCATGAAAGTTCCCCTCTGGTTCGACTCGAACTACTTGCGCCCGCGCTTCTGCTTATTGCGGTCACCATTGTACTTTTCGGCCTGCTTGATCTTCTGCATAGCGCGTTTGTAGGCAGCCGGATCGTACGGCCGGCCCGCGTTCTTGTTGTCGATCGCCGCTTGCTCCTCGGCCGACAGCTGCGCGCCTTTCGGTGCCTTCTGGGCCACCACGACGCTCGCGGGTGCGGCGGCGGCCGTCTGTGCTTCGACTGCGGACCCGATCGAGACCGCGGCGAGCGCGGCGAGCGCGACGACGGCAGACTTTGCGGAGTTCTTCACTGTGATTCCCACCCTTCGATATCAGCCGATGCGGAATGAGCCTCATCGGAGTTGCGGCGCCATCAATTCCCCTGTGCCGCTACTGGATTAGAGGGCCGGCCCGGCTCGACGGTTCCATCCGCTTTCTGTGTGCTGCATCACAGCTGCGGGGCCCCGGTCGAATTCGGCCGAATCAGCGCCCACCCATCCCCGACAACGCGATCCCCCGTACGAACGACTTCTGCGCGAAGGCGTAGACCAGAAGCATCGGCGCCACCATCAGGATGGAGACCGCCATGAGGACCGGCCAGTTGGTCTCGTACTGGCCCTGGAGCCGCACCAATCCCAGTGTCAGCGTGGAGATCTCGTCGCGCTGGATCATCACCAGCGGCCACAGGAAATCGTTCCACACCGTGACCCAGGTGAGTACGGCGAGCACCATCACCGCCGGTCGGGCATGTGGCAGCAGGACCCGCCAGTACGTCTGCCACACCGAGCAGCCGTCGAGGATGGCCGCCTCCTCCAGCTCGACCGGCAGGGTGAGGAAGAACTGCCGCATCAGGTAGGTGCCGAAAGCGCTGCCGAACAGGCCGGGCACGATCATCGCCAGCGGACTGTCCACCCAGCCGAAGCTGCGCATGAGGATGAACTGCGGGATGACCGTGACGGTCGCCGGAACCATCAGGGTGGCGAGATAGGCGACGAACAGGACGTCGCGTCCCTTGAACGGCAGGCGGGCGAAGGCATATCCGGCCAGCGAACAGAAGAACACCTGGCCCGCGGTGACGCAGCCGGCGTAGAGCACGGTGTTGAAGAAGATCCGCCCGAACGGCATCAAATCGAAGATGTCACGGTAGTTCGACCAGGCCGGGTGGCGCGCGACGATGCTGGTGTCGGAGATGTTGCCCTGCTTCTTCAACGAACTCGACAGCGCCCACAGCAGCGGAAACAGCGCGCACCACGCCATCGCGACGAGCGTCAGGTACAGCAGTGCGCCGCGCCCGGTACGGCGGAGAACGGCACGATTCGCGATCGCTGTCGCCACCTATGCCTCGCTTTCGTGGGCGTTGCGCCGGGTGAATCGCAATTGGGCCAGCGTCAGCACGAGCAGGATCGCGAAGATCACCCAGGCCAGGGCGCAGGCGTAGCCGATGTCGTCGAAGGTGAAGGCGTTCTGGTACAGCATGATTCCGAGCACATACGTGCCGGTTTCGGGACCGCCCTTGCCGCCGGTGAGGACGTAGGCCTGATCGAACACCTGGAACGAGTTGATGATCGTGATGACGAACGTGAACGCCAGTGCCGGCCGGATCAGCGGCACGGTGATCGAGCCGAACCGGCGCAACGCACCGGCGCCGTCGATACGGGCGGCTTCGTAGACGTCGTCCGGTATGCCCTGCATGGCGGCGAGCAGGACGATGGTGGCGAACGGGACGCTCTTCCACACACTGACCAGACACAGCGAGACCATCGACCAGGCGGGGTCGGTGAGCCACGGGACCGGGCCCACGCCGATCCAGCCGAGGGCGGTGTTGAGTACCCCGTAGTCGGTGCTGAAGGTGAGTCGCCACACCACCGCCATCGCCACCGTCGAGGCGACCAGCGGCATGAACATGATGCTGCGAAAGATGCCGATACCCTTCAATTTCCGGTTCAGGGCCGCCGCGACGGCCAGGCCGATGACGATGGTCGGGATCAGCGTGCCGACGGTGAAGATCAGCGTATTGCGCAATGCCACCCAGAACAGCGGGTCGTGCGCGAAGAGCCTGCGGAAGTTGTCGATGCCGATGAACTTCGGCGAACTGAACAGATCCCACCGATACAGGCTCAGATACAGGGTGAACACCAACGGGAACGCCATGAACACCGCAACCGCGATCAGATTGGGTGCGATGAACACGCGGCCCGCGGCGGCCTTGCGCCGGCGCAGTGCGGAGCGCCGTGGGGTTGTCATGGCGACACCCGGTCGGCACCGCGATTGTCGCTCACTGTGCCTCCAGCAGGTCGTTGATTTGTCCGGCGAGGCCCTGTTTGAACCAGTCCGCGGAGGCGGCGCCGCGGAACACGTGGTCGTAGCCCTGTTCGATGACCGCTTCGACGCGTGGCCAGGCGGGCGTGACCGGCAGGTTGTTGGCGTGATCGCCACCGGAGAACACCTCGAGGTTGTGCACCTTCGCATGTGCGTGCGCGAATCCGTCCGAGGCGAGCGCCGAGGACAACGCGGGAACGAACAGTCCCGATTTCGCGATCACCGCCTGACCGACCGGTCCGGTGGCGAACTTGACGAATTCCCAGGCCTGTTCCTTGCGGGGGCTGTCGGCCGCGATGGACAGGCCGGTGGTGCCGATATCGGACCGGGCGGCGGTGCCGCGCGGACCGACCGGTAGCACCGTGACATCGAAGTCGAGGTCCTCCCGGCTGGTGAAGGTGCTGTACATCCAGTGCCCGGACAGTGCCATCGCGGCCTTGCCCTGGGCGAACATGTCCGCCGACGAGAGTGACTGCTGGAATTCGATTTTCGGCATCACCCGGTGCCGGGTGGACAGGTCGGTGTAGAACTGGACGCCCTCGATGAAGGCATCGTTGTCGATATTGGTGCGGGTCGGGTCGATGGACGGCGTGAACCACTCGACGCCGTTGTTCATGCCGAAGCAACTGGCGGAGTAGTACGTGGACCAGGGATCCACGAATCCCCACTGGGTGACATCGCCGGAGCTGTCCCGCATGGTCAATGCGCGTGCGGTATCGAGGAATTCGTCGAAACTCCAGGCGTCCTCCCACCGGGCGGGCGGTGGCGGCAGTTTGGCGTCGGCGAACAGCTTCTTGTTGTAGTAGAGGAAGATTCCGGCCCACTGCTCGGGCAGCGCGTACTGCGCGTTCCGGTAACGGAACGTGTTGTACAGGGCGGTCGAACTGTCCTTCTTCAGCTCGGCCGCGTACGCGGGCTCCTTCTCCAGGATCGTGTCGAGGTTCGCGAAGATGCCGCGTTCGGCGAGGAAGGAATACGACAGATCCCACGACATCAACACGTCCGGGCATTTGCCGCCCGCGCAGTAGGTCAGGATCTGGGTCTGCGGGTCGGGGCCGGACATCTGCGTCCGGATCTTGATGTCCGGGTGCAGCTTACGGAACTCGTCGATGATCTTCAGCCGGACCTTCGCCTCATCCGGTTTGGCCTGGAAGAAGAAGGTCAGCGCATCGTCGTCGGCACCGCAGCCGGTGACCGAGGACGCGGCCGCCGTCGCCGCGACCGCCGCCGCACCCCGCAGGAGCGTGCGCCGGTCGAACCTCCGAGACGATGGCAACGGCGCTCCCGTTCGACTACGACAAGCGGACTTCTGCAGACGAACGTAATACCGCGGTGGCGGATTCGTCCGGGAAACGCACATCGCGACGACACCGGCGAACGCGGCCGGGCGAGATCGCTGTCCTGCGACCTCCCGGCGTGCTCGACCCGATGTGCGGCGCTCAGACCGCCACGAACGCGTCGCCCGCTCGCTTGCGGACCTCCGCACAGCGGAGGTCGAGTTCTTCGGCACTGTCGGCGGTGACGAAGACCAGTCCCAGCGCGACCGAATCCATCATCGATCGGGTCGCCGGATGGATGTCGCCGACTCCGGCCGCGATGCGGGCCTCCACGACGCCGGGCAGTGGCAGCAGGTCGGCTTCGGCACCGCCCCGGTACCGCGACGGGCGATCGATACTGAGCAGGACGAGGGCGCCGTGCCGGGTCAGCGAATACCCGGCGGGACGGTGATCGGCCGGGGGGCGAAGTCCGAACTGTTCGGCGATGAACGCACATTCGCGGTGGATCTGCGAATCGCCGGTGAGCAGATGGGTCTGTTGCGGGTGGCCGATGCCGTGCGCCCGGGCACCGAAATCGATCAGCCGGGGACCGAGTGGCCCGGACATGATTTCCATGTGCGCGGGGCCGACGCGCACCCCGAGGGCATCGAGCACCCGGTGCACGTATGCGGTCAGTTCCGCCACCACCGGTTCGCTGTGCCCGAGCCAGCGGCCGCGCTCGTAGACGAAATCGCCGCTGCCCGAAACCCATTTGTCGTAGACGCTCACACACAACAGGTCGTGCCGGCCGTGCGCGGAGAAGGTGTCGACGGCGTATTCGACGCGAGGAGCGGGATACATGTCCTGGATCAGGGCGGCGGGGCTACCACCGAACAATCCGGCGTTGCCGGTGATGGCGGCGACCGCCTCGGTCAATTCGCTCGTGGTCTCGACCAGCCGGACATCCACCGAGGCCGCGCCGCGGGCGGGCTTCACCACCAGCTTGCCGCCGGCCCGCAACTGCCTGATCGCCTCGGCGGGAACGGTTTCGGGGTCGGTGACGGCGCGCGTGGTCAGGCTCGGCACGCCGGCCGCCGCCAGTGCTTCGAACATGTACTGCTTGTCCCACCTCCGCATCGGCAGGACCGCGTCGTTGGCGCAAACATTCGCGAGCTCGCCACGCACGTATTCGGCCAATTCCACCCCCGGCTCGGATCCGGCGATCACGTAGCCCACCGAGCGCTGTGCGCACATGGCCACCAGCCGGTCACGTGAACCACCGAGATCCGCCTCGAAGTTCACGGCCCCGGGGGTGCCCGAGTTGCGGAAACCCGACACCCGGGCAGAGTCGGTGTCCAGCAGGATCGTTTCGATTCCGTAATCGGCGAGCAGTGCGGGATACAACTTGCCCGAGCTCACCGGATCCACGATCAGGGCCGCCCTATCCGATTCGAACCGCACGTCTTTTCCTCTCGTTACCTGCGATGAAGGCGACCGCAGCGGCGATCGACGAAATCCCCACGACCACAAACCAATACAGCGTCGGGCTGTGCAGTACTCCGAAAGCGCCGACACCCGGCCCGATCGCGAAACCGATCGACTGGGCCGCCGACAGATATCCCTGATATCTCGCGTTGTCCGCCGGGGCGGCCAGCGTCGCGATCGATGCGCTCGCCTGGGGGAGGAAAATCGCCTCCCCGAGGGAGAACACCACGAATCCGGTGACGCACACCGCCCAGCCCGATGCCAGTCCGCTCACGGCGAGCCCGGTTCCGGCCAGGGCTATCCCGAGTCCGAGGGCGATATTCCACCGCAGCCGTGCGGTCAGGTAACTCAGTGGCAATTCGAATGCGATCACGAAAATCGAATTCAGCACGATCAGAGCGCCGTACAACTGCCCGTCGGCAGATATTCGCTGCACCGACAACGGGATGGCGCTGGTGCTCTGGCAATACACGGCCATCGCGGTGCCGAACACGACGACGATCGCCCACAACCGCATCGGATGGCGCCCTGGACTTTCGCGCGGCGGGGACCCGTCGGCCGGGACACCGCGCGCCGCATGTGATGCCGCGGTGAGCAGCCGGGCGCGCTCGCTCACCAAGAGCAGCGCGGTCGCCAGGGAACCGAGTGCGGACAACGCGAACAGCAGCGCGAAGTCGTCCTGGCCGACGACGGCGACGGCCATGGGTGCGACCGTGACGCCGCTGCTGAGAAAGATCCGGTGGAACGCGACCACGGTGACCGTGTTGCCGGTGTAACTCGAACCGGTGACCAGTGTCGCAGCCGGTCCGGAGAACGACTGTGTGACAGCGATACTCGCCGAGGCGACCGCCACTGCCGCGATCGGCCGATCGGTGAGCGTGGCGAGCAGCGACAGTAGGGGGACATTGAGTACGGAGCCCGCGATGAGCACATCGGCCGGACCGAATCGCGAGGCCGACCAGCCACCCGCGACCGATCCGAGCACTCCGGCGGCACCGCCCGCGAGCAGCGCGAGCGACAGCGCCGAGGCGCTCAATCCCATCGACGCGTAGAACACCGTCGAGAACAGTGCGAGAAATCCGACGGAACGATTGAGAAACGTAGTGACAGAAACAATCCAGACTTCCGGCGGGAAGGCGACGAGTTTGCGTCTGTCCGCTATCGCGACGGCCGGCATTCGCACCGCCCACCGGTCGTGACCGTCGATGCCCTCGACAGGGCAAAAACAGTGTTGCGCACCCGATCCTCCTTGCGATCCGACGCCGGCACGCCGCCGAATTCACGGCACAGCGGACGCTACTTGCCGCCCTTTCGCGCCATGTGTCCTCACGCGCAATGCTCTTGTCCGTACGCGCAAAGTTCCGTGTCGGTGCCGCCGCAGGTGTTGCGGCCGTGATGAATTCACAGGACACGAGGCGCCGCGAAGGCATCCGCGCCGGGCGCGCTCCCAGGCGCCGAGGCCGACGCATCGCACTCGGCAGCCGTGCCGCATCCCGGCATCGTCACCGAAACCATCGAGAAGGCGCCCGCGTGACGCGATGAAATCCCCTGTGGGTGTATTCGGCGGCAGCTGGTCAGGTGCGATTTCGCACCGCGCGAATATCTCCGCGTTTCGACATCGGATCACCGGCGGAGTGGAATTGTTCTCCCGTCGTTCACTATTGGCGATCGCTTTTCGAATCGACCGGTGCATTCGCCCCCGATCGTGGAAATGGGATGAATGAGCGGTGCCAATTGTGTCGACAGGCGGCGAACCCGCGCCGGCACGTCCGGCGCGTGCGGTCCATCATCGCCGAGTGCCCGACGATCGCGTTATGGCGTGTTTCGGCCAGCGGTGCCGGTATCCTTCCCGCTCCGCCGGAATTGCCGCAAACACGTCCGGTTTTTCGGCCGGCCGGATCTGCTCCCGCACCGCGGGGGTGCGGACCGGCGCCTCGGGCGTCTCCGCCGCGGCAGCCGGTATTCCCATCCCTGGGATCTCCAGTGCCACAGCGTCGTTGACAGCAGTCGGGGCGATGAAGTAATTTCTGGGCTATTCCAGCTGACAGAGAATTCCAGCTGAAGAAAACGGTTAATCCCGGAGTGCAGATCTGCTGTTGCCGTGATTCGCTGATTGTTTCGCGGATTGCAGTCGACAGTTGTATCCGAAATAGCCCTCAACCCTCTTTGTTCATCCGACCTGTCCATCCGCAGACCTGATCCGGCATCGGAATCCAGCACACGGTACAGGCGGTGATGCGAGCAGGAAAGCAACCGCCGAAGCCGACCTCAGCACGGCGGAGCTGTCATGAGCTCCAGCCCGAAATCGCTGGGACCGCCCGAACACAGGAGCAGGAGTAGATGTCCCGACCGCAGACGTCGATCGTCGACAGTCCGTATCAGCAGTCCATCGCCGAATACTGGAATGCCGAGAAGAACCCGGTCAATTTGCGCCTCGGTGAGGTGGATGGTCTCTACCACCACCACTACGGGATCGGTGCGGTGGACTGGTCGGTCCTCGATGCGCCACCGGAGGTTCGTGACCAGCGAATCATCGAGGAACTGCATCGGCTGGAGACCGCTCAAGCCGACGTCCTCCTGGACAATCTCGGTCTCGTCGCCGCCGAGGATCGCCTCCTGGACTCGGGATGCGGACGCGGCGGCAGCAGCGTGATGGCACACCAGCGTTTCGACTGCCAGGTGGATGGAGTGTCCATCTCCCAGAAGCAAGTCGACTTCGCCAACGGGCGGGCCGACGAACTGGGCATCGCCGGCAATGTGCGGTATCACCTGCGGAACATGCTGGAGACCGGCTTCGATACCGGTGCGTTCCAAGGCATTTGGAACAACGAGAGCACCATGTATGTGGACCTGTCGGTGCTGTTCGAGGAGTACCGGCGCCTGTTGCGCCGCGGCGGCAGGTACGTGTGCATCACCGGGTGCTACAACGACACCTACGGTCTGCCCTCGCGGGCGGTGAGCACGATCAACGCCCACTACATCTGTGACATCCACCCGCGCAGCACGTACTTCAGGGAACTGGCGGCGAACAGGATGGTGCCGGTCAGCGTCATCGATCTCACCGCGGCGACGATTCCGTATTGGGAGTTGCGCGCGAAGTCGGCACTGGCCACCGGTATCGAGCAGGCGTTCCTGGACGCCTACCGGGATGGCAGTTTCCAGTATCTGCTGATCGCGGCCGACCGCATCTGACCACCGGCGACAGATAACCCGATTCGGTATACACAGACAGGATTCGCCATGACAACATTCACACGATCTCGCCTCTTCATCGGCGGGACGTGGGTCGAGCCGTCGTCGCCGCGACAGTTGAACGGCATCAATTCGACGACCGAAGAGGTCCTCGGCACGATTCCCGAGGCCACCGCGGCCGATGGTGACCGCGCGGTGGCCGCGGCCCGGGAGGCGTTCGACCAATCGGACTGGGCGACAGCGGATCCGGCCGAGCGAGCCAAGGTGATGCGAAGCTTTGCCGACGCCATCGATCGACGTCAAGAAGAGATCGCACGCCTGGTGACCCAGCAGGTCGGGATGCCCCTCGAACTGAGTCGTCTGTTCGAGACGTCCTTTCCGCCCACCCTTTTGCGGTACTACGCGGAGCTGGCGGCGTCGACGAGTTTCGAGGAGCGCCGTCCGTCTCCGATGGGCTTCGACTCGCTGGTGTGCCGGGCGCCGGTGGGTGTCGTCGCCGCGATCACGCCGTGGAACTTCCCGGTCATCGCCTCGATGATGAAGATCGCCCCGGCGCTGGCCGCCGGTTGCACCATGGTTGTCAAGCCTTCCCCGGACGCCGCGCTGGATTCCTTCCTGCTGGCCGAGGCCGCCGAGGAGGCCGGGCTGCCGGCGGGTGTCCTCAACTGGGTACCGGGCGGGTCGGAGTTGGGCGCCCACCTCGTGAGCCATCCCGACGTCGACAAGGTCGCGTTCACCGGATCGTCGGCCATCGGCCGGATCGTCGGTGAAGCGTGTGGCCGGCTGTTGCGGCCGGTGTCGCTCGAGCTCGGCGGGAAGTCGGCAGGTCTGGTCCTCGACGACGCCGACCTCGACGACGTCCTGCGTGATCTGCCGCTGATGTCGATGGCCAACGGCGGACAGGCATGCGCCGCGATCACCCGAATCCTGGCCCCGCGCAGTCGTTATGACGAGGTGGTCGATGCCATCGCGGGGTGGGCGACCTCGCGAGTCATCGGCGACCCGCTCGATGCCGGCACCCAGATCGGCCCGGTCGCGACGGCCAGGCATCGGGACCGGATCGAAGGTCATATCGCCAAGGGCAAGGCCGAAGGTGCCCGGGTCGTCGCCGGTGGCGGCCGACCGGCGTCGCGGCCACGCGGGTGGTTCGTCGAGCCGACCGTGTTCGCCGATGTCGACGAGAACGCCACCATCGCCCAGGAAGAAATCTTCGGGCCCGTCGTGGCGATCCTGCCCTACGACGGGGATGACGAGGCGGTCCGCATCGCGAACAACTCCGAGTACGGCCTCGGCGGTGCCGTGTGGTCCGCCGACTCCGAGCGCAGGCTGGCTGTCGCCCGGCGGATGCGCACCGGGACCGTGAGCCTCAACGGCACACTCATCGATCTGAATGCTCCGTTCGGTGGGTGGAAGGCCAGCGGTCTCGGACGTGAATTGGGTCCCGAGGGCATGGACAACTACTTGCAGTCCAAGTCCATCTTCCTGCCCTGATACCGCGGGGCGCGGGCCGGCGCCCGCGCCCCGGAGGGCAGCCTCCGTCATCCCTCTCATACCTGGAGGACCAACCTGTGGACACCTCACTGTCGCCGACCTCCGGCCGAGGTGAGCAATCAGGCTCGATCGCGAGTCCGCCGCAACCGGATGATTTCGTGCCGGTGGCCTATCGCCGGGCAGGCGACGTGCCGTTCGATCCCGCGCCGGAGTTGCTGCGGCTGAGAAGTGCGGACACCATCACCCAGCAGCGCGCTCCCAATGGCGACCCGGTGTGGGTGGTGGTCCGGCCCGCGGATGTCCGTCAGGTGTTGAGTGACCCGCGTTTCAGCACGGCGCGCACCCCGCGCACCGTCACCCGTCCCAGGGCGACAGGACAAGCGTCGATCGCGAGTCCGACCCGGCAGCCGGGGGCGATCGCGGGACTCGATCCGCCCGAGCACACCAAGTTTCGCCGCATGGTCAACGCCGCCTTCTCACCTCGTCGCACGGCACTGATGCAGGCCAGGGTCGCCGCGATCGTGGAGCAGCGGCTGGATGCGATCGAACGAATGGCCTCCCCGGTGGACCTCGTCTCGGCCTACGCGCAGCCGATCGCCTCACAGACGGTCTGTGAACTGGTCGGACTCGGCGAGCAGGATCAGGAACTGTTCGAGGAACTGGCCAACCAGGCTTTCGATCGAACGCTGAGCCGGGAGAAGATGGCGGGCATCTTCACCACGATGTGGGAACGCCTCGCGGATCTTGTCGCACAACAACGGAAGTCGCCCGATGACACGCTGCTGGGCGCTCTCGTCCGCGATCACAGCGACGAGGTGACCGATGCGGAATTGATCGGCCTGATCAACGCGGTACTGATCGCCGGCCACGACACGACGGCGAGCATGCTCGGCCTGAGCACGCTGCTGCTGCTTCGGCATCCGCACGACCTGGTCAAGATCAGGGACGATCCGAGCAGTGTGCCCGGTGTCGTCGAAGAGATGCTCCGATACCTGTCCGTGGTGCAAACCGGGCTGGTTCGAACTGCCACCGAAGATGTTGTCCTCGGCGGCGTGGAGATCAAATCCGGGGACTATGTGATGACGTCCCTGGTCGTCGCCAACCGCGACCACGGCGTGGGCGCAGACCCCGATCGGTTCGACACCACCCGAGAGCCTGTGAACCACTTGGCATTCGGTCACGGGACCCACTTCTGCCTGGGGGCCGTACTGGCCCGGCATCAGCTGGGCATCGCGCTGCCCGCCCTCTTCCGGCGCTTCCGGCACCTCGAGCTCGCGGTCCCCTTCGAAAGCCTGGAATTCCGCACGTTCTCCACGGTGTATGCCGTGCAGGCATTGCCGGTGACGACAACGATCCCCGATGGAGAAGAATGACCGAGGCGCTACGAACCGAAAAGTGGTTCTACCCGGATGAGTTGCACGTCGATCTCGAGCCCTACGGGGTTCGACGCGAGAAGATCGCGGAGATCATCACGCAGTCCTGGGAGTTGAACCGGTGCATCATTCCGGAGTTCTCCAACTGGGATCGCTATATGGCGCTGACGCGCCTCGGGGTCATCGCCTACGTGGCCGACTACACGGGGCACGCCATCGATGTCGTCGACGGCGGCCCCTGGATCGGGTACGACATCGACGCGGAATTCGACATCCTGTTCGGCGGCTCGACGATCCGCGACGAGATGGCGCGCGAATTCCGCTCGGCCGTGCTGGTGATGACCGAAAAGTCCAGTGAGCGACGCTCTTCGGCGCTGTATCGGCGCTACGCCGACGCGCTCGCGCATTCCGCCGCCGACTATTTCCGGCTGCGTGACTGCGACGGGATGATCCGGTTCTACCTGAACGCGGCCATCGCCTGCAATGACAGCGACCGCTGGTTGACCGAAGCCGAGAACACCATCATGGCGGAGATCGCGGTCACCCTCTTCGATGCGATCTCCTTCTACAAGCACCGTGCGGAGGGGGAGATATGCAACTTGTTCGCCTACGCCGATCCCGAACTCCGTGCCACGGCCTACAAGGCATGTCGCGAAACTCTGTGGGCCCTCGATCCGGAGTGGTCGCGGACGGCCGACCGGCGATGCATCCTCAATTACTGCCGATATCTCGGTGGCCCGGTGCACATGTTGATGCGCAGGTACCGCTACGTCGAGGAGGGGATGACCCTCGGAATGCCGGAATCGGAGTCCGTCGTCGACGACGCCCGGCGCAACGTGAAGCTCTGGTACCGCAATGATCCGGTGCCGGTGACGGCTGTCGACCAGCGCTATGCGGCGGTCCTCGCCCGGCCGCAGCTGCTCTTCGACGGGCTTGCCGACATGCTCGATCGGCCGTCGGAAGAAAAATGCCGGACATGCGAGCGCAGAGAGTCCTACGGCATCGGCGATGTCGGCAAATTCTCCGGAGTCGGTCTGTGCGGGCAGTGCGGTGAGAACTGGCGGGCCTACCTGGAGGCCTTCCCCGATCGCGTGCGCGAGATCCTCCCGCTGGCAACGCCCAAACTCGTGTGAGAAATGGCCCCATGACCGATCTCGATTCCACACAACCGGCGGATGCCGGCGGTCCCGGCGCCCGCACGCCGCTCGGTGCATTCGGCGGATCCGCGGAAGCTCGAATCTGGCCGCTCGGACTGTATGCCCCCGCACCGGTGCGCGACGACGAACGACTCGGTGCGGAAGTCGATGAACGCCTGGTCGAGTGGTGCCGGGAAGTCGGAATCTACACCGAGAACCTGGACTACCTCCGCTCGTGTCGGTTCGGCAGGCTCGTCATGCTCACCTGTCCGTTCACCGATGATCCGGACCGGTTGCTGCTCATCGCGCGCTGGATGGTGGCGTTGTTCGCCACCGACGACTATGTGGCCGACGATGAGCGATTCGGCGCGGTCAACGAGCTCGTGGCCGAACGCCTGACCTTCGCCATGTCGGTGATGGACCCGCCGCACCACGTGGGCGAGTACGCGGGCGAGATCGAGGCGCATCTGCACGACCACCCGGTCTTCGGCGCGCTGTCCTCGAGTCTCGGGCACATCGCCCGATATGCGACGCCCTCCCAGCTGGCAAGGATCCGGCACGAGACCCTTGCGCTGTTCTTCACCTGGACCGCCGAGGCGATGTGGCGAATTTCCGGACGGACGCCGGCACTGTGGGAATTCCTGGCGGAACGACAGCACAACAGCTTCCTGGCGGCGATGTCGGCCATCGATGTCGTGTACGGATACGAGCTGCCGGCCAACGTCTATTCCCATCCTGAGGTCCGGCGGGCTGTTCGGCTCGCGGCCGACGCGGCCACTCTCGTCAACGACATCTACTCCGTGCCCAAGGAATCCGAAACCGCGATCGGAGACTTCAACCTTCCGACGATCATCGCCCACGAGCGGGGCTGCTCGCTGCCGGAGGCGATCGAACGCAGCGTCGCCCACGACAACACCATCGTCCGCGCATTCGAAACCGCCTGCCGGGAACTGGAACCCGGTGCCTCACCCGAACTGAAACGTTTCCTGAACGAATTGTGGGCATGGATGGGCGGCAACCGGGAATGGCACAGCAGCAGTGCCCGATACCGCGTTGCGACGGACCCGGAGCAGGCCTGACCCGGCAGCGGTGATTCCCGGCCCCGGCCGGCTGCCCCGTCGGAGCAGCCGGCCGGTCGCGGTCAGCTCCGCGTTCCCAGCTGTGCGGCCAGTGCGGTGGCGGTGCCGGGGAACCGCTCGAGCAGGGCGGTGAGCTCGGGGTTCGCGGACGGCCCGGCCGTCTGCCAGTCGCCCTCGATGCCCAGCAGGGCCGCCAGTGCGTCGCAGGTGGCGGGGTGTGCGGCCACCAGCCCGTCGACCGGTCCGCTCGGCGCTGCCACCACCGGGCTCGTGGCCGTGGCGGATTCGCGCGACCAGGGTGCGACGAAGGCGTCCACGGCCGGCAGGGCGCCGGGGAAGGTGCGGCCCGCCTCGCGGACCAGACCCGGGATCAGCTCACCTGCCTGGTCCTTCAGGGTGGTGATGAGTTTCGGCAGCCACGGCAGCAGTACCGCATCCGGCAGGGTGCCGAATGCCTTCGACAACAACTCCACCACAAAGGGTTTCAGTGCCGGTGCCGGGTCGATGGCTTGCACGAAACCGCTCACGTACTGCGGCACGGTCGGCAGCACCAGTGGATTGACGAGCATCCCGTCACAGCGCTCGCGCAGCTCGGACATGGTGAGCAGACCGAGCTGGAACCGCGCCGCCCACAACAGGGCCACCTTGGCCGGTGCTTCCGGATGTGATTGCAGCACAGCCAATTCCAGCTGGGTGTGATCACAGCCCAGCGACAATGCCAGATTCTCCATGCCGAACAGGAAGCCCAGCATGGCCGCCACCTGCGGCGGTTCGGTCTCCTCGGCGGCGAACGCGGTCGGCAGCAGGGTGCAGTAGTGCGCGTAACCGGCCGTCACGAACCGCTCGCACCAGGTCGGCAGGCCGGCCTCGGTGGAGCGGAAATAGTTGAGCAGCACCCGGATACGCCGCAACACGACGGGAGCGTCGTCCACGGTGCGTTCGGTGGCGAGGAGTTCGACCGCGCGCGTGCCCAGCTCATCGGCCAGCCGGACCGAACCCAGATGGACCAGCGCGTCCTCGACCGCGGCCAGTGCCACGGCGGCGGTCGCATCCGCTGCGGCGACCGCGGTGCGCAGGCGCTGCTCGAGCACCTGCTCCACCGACACCCCCTCGTAGCCCAGCTCCACCAGCGAGCGTTGATGCCTGCCGAGTGCGATGTCCCAGCTCTCCTGGATCGAGGTCTCCCCCAATCCACGTGAGCCCATGATCGGCCGCAGCGCATCGTGTGGCAGCAGTCTGCGCAGCAGCCACAGCAGATCCGAACACGGGCGGAGGTCCGGATCCGCCTTCAGGTCCAGCAGTGCGCGTTGCAGTGTCCGTCCGGACAGATCCAGCCCCAATGGTTCCAGCCGGTCCAGCACATCGCGGGCCAGCGGCGGCAATGCCTCGTATCCGACCTGGCCGATCCGGTCGCCACCCAGCAGGATCTCGCACAGTCGCCGCACATCACGCCGTCCCGGCACCCGATCCTTCTCGATACAGGTGACGGCCGCGTCCTGGAAGTCGTAGGGCGTCGGGCGGGCGCGGTTGCGCAACCCCGCCAGCAGGATCGAGGTCTCGAAGATGGCGATGGCGTCGGCGGTGCTCGCCAGGTAACCGTTGCGGCGGGCGAGCCGGACGATATCCACCGACCACTCGAGCAGTTCGGCCTCGTCGAGCGGGTCCAATACCGGCGGCCGCGACAGGAATCCCGAAAGCCGGTCGTTCACCTCGCCTTCCGGCCGCGCCGGTGGCAGCGGCTTCTTCGCGCGCTTCTTCGTCCCCCGCTGGCCCGCCAGCTGGAACGACTGCAGTGTGCCGCGCCGCACGCCCTTCGCCCAGGTCGCCGCGGCGATCGACACCGCGCCGCCGACCAGCCCGAACTGTGCCTCGATCGCGGAGTGGCTGGAGGGAATCAGCCCGTAGTGCCAGGTGGTGGCCGAACGCGGTGAGATCTCGAAGGCGACGTCGGAATCCACTCCGAACTCGTCGACCGGGCTGGCCGCATGAGCCGCACCGCACACGTACAGTGCCTTCGCCGGATCGATGTCGCCCTGGGCCAGATGTTCCCGCATGCGGGTCCACATGTACCGTTCCCGGTCCTCGTCCTCGACGGTGCTGCCGCGCCGCAGCCGCCGGAACAGGCTGCCGATCATCACCATGACCTGGCGGTAGGTGTCGTAGTCCGCATCCGCGAGAGGCTGTTCCACATACTGGTCCCACCACTCCGACCAGTGCCGGACCTTGCCGTGGTGCAGTAGATGTTGTTCCAGTTCGGCGAAACGCGGTCGCAGATCACCGATTTCGAGGCCGACCGCGCCGCCGTGCAGGCCGTCGTCCTCGGACTGCTCGGCGTCCTCGGGTGTCGGCGCCGCCTTCGTCTCGGGCGCCCACTGGAAGACGTGGTCGGTGGACCGATCCACCAGCACCAGTTCGACACCCGGCGTATCCAGCGCGTAGGCGATGGCCTGATACTCCGCCGACGATTCGGTGATCGGCGCGACCACCGACAGCGGCGCCCATTTCGCGGGAAATCCCTCGATCCGAGTGGCGAAGGCCTGCAACGCAACCGGCAAGCGGCAGTTGCGCAGCTCGTCGAGCAGCGGCCGCATGTCCTCGCACAGTTCCAGATAGATGACGCTCGGCTGTTTTTCGCGCAGCCGGCGCACCATGGCCAGACCGGAGGCGGGGGAGTGATGGCAGACCGGGAAGATCTCCAGCCGTTCCGACAGTGCCCGGTCGACATCGTCGACGATGCCCGCCAGGATGTCACCCGCCGCCCCGGGCGCGCCCGCGAACGCGACGGCTGCCGCTGCGAGCTGATCCCGAAGCGCGGCAAAGGTATTGGATCCGGTGCCACGGGGCCGGGCCGGGGCTGCGCTCACCCGTTCGCTCACGAGAGCCTCGCAATCGCCGCGCGGCCACCCTCCAGGAACTCACCCCAGGCGGCCTCGCCCTTGTTGTCCTTGGTACGTGGCTCGACCACACCGTGCAGGTACTTGTTCAGGATGGCGAGGTCTTCGGGGGTGCGCCGGGCCAGGGACCCGACCAGTGATCCGGCCAGGGTCTCGGCGCGCAGCTGTTTGGCGCCGAAGAACTGGCTGTGCAGGATGGCGTCCTCGAGGACGCCGATCTGCTCGGCGGTGGACAGTGCCGACTCGAGCTTGTCGTCGTCGCTGGTGGCGGCGGCAGCGGCGGCCCGCAGATCGGCGAAGCTCTCGAGCAGGATGTCCAGCAGCGTGGGCGGCAGCTCCAGTTCGATCGAATGGCGGCGCAGCAGTTCCGCGGTGCGGAAGCGCACGATCTCCGCCTCGCTCTTCTTGTTGGACACGACCGGGATGCGTACGAAGTTGAAGCGTCGCTTCAGCGCCGACGACAGATCGTTCACCCCGCGATCGCGACTGTTGGCGGTGGCGATGATGGAGAAGCCCGGCTGCGCGAACACCACATTGTCGTCGTCGAGTTCGGGAATCGAGACGTACTTCTCCGACAGGATGGAGATCAGCGCGTCCTGCACATCGCTGGTGGAACGGGTGAGCTCCTCGAAACGCCCGATCACGCCCTGCTCCATGGCGGTCATGATCGGCGACGGGATCATCGACTCCCGCGACTGGCCCTTGGCGATGACCATGGAGATGTTCCACGAATATTTGATGTGGTCCTCGGTGGTGCCGGCGGTGCCCTGCACCACCAGGGTGGAATTGCGGCTGATGGCCGCCGACAGCAGCTCGGCCAGCCAGCTCTTGCCGGTACCCGGATCTCCGATCAGCAGCAGGCCCCGGTCCGAGGCCAGCGTGACGATGCTGCGCTCGACGAAACTGCGGTCACCGAACCACTTCTGCTCCACCTGGCGGTCCAGTCCGTCGGCGCGTTCGGAGCCGAGGATGAACAGCCGCACCATCTTCGGGCTCAGCCGCCACGCGAACGGTTTCGGGCCGTCGTCGATCGACTCCAGCCAATCCAGCTCCTCGGCGTACTTGACCTCGGCGGGGGCGCGCAAAACGTCGTTCATGATGGCTGGTCTCCTAGTCGAGAAAGTTCTTGAGCTCATGGATGAGCTTCTGGATGCGTCCGGAAATCACGGGGGTGCCGAGGTTCTTGAACCGTTCCCGGAACCACGGATTGACGCTCTGATGGCCGGAGCTGTTCACCGAGCCGACCGGGATGAGTTTCACCCCGGACCGGTGCACGGCCTCCATCGCCTCGAACAGCGGCTGTGAACGGTCGAACTCGTAGAAGTCCGAAATCCACACCAGCACCGTGTTCTTCGGATCGGTGATCTTGGGCTGGGCCATGGCCATGGCGACCGGCCCGTCGTTACCGCCACCGAGATTGGTGCGAAGCAGCACCTCGAACGGATCGTGCACCCACGGGGTGAGATCCAGGGCGCGGGTGTCGTAGGCGATCAGATGCACGTCCACCTTGGGCAGGCCCGCGAAGATCGACGCCAGAATGGTGCAGTTGACCATGGAATCGACCATGGAACCGGACTGGTCCACCACCACGATCATGCGGGCGGGGACGGTGCGCCTGGCGGTCTGCCGGTAGTAGAGCCGGTCGACGTAGAGGCGCTCGTCTTCGGGATTCCAGTTCGGCAGGTTCTTCCAGATCGTGCGGTCCACATCGAGGTTGCGCAGGATGCGCTTGGGTGCGACCGTGCGATCGATGGTGCCGGCGCTGGTCTGCTGTACCTGGGTACGCAGAACCTCGGCGACCTCGTCGATGTAGCGGCGGATCAGGCGTCTGGCATTCGCCAGGGCCACACCGGACAGATTGCGCTTGTCGCGCAGCAATTGCTCGATCAGCGACATACTGGGTGTGAGCTGGGCGGCCAGGTGCGGATCGGCCAGCACCTCGCGCAACCGCATGCGCGAGACCAGGTCACCTTCCAGGCCGGTGAGTACGCCCTGCATCGCGCCGGCCTTCGCACCCAGACAGCGCCGCAGCCAGCTTGCATCGGACTGCCAGCCGGCCAGCTGAGTGGCGCTGACCTCGCCGGAGCCGGTCGCGAAGATATTGAGCAGGAGTTTGGAAACCAGTGCCGCGGTGCGGACATCGGCCGCGCCGATGGGCTCGGTTCCCGCGCTCGCCGGCGCGGTGTTCTCGACCTCGGAGTCACCGTGCTCGGAGAAGTCGAGGCTGTCGAACTCCGTCCGCATCTCCGGATACCGTTGCACCACGGTGTCGATGGAGACGCCCGGATCGAGGACGGCCAGCGGCAGTCCCAGATCGTCGACGATGCCCGCACTCGCCTGTTCCAGCGTGGGGTGCTGATCCCCGGAGAAGACACCTGCCAGCAGACGCCAGTACAGGATCTGGCGCCGAGTCTCGTGATTGGTCATTTCCGCAGCAACCGTCCCGCGCGCTCCCGCAACACCGCCACGGCGTCGCCCGACTTCGCTTGTG
This sequence comes from Nocardia sp. NPDC052254, assembly GCF_040679495.1. NCBI lineage: Bacteria > Bacillati > Actinomycetota > Actinomycetes > Mycobacteriales > Nocardiaceae > Nocardia > Nocardia sp. NPDC052254. Next base: position 338,471 of record NZ_JBFAUW010000005.1, on the reverse strand, counting down.
CCTTGGCCACTTTCGGATCGGTGGGACCCAGTGCCCAGTCGCCGTTGTGGAAGGCGGTGACCGCGCTCCTGACCTTGCGTCGTACGGCCAGCGGCCGCACCGACCAGCCGTCCGCATCCCAGCGCAGCAATCCGATCATCGCGACCGAACCCGACACCCCGGCGGCGGTGAGCGGACCCGCGGACGGCAGCGCGTCCAGCTCTACTCGAAGCTGCTGGTCGCCCAGGGTGAGCACGCCGTCGCGGAGCCGGTACCCCTCGAACAGAACCGGCTCGGCGATGTGTACCGGATCGCGATCCAGTGGTGCCGCGGCCGGGGCGTGTGCCTGCGGCAGTTGCACCGTGGCGGTGACGAAGGGATCGGCGGCCTCCCCGGCCTGTGCCCGGTTGTCGTCCCACAGCAGGTCACCCGCCGGTGTCAGCGGCATGTCGGTGAGTTCGAGCGCGCGATGCCCGGCCAGCGCGGTGAGCAACTGCGAATGCGCTGCGAGCAACTGCCATACCGCCGGCCCGACGATGGTGTCGACCTTGGCCGCGGCCACCGAGACCCGCACCCGGCGGGCCGGTGCGCCCGCGCTCTCCAGAACGCCGTACACCTGTGCCTGGACCACGGTGCCGTGTTCGTGCACGTCCACCCCCAGTGGTAGCAGACGCCCCGAAACAGGTTCGCTCACAGTGGAGTCCGCGCCGCGCCAGGACAGCAGCAGGGCTCGTGTCCACAGATCGGCCCAGCGGCGCGCGGGTATCCGGTCCATCGTCGCGACCGGGGCGCAGGCGCCCAGCTCGGCGGTGAAGCCGTCCAGCAGCATCGCCAGCCGCCGCACGGCGGGCTCGGCCAGCAGGGTTTCCACGGTCCGATCCGCGGCCGCCACCAGGTCGTGGTCGACGCCGCGCCAGCCGGAGATGGCGAGTTCGCCGAGCCAGGCCCGGGGGCCCGCCGCGAGCGGACTCACGGCAGTGGTGTTCGGTGCCGCGGTCCACTCGGATCGCGTGCGGTCCACCGCCGTATCGGCTCGCTCGACCAGGGCATCGTGCACCGCGCCCAGCAGCGCGGCCCGGGCAGCGGCCAGTGCCGAGAGTTCGTCCGGGCCGATCGCTCCGGTGTTCACCTTCGAGACCGCGGCGGCCACCGCCTCGGCCAGGGGCGACCCCGAGACGGCCGCGGCCAGTGCCGCCAGCGCCGCGCTCTGCGGTTCGCAGACCCGGGCGAAACCGTCGACCAGTGCGGTGTCGAAGTCACGTACCGTGGCCAGTGCCGCCGTGACGCCTTCGGGTATCTCCATCAGCGCGGTCAGTTGTACTGCCTGCATCAGCCGCCCACCCCCGCCGGGAACCACTGCAACTCCGGAATCGGTGTCGTGCTGCCCGGTAGCTCCAGGTAGGTGAGATGCCGCAGGAACCGGCTGAACACCGCTGCGGCCGGAGCCGGGTCACGAGTTCCGTTGAGGCAGTTCACCAGCCGGTCTCCGTCGGCCACCTCCACTCGCAGGAACCGCGCCACCCGGTCCTGTCCGTACTGGAGTACCGCCGCATCGATGAGCGCGTCGAGATGTTTGCAGGCCCAGCCCTGATTCAGCCCGCCGCACGGCCGGTTGTTGTTGGTGCTGCAGCTCAGCCCGTGCGTGCCCGCGGTCACCGACGCCACGTACACACGTGAGATGTCGGAGCCACTGGACACCACACCCTGCAGGCGTCCGTCGGCCAGCTCCACGAACGGCACCTTGTTCAGTTTGCGTGGTGCGACGCCGGGCACGACCCGTACGACAGCGGTGCTTTCCCAAGCCGGTTCCTCCGGCGTGGCACTCGGATTCGAGGCCATCGTTCTCCCTCCCGGTCGATCACGATGCGCACAAGGTATGTGACGGCACCGACAAGTCCTCCTCGTGCTCCGGCACGGCCGGTGGAGATCGGTCGAGGAAGTGGACCCGGCACCGGCCGGCGCGATCGGCGACCTGGCCGAAATCAGTCGATATCTGGCAGTTTCGCGCATTCCGGCCGGGTGTCGGGCCGGATACCGTCGAGCCGTCCGGTTCCGGAGGAGGGTGCGGCGGTGTTGTCCATTGGAGTGTTGCGAGCAGGTGTGTGGTGACGAAGGTCTTGCTCGCCGCGCATGTACTCGCGGTGATCGTTGCGATCGGCCCGGTCGCGGTGGCGGCCAGTATGTTTCCGCCCGCGATCCGCCGCGCGGCCGACAGCGACGATGCAGCGGATCGTTCCGTTGCCGTTGTCCTGCACCGGATCTGCCGGGTCTACGCGTGGATCGCGGTTGCCGTCCCGGTGCTGGGTGTGGGCACCGCGAGCAGTATGGGTGTGCTGGGCAGTCCGTGGCTGATCGCCTCGATGGTCCTGACGATCGCCGCCGCCGCAGTGCTGGGTCTTCTGGTGCTGCCCGCGCAGAGTGGGTTTCTGACCGCCGCGCAAGCGCCGCCCGGCGAGGCGCTGGCCGTGGCCGCTCGGGTGAGTGGCCGACTGGCGATGCACACGGGGATCTTCAATCTGCTGTGGGCGATCGTCACGGTGCTGATGATCGTCCGTCCGGGATCTTCCACCGGAGCCTGACGGCCGGACTCACCTGGTCTTGGGAAGTTTCGGCACCAGGGCGGCCGCGGCGGTGCGCGCCTTGTCGCACAGCTGCGGATACAAGCTCTTGTCCTGGCTCTGCACAGTGACTTTCGCGGTCTCGGCGAAGTCGGAGAGGTCGGTGAGCTGGATGTAGGTGTAGGTGCACAGGCCATCGGTGAGGTGTTCCTCGTAGAACGGGATCGGGCCGACGGCGACGAAACGGGTCAGGCCGGTGCTCTTGACCTTGGATTCCCGTTCGACGGAGAACTGGGCGGTGAGGGCGACCGTTCCGCTCCATTCGCATTGGTGCACACCGGCATCCGGCACACCGGCGCCGGTCCGGCCGATGATCGGCTCGAGTGTGGCGAGGTCGAGCACCGAACAGGGATCGACGGCGACGAGGGAGCCGGGCGGGGACGGGTGGCGCGGTGGATTGGCACCGAGCCGCTGCACGATCGGCGTGAAGAACTCGGTGACGACGGTGCAGGGATCCGCGCCGGAGACTCCGGAAACAGCCAGCCCCACAACCAGTTCCCGATTCTCGGTGGGTACGGCGACACCACACTCGCCGGGTTTCCTGCCGAGCAGGTCCGTCTTCTTGTGCCCGACTCGCAGGCCGTTGATGTGGTCGCTCGCATCGGGGGTATCGAATGTGTAGCCGCGGATGTCGTCATCCAGTCGAAGATCGATGACCAGCGTGCCGTATGTGCCACCCTGCGTGCGCAATTGGCATTCGGACCACATCGGATAGCCCGCACCCTTGCCGGTGGGTGTCCCGGCACCGGGCGGCACTTCGTTCACGAGCCCGCACGGATCGACCGATCGCAACAGCGCCATCGGGATCTGCCGGCCCTCGGGTGCGGTGGTGCGCGAAGCCGAGAAGGAGTCGTCGGAGCCCGAGAATCGCGTCGCCACAAAGATTCCCGAGGCGATGACGAGGATAAGAGCGACTACGACCGGAGTCGCCAGCACCGCCAGTGGCGGCCGGCGCCGTTGCGGAGGGGGTGGGGGTTGCGCAGCGGGAGGGGAGGGCCAGGTCATGGTGTCACTTCCGGGGGAGTCTCGGAATAATCTCCGCGAGAACGGATTTGGCACGCACGCACGCCGTGGCGTGGTCGACGCCGGCGGCCTCGGTGACCTGGACCGCCACGACCTCCGCTGACTCGTTCGGCTCCGGTCCATGCATGTAGCGCACCTGGCAGGCGTGTTCGTTCTTCTGGATCGTGGCGGGCGGCCCGGTATCCTCATTCGCCGGAATCTCGTACCCGGTCGCACCGGCGATGTCGAACGGCACGAAATTCTGGTATGCGTCGCGCACGTCCGGCCGGCGACCGGAACCGAGCGAGACCAGCAGGGAGGTTTGCGCACCTCGCACCCGGCAGTCGTGCACGCCGTGGGGAGGGTTGTGCCCGGCGGGCTCACCGACCACGCCGCGCACCGTGTCCGGGGTGACCAATGCGCAGGGATCGACGGTCCGCAGGGAATCCGGTGTCATCTCGGCGGGCCGGGCCGCGCCGACGAGTCGATCGACGATGAGCGGGACCGCCTTGTCCACGATGGCGCAGGCAGTGTCGGAGTTGTCGGCGCGCAGGGTCATCACACCGATCTCGAGTCCGTCCCCGCCGGCCGTGTCGACGCGCCGGGTGCAGAAACCGGAGGACTTCCGGTCCAGCCGCGATACCGGAAAGCCGTGCGATTTCTCGCCTGTCACGACCCAGCCGTCGTCGTCGCTGCTGGACCAACCGGCGTACACGTGCAGGCTGGGTGACTCGACGTCGAACGATTCGGGAAAGACGCTGCAGGAATCCCAACTCGAACTCTCGGCCACATGGCTGTTCGCGCCGACGGCCGCGACCACCCGTGCGTCCAGCAGTGAACAGGTATCGAGGATCCGCAATTTCTCGATACCGAACCCGGCCGCCGTCGCCGAGGAATCGTGGCGCAGTCCCACGGTGAACAGCACACCCGCGATCACGACCAGAACGAGTGACATCGCCAGCGAGGCAACGAGTGGACCCTTGCGCCACGGTGTCCGGCTCGTCGGCGCGGCGGCCGGTACGGCAGCGGTGAAGGGCTGGACGCCCACGGGCGGTTCGGCGGCGACGTAGGGCAGCTGTCCGGTCGCGAACGGGCCCGAAGGTGGGGGACCGGGCGCGGCGGCGGGCGGCGCCGGTGCGGTATTCGGCCACGGCGGTGCGGTATTCGCATGGTGCGCGCGCCGCGCCTCGTCCACGAGCGCGGGCAGCAGGGTGCCGATCCCGTCCAGTGTCGTTCCCAGGACGTCCGCCTGCACCGCATCGAGCAATTCGCCACGTTCCATGGCGGCTGATGCCCGAGCGGCGGCGCAGGAGTCGTCGGCGAGCAGTCCGAGCACGACCGCGCCGACGGGGAGTGGCCACAGGGTGAACCGCCCTGCCACGCGGCCGGCGATATCGAGCGCGATCGCACAGGAATCGGTGACCGGGACGTTCTCCCATCCGCCGGAAACGCCGGGATCCGGATCTGCGACATCCGCCGCCGCGAGAGCGTCGAAATCACCCGCCTGCAGCCGGATTCGCGACCAGTCGCCCGCGACGTCGGCCTGTATCAGGGCCACCAGCAGCGCACGCGTGTCGACCGGACCGGGCGCCACCCGGTTCGCCGCGTGCCGCAGGGCCGCTGAAACGGCCGGGTGCAGCGGTACGCCGGCAAGCACGGTGATCATCGATCGCCCCCTCGTCTCGTCGGTCTCCCCGGGCGGCTCGACCTCGATCACGAGACTGCGGGGGCAGACAGCGAATCTCGACGATATCGCGGTTTCGCCTGGGCGTCAGTTCGTTACGGCCACCGGGTGGGAAGGGTCATGATGGTCGGCTCTACCGGACCTGACCAGCCACAGGGCAATTCGCAGGTGGCGATCACCGCGTCGGTGACGACCCCGTCGGTGTAGGAGATGGTCCGCAGAACCGCCTGGGCGGGATATCCGCACGCCGGGCACTTGCCGAAGTAGTTCAGTATTTCCCGGGACCGTACGGCGGAGATGCCGCCCAGGCGGTGGGTCTCGTCCGGTCGTGGGTGATCGATGTGCACGCTGATCCTCCGTCCACCCGGCCCCGAGTGACTCGTTCTCGTGTCGATTCGGCGGACTCGGGTGCGATCGTGAACGACAATCGATCCGAGCGCGCAGCGCCGGGAATCCGTTGCCCGGCCCGGAGATCCCCCTGCGGTACCGCCGGGCCCGGCGGTGGTGAGTGACCTCGTCGTGGGAGTGTCGCTCGCATCGGCCGCCGATGTGGTCGCCGATACCCGTCATCGTAATCCCTGTTCGGCGCAATAGTCGATGAATTCGGCATAACTTGCTCGACATGGACCTCTGACCTCATCTTGTGGTTTTTCACTATGAGCACCGATGATTGCGGACCTTCCGGTCTGGGTGACCCTCTTCACAAAGTGTGAATTATGAGTAACATACGCTCGTGCGGGTTCACGGTGATCGCTGAAAGGCCGTGGGCAACAGGCAAGGGTGCCTGCGTCCGTCGCGTGCGAGATGTGCGTGCGACGGGGCGGCCGATGGGTGAAAGGACTTGCGTCGCAATGTTGAAGCGGCTGGATCGGCTACTGAGCTACGAGATGAAGGTGTCCGAGTTCCTGGGGACGCTGATCATCATCGCCGTGCCGTACGGGATCGTCGGGGTGATCTGGACGCTGACGCACACCTCGCACCTGAAGAACCTGCACGGCATCGACGTGATCATGTCGTTCCTGGGAGCGATCGTGTGCTGGCCCGTGCTCACCTTCTCGAACGTCTGCATGACCTAGTCATGATGGCGCTCGTATGGCTCATCGACATCGTGGTGATCGGAGTCAAGATCCTCGGTGGGCAGATGAAGATCAATCCCGTTCTCCGATACGGGCTGTGGGTCGCGGTGCTGAGTGCGCTCGGCGCCGGTATCGCCGTGGTGGGGCTGTTGCTGGTGCTGTTGCAGCACCATCTGGAGAACCTCTCCTGATGTTCCCGCGAACCGGTCGAACCGAAACAACATCGTGTGCCGCACCGCTGATGGGTGGCACCGCGCACGCCGGCGGCCGAGTGGTCCGGCGGTGGGTCAGAAAGGAACAACCGCTGTGACGTCGACCCGAGCTTCCGAGGGGCCGCAACCGCCGGTACCGCCCTGGCGCGTGACCGACGAGGGCGAGCTGCAGCGACTCGTCGATGCCGCGAGTGGTCTGTGGCGGCGACATCCGCAGCGGTCGCTGGAAACCCTGGGCCGGCAGGTGGATCTCGGTCGCGAGGCGATCATCCAGCTCTTCGTCTCCATGGTGAGCCGGCGTTTCCCGTATCGGGAATTCATCAAGCAGTGCGCCTTCATGGCCAATGTCTCCGCCGCCCCAACGGTTTTCGTCGCCATACCGATCGCCGTGGTGGTGTCGATCCAGGTGGGCGCGCTCGTGAATCAGGTCGGCGCGACGACGTTCATCGGCTCGGTGGCGGCGCTGGGCATCATCCGCCAGGGCGCACCGCTGGTCTCCGCGCTGATGATCGCGGGTGCGGTGGGCTCGGCCATCTGCGCCGATCTCGGATCGCGCACCATCCGGGAGGAGATCGACGCCATGATGGTGATGGGCGTCGATCCGGTCCGCCGGCTGGTCGCACCGCGTCTGGCCGCCGCCGTCCTGGTGAGTGTATTGCTCTGCGGTTTCATCGTTTTCGTCGGATTCGCCACCGCGTACATGTTCAATGTGTACGCGCAGTCGGGCACGCCCGGTTCGTTCATCGGTTCGTTCGCCTCCTTCGCCGTGGCCAACGATCTGCTGATCGCGCTGGCCAAAGCGGCGATCTTCGGGGCCCTGACCGCGATCATCGCCTGCGATGTCGGCCTGCACACCAGCGGCGGCCCGGCCGGAGTGGCCAATTCGGTGAACTCCGCGGTGGTCAGCTCGGCGCTGATGCTGTTCGCCACCAACATCATTCTGACCCAGCTGTCGAATACGCTGCTGCCGGCGAAGGTCGTGTGAGATGGCCAGTTCCTACACTCCGCCCGCGGCCCGGCCGCTGCGCGCCGTCGGCAACGCGGCGCTGGCCCCGGTGCACGCCAATCAGCGGCTCGGCCATCAGGCGCTGACCTTCGTCCAGGCGATGGCCTCGATTCCTTTCGTGCTGAGGCACTATCGCAAGGAGCTGGCCAGGCTGACCGCCGATGTCAGCTGGGGCAACGGCTCGCTGATCGTCGGCGGCGGCACCATCGGCGTGGTATTCATCCTGTGCTCGTTCGGCGGGATCATCGTGGGGATGGAGTCGTTCACCGCGTTGGACCTGCTCACCATGAGCCCGCTGACCGGCGCCATCTCCGGTTTCGCGACCACCCGCGAGCTCGCGCCGATCCTGGCGACGCTGGCCTTCGCGATTCAATCCGGTTGCCGCTTCACCGCACAGCTGGGATCGATGCGCATCTCCGAGGAGATCGACGCCCTGGAATCGATCGCGATCCGCCCGCTGCCGTATCTGGTCACCACCAGGATGATCGCGGCGACGGTCACCATCGTCCCGCTCTACACCATCGGTCTGGCCGCGGCCTACCTGACGACCAAGTTCACGGTGCTCTTCCTCGGCGGCACCACCTCGGGTACCTACGACCACTACTTCTTCCAGTTCCTGCTCGGACCGGATCTGTTCTACTCGCTGCTCAAGGTCGTGTTCTTCACGATGCTGGCCACCTTCATCCAGTGCTACTACGGCTATGTCGCCAGCGGTGGTCCCGAAGGTGTCGGGGTGGCGGCCGGGCGCGCGATCAAGATGGTGATCGTCGTGATGGTGTTCGCGGATCTCTTTCTCACCCTGGCGATTTGGGGGATCGACCCCGGATTCCGGATCTCAGGATAGGTGTCGTTCGTGATTCTCGATCCCAGTGGCCGGGGCGCCACCGCGCGGCAGCTCACGCTGTCCGGTATCGCGATGCTGCTCGTGCTGGCCACGCTGATGTATCTGCTGGTGTTGCGCTACACCGGCCATTTCACCGAGAAGGTACCGGTCGCCGCGATTCTGACCAGCACCGGCGACGGACTGCCCAGCCATGCCGACGTGAAGTTCCGCGGTCTGGTGGTGGGCAGTGTGGATTCGGTCGAGGTGGTGGCCAAGGGACAGCGGCAGCGTGCCGAAATCGGAATGAAACCGCGTGTGGTGGAGACGATTCCGGCCAACGTCACCGCTCGCGTGATCCCCAGCAACCTGTTCGGTGTCACCGCCGTGGAACTGGTGGACAACGGTCCCGATCACGCGACACTTCGTTCCGGGTCGACCATCCAGCAGGACACCGGCGCCGCGACCATCCAGTTGCAGACCACGCTCGACGTGCTGCGCAATGTGCTGACCAATATTCAGCCCGAGAAACTGGGCCGCGTGCTGGCGACCCTGTCGGCCGCGCTGGAACCGTCGGCCCGGGTGCCCGGTTCCACCATCGAGCGGCTCGACAACTGGCTCACCCAGGTCCACGACATCCCCGGGATCGGCGATCTGCTGGGCAATCTCGGCCGCGCTGCCGGTGCGCTGAGCCAATCGGCTCCGGAACTGGTCGGTGTGCTGTCCGACTCGGTCACCACCGCACGCACCCTCACCGAGCGGCGGTCGAATCTCGTGGCGCTGCTGACCGATGCGGGCGGTGCGATCGATGCGGTGAACGGCCTGTTCGCCCGCAATCCGGATTCCGGTAAGTACCTGGTTTCCGGACTGGACGATCTGTTCGGCGGTCTGGCCCGGGATCCGGACGCGATTCCGTTCACCGCGGCCAATCTGAACACCGCGCTGCAGCGGCTGAAGACCACCTTCCACTGGGGTCCCGAACAGCAGATGGTCTGGGCGATGGATGCCTCGCTCACGCCGTTCCAGCAGTACACCGCCGCGGACTGCCCGCATTACGGCGATCGGTACGGTCCGCGATGCGGGGGCGCCAGTGTGCCGGATGTGGCACCGGCACAGCAATATCCGGCGCAGCAGCTGCCTCGGTGGCTCGATGCCGCGGGGCCGCCCCCGGTGCCCGCGGCGATACCCGCCGCCCCGGCACAGCAGCCGTTGTTTCCCGGTCTGCCGGTGTTGCCCGGATTCCCCGCGCTGCCGGGCATTCCGGGGCTGCCGCAGATTCCCGGGATCACCGCACCCGCGGCCGATCGCGGCGGCGCGGCCGGTCCGGGCGTGCGGCCGGTCGCCTTGCGCGGACCCGCGGCGGTGGCCGCGGTCGTGGGCGGTGTGCCGAACATGGCGCAGCTGCTGTTGCTCGGGCCGATTCTCGCCGGCGGCTACCTGACCGTCGGCGATGCGCCGGAAGGTGGTGTCACGCAGTGAAATCGACGAAGGCGCTGATCGGCTTCGCCCTCTTCGCCGTGGTGGCCATCGGGCTGACGACCACGATCTACTCCACGCTCCAGCGTTCGGTGCCGGGTTCGACGGATCGGTACTCGGCGGTGTTCTCCGATGTACTCGGCCTGCGGGTCGGCGACGACGTGCGGATGGCCGGGGTACGGGTCGGCCGGGTCGACAAGATCGACTTCGCCGGCGACTACCAGGCCGGTGTCGAATTCAGCATCCGCAGCAATCAGCATCTGACCACCACCACCAAGGCGATGGTGCGATATCAGAATCTGATCGGCCAGCGCTACATCGCGCTGGCGGCGGGGCCCGGCGCCGGGCAGGCACTGCCGGCCGGCGGCAGGATTCCGATCGAGCACACCGAACCCTCGTTCGACGTGTCGGCGCTGCTGTCCGGATTCGAGCCGCTGTTCTCGGTGTTGCAGCCCGATCAGGTGAACTCGTTGTCGGACACGCTGATTCAGGCATTGCAGGGCAATCAGGTGTCGCTGAGCACGCTCATCACCCAGGCGGCGCAGCTGGCCGGCACCTTCGGTCAGCGCGACAAGATCCTCGGCGATGTGGTCGCCAACCTCAGCAGTGTGATGTCGGGACTGACGCACCGCAGCAATGAGCTGGAGACCCTCATCACCCAGACCCGATCGCTGATGGACGGCCTGTACGCCCAGGGCGAGGCGTTGAAATCCTCGGTGGATCAGGTTGCCACCTCGACCGATGCGCTGGTCGGGCTGATCAGCCAGGTCAAACCGGGAATCGCGGCCGCGCAGGACAAGGCCACGACGGGCGTCGCGCTACTGCTGCTCAACGGCGCCGCACTCGATCGCGCGGCCGTCCAGTTGCCGAACGTGCTGAACCGGATCGCCCAGTTCTCCAGCTACGGCGCCTACGGCAATGCCTATTTCTGCGGTCTCGACGTGTCGTTGTGGGGTGTCCTGCTGCCGCCGGGACTGTTCTCCCGGATCGGCGGCAACTCGCACTCGGAGGTGTGCCGGTGATGGCCAGAATTCCGCGACCGAGGGTGCCGAAGGTGCGGCTGCCGAAAACTCCCGGCTTCCTGCGCAACCGGTATCTGCGACTCGGCCTGATCGCCTCGGCCGCGGTGATCATCCTGCTGGTCGGCTCCAGCACGCTGACCCAGGCACGGCTGGGGGACAGGACGATTCACGCCGAATTCGCCCAGGCGGCCGGGCTGCGGGCGGGTGCCACGGTGGACGTGTCGGGCATCGAGGTCGGTGCGGTGCGCGCCGTACGCCTGGAGAACGCCATGGTGGTCGTGGATCTGAAGGTGCGCCGAGATCTGCGGCTGGGGTCCGATGCGCGGGCGGCGATCAAGATGTCGACCATTCTCGGCCGGCTGCACGTCGACCTCACTCCGGGACACGGAAAACAACTGCCGGGCAACCGAATTGGCCTGGACCACACCAGCGTTCCCTACAACCTCGGCAAGGTCATCCAGGATCCGCAGTACAAGGCGTCGTTCGAGCGGGTCGAGCGGATCGATCCGCAGAAGTTGCGCCAGGCCCTGGACACGATGAATCAGCAGATGGGCGATTCGCCGCAGCTGGCGGTGCAGGCGCTCGACAGCATCGGCGCACTGGCGAAGGTGATCAACGATCGCCGCGACGAGGTCGACACCCTGCTGAAGGGCATGGACACGGTATCCCAGCTGGTGTCGGACAACCAGAACAGTGTGCTGATGCTGCTGACCCGCGGCGAGGCCATCGGGCAGGCGGTGCAGCAGCGCCAGCAGCTGCTGAAGAACCTGCTCGACAACGTGGCATCGCTGTCGAAGCTGTTGCAGGACATGGGGTTGGAGAACAACAACCAGTTCGGCCCGATGATCGGGGATCTGAACACCATGTCCGAGGGACTGGAGAAGAACAAGGCCAACCTGGACCGGCTCTACGAGATCATGCCGGTCACCGTGCGGCAGTTCAACAACGTACTGGGCAACGGCCCCTACGGCGATGTGTATGTGCCGTGGGGTCTGTTCCCCGACAACTGGATCTGTTTCGCCCAGGTCGTACAGGGGTGTAAGTGATGACGTTGCGCGCACTGGCCAAACTCGCCGTGGTCTGCGCGGTCGCGACCGCGGGCTCGGGCTGTTCGCTGCTGCCGGGAACACTCGGCACCGCCGCGAATCAGGCGCTCGGCGACCACCTTCGCATCAGCGCCGATTTCGAGAATGTGGCCGGGCTGTATGCCGGTAACGAGGTCGACGTGCTGGGGGTGCCGGTGGGCACGGTCGAGTCGGTGGAAGCGAAGGGCAGCTATGTCCAGGTCGTGATGCAGGTCGACAAGGGCGTACGGATTCCGGTGGATGCCATGGCGGCACTGGTGAATCCGCAGTTGATCACCAATCGGCACATCGAATTGGCGCCCGCCTACGAGGGGCACGGGCCCACCATGGCCGACGGTGCTCATATTCCGCTGCCGCGCACCAGAACTCCGGTGGAACTGGACCGCATCATGCAGACCTTCGATGAGATCGGCGCGACCCTGAAAGGTGACAGCGAAACCGGACCGATGGCGAGCCGGACATTGTTCCCGCTGCTCAACGGCAACGGTGACAGATTGAAAGAAACCCTCGACGCGCTGTCGGGGGCTTTCGAGACCACCTTCGCCAACAAGGACCAGATATCCAACACGATCGTCAAACTCAACGACATCACGCAGGTCATCGCCCAGAACGACCAGACCGTGCGAGATTTCAGCGGACGTCTCACCGAATTGATCGGTCTGATGGGTGAGCAGGCTCCTGGTCTGCAGGCGGTGCTGACCCAGCTCGACGACTTCGTGGCCAATACCGCGACCGTCGTGGGACAGAACAAGGATCAGCTCGCCGGCGCGCTGAAACGGTTCGTCGAGATCAGCAACCAGATGCGTGCCAATGCCCGCAATCTCACCGAGATCGTGGACGTGACTCCACTGATGTTCCAGAATCTGGCCAACGCGACCAGTTACGAACATCAGGCGTTGCGCCTGCACGGTCTGCTCGACAAATCCGTACTCGACGGTGAGGCGCTGTCGACCTTCTGTGAGCGGGTCGCCATGCGCCTCGACGGTTGCCGGACCGGGAAGATCGCCGATATGGGTCCGGATTTCGGAATCACCGCCGCACTCCTGGGGATCAGCGGAAAATGACACAGTCCTCTCGCGGAAAATTCTGCCGCCGAACCACGTTCGCCGCCATCCTCACCGCTACCACCGTGGGTGTGAGCGGGTGCGGGGTGACGCTGCAGAACATGCCGATGCCGAAACCGGGCATCGGTGGGCCCGGTTACACCGTGCACGCCGCCTTCACCGATGTGCTGAATCTGCCCGATCACGCTCACGTGCGGATCGGCGGTACCGATATCGGCACCGTCACCGCGATCGAGACGACGAATTTCATCGCCGACGTGAAAATGGAGATCCGCCAGGACATCAGCCTGCCGCGCGGTACCACGGTGGAATTGCGCCAGGCCACGCCGCTCGGCGACATGTTCGTGGCGATGACGCTGCCCTCGGCGCAGGAGGCGGGTCCGCCGCTGCACGATGGTGAGACCATCGGCACCGATCACACCGGCACCGCCGCCTCGGTCGAGCAGTTGATGATGTCGGTGGCGATGCTGGTCAACGGCGGTGGTATCAATCAGGCCGCGCAGATCACCACGCAGATGAATTCGATGTTCGCGGGCCGGGGACCACAGTTGTCCCATCTGCTGAACGAATTGACCAGTGTGATCGGCGCGCTCAATCAGCGCACCGGCGATATCGACGCCACCCTGCAGGGGCTGAACGGCCTGTCCGGGGAATTGGCGAATCGGAAGAGGGAACTCGGCGAGGCCGCCGATACCTTCCCCGCACTGCTGGGCCTGGTGAACGAGAACAACCAGCGCATCATCGATCTCACCACCAAGGTGTCGACCACCATGGCGGCGCTCGGAGACTTCACCGATTCGACCGGCCCGCAGTTCCTGAGCCTGTTCGACAGTATTCAGAAACTGATGACCGGTTTCACTCAGATGGACGGCAACCTCACCGAGGCGCTCAACGGTCTCAACGAGCTCTATCCGACGCTCATGGCGAGTCTGCGCGGGTCGAGTCTGGCGGTCATGCCGGTGGTGTCGTATCTGAGCGTCGGCGCGCTCAGCGATGCGCACGGCAGCCGGTGGCCCGAGATCGGCGATGTGCCGGCCTTCGCCGGCAGCCTGGCCCAGGTGTTCGAGAAGGTGTTCGGCCGGGTGATCAGCCCGCCGCGGCCGGTGCCGGGTGCACTGCCGCCGGGAGCGACTCCGCCGGCGGCACCCGATCCGGCCACGCCGCAGCAGGCACCGCCGGACTCCGCACAACCCGAAACCTCTCAGCCCGAAACCTCTCAGCCCGAAACCTCTCAGCCCGAACCGACTTCGCCGGACGGTGACCGATGAATACACCGTTGTGGAACTGGCTGGTGCGCCGTCGTATCGCACTGGCCAACCTCAGTCTGATCGTGGTGCTGGTGATCGGTGCGGGCTATCTGGGCCGATATGTACTGCGGCTCGACCCGATTCCGCACACCTTCACCGTCACCGTGCGGCTGGCGACCTCCGGCGGCATCCTGCCCGGCAACGACGTGACCTTCCGCGGCACGCGGGTGGGCAAGGTCGCCGATGTGCGGGTGTCCGGCGACGGTATCGACGCGGTCGCCGAGATCGACGACAGCGCGAAGATACCCGTCGGCGGAACCGTGCACGTGGGCCGGCTGTCCGCGGCGGGTGAGCAGTATCTCGACTTCCGCCCCGATGCCGACAGCGGGCCCTATCTGTCCGCGGGCGCCGTGGTCGAACGGGCGCGCACCAGCGTGCCGATCCCCGTGCAGAATCTGCTGACCGACCTGAGCGGATTCATCGGCGGGATGAATCCCGACCGGCTCGACGCGGTCATCGACGAACTGGACAAGGCGCTCGCCGGTGGCCCGGATCGCCTGCGCAACATGATCTCCGGTATCAGCCGTGCCATGGCGGGACTGACCGATCTGCTGCCGCAGACCCAGCAGTTGCTCGAGAACCTCGAGGTGATCGCCGAGACCACCTCGCACGCCCAGCCGGACCTGAGCACCCTGACCGCGGCTGGTAGTGCACTGTTCCAGCAGGCCACGGCCGCCGACAACGAGATCCGGAAATTCCTCGATCAGGGCCCCGCCGAGCTCGCCACCCTCGGCTCGGTGGTGCAGCAGAATGTGGACCCGATGACCGACCTGGTCACCAATTTCGTGGCGATCACCAAGGCCGCGAAGCTGCGCCAGCCCGCCATCGAAGCACTGTTCCCCGCTCTGCGCCAAGGGATTCAGGCGCTCGGTGTGCCCGCGCACGACGGCGCTTATCACACCCTCGCGGATTTCTGGCCGCGGCCGACGTGTGAGTACGACACCATCCCGGTGAACCCCACGAAGGTGATGGCCGACACCCGGGTGCGGCTCTACAACTACTGCCTCACCGCCGATCCCGCACTGCAGGTGCGTGGTTCGGCCGATGCGCCCCGGCCGAATGTGCCGGACAACGGTTCCGGGCCGCCGCCGGGAGTCACCGGAAACGAACTGTCCCGGCCGATCCCGCCCGGCCCGATCCCCGCCAACTAGGAGCGAAACCTGATGAGTGCCAAGAAGATCGATGAGCCGGAGGATCGCGCCGAGGCGCTCGAATCCGCCGAGCCGGAAACCGCGCGGGCCGCGGCCGGCGACGTATCCGGGACCGCGGCGGCCGCGCCCGGATCCGAGAGCGCCGCCGATTCCGAGGAGGCGACTCGATCGGACACCGCCGCCGAGTCCGGGAACTCGACCGGAGCCGACGGTGTCACCGCGGGCGAATCCACGAAGGAGTATGCGGTGCAGGAGGTGTCGGTCCTGTCCCGGCTGGCGTCGAAGGCCGGCGGTCGTGGTGTGGCCGTCGCCCTGCGCGCGGTCGCCGCGGTCGTCCTGGGAGCCGCGGTCGGTAGCAGCATCTACTTCTACACCCAGGACAAGGACCACAGCGACGTGCTCACCGCGCAGGCCGAGGCCCGCCAGGCCGCCTGCGCGTATGGGCCGGTGGTGTCGACCTACGATGCCAAGCACCTGGACCAGTACGTGCACGATGTGCTGGCCGGTGCCACCGGTGACTGGCGCAAGCAGTTCGAGTCCAACAGCAAGGATCTCAGCGATGTGCTCGCCAAGGGCGAGGTGGTCGCGAAGTCGACCGATGTGCAGTGCGCGATCCGATCCGGTGACAAGAACTCCGCCGAGGCGATCGTCGTGATCGGCCAGACGATCACGAGCCTGGGCACCCAGGGCAAGCCGGAACCGGGACAGCTGTCGACGGTGATGCGGCTCGAGAAGCAGGGCGATCACTGGCTGGTGGGCAAGATCAGCACACCGCTGGCGCCGCTGCCGCCCCAATCGTAGCCGAGACGAATCTCATCGAAATCCGAGAACGGACAACAACTTTGAGCCGCGCACAGGACGCCCGGGCGAAGGCCGCGGTGCCGTCGACAAAACCGGACGGCGAACGTGTGATCCGTCGCCGGCCGAAGAATCGCCGCGCGCAGATCGCCTCCGAATCGGCGGCGGCCTTCGGCACGCTGGGCTATCACGGTGTCAGCATGGAAGACATCGCGGCCCGGCTCGGCATCTCCTCCGCCGCGCTGTACCGGCACTATCCGAGCAAGTACGCGCTGTTTCGTGAGGAGTTGCTGCGCTTGTCCGCGGCGGCGGTCACCGCGGCGACCCCGCCGGTAGCGGCCGCGGCGAGCGCGGCCGGTGATCGGCTGGCGACGGTGATCGAGGCGATCGTGGCCGACACCATCGCCAATCGCCCGACCGCGGCGCTGGCCCGCTGGGAGGCCCGTTATCTGAAGGCCGACGATCGCCGGATCTTCGACGAACGGTTCACGACCGCGATCACCGCCGTGCGCATGCTCATCGGCGAACTACGGCCGGAGTCGCCCCGTCGTGAACAGACGGTCCGTGCCGTCGCGATCTTCAGTGTGGTCAGCAGTATCGGCGACCACCACGCCCACCTGCCCGCGAAAGCGCTGGCGGTGGTGCTGCGCGAGGCCGCCTGGTCGGTGGTCCGGACGGATCTGACTGCGGCCGAAGGTATCCCGGAGGAGCCGCCGGTGTTCGATGTCCCGCAGGCGTTCAAGCATCAGGTCGTGTTGAACAAGGCCGTCGAATTGTTCCACGAGCGTGGCTATCCCAATGTGAGCGTGGAGGATATCGCCGCGGCGGCGGATCTGTCGGCGGCCTCGGCGGTGTATCGCTACTACCGCAGCAAGGACGCGCTGCTGGCCGCGGCCTTCCGGCGGGTCGCCGACCGGATGGCGGCGGCGATCGCTCCGGCGGTGGAGTTGTCGGAGTCGGCCGAGGAGGCACTGGCGCGCCTGATCGACCTCTATGTGGCGGGGTCGTTCGCCGAGCGGGAGCTGACCTTCGTCTACTACGCGGAGTTCGGCAATGTGAGCTCCTACGAGCGAACCGTGCTGCGCAACATCCAGCGGCTGGTGGTGGCCGAGTGGGCGGAGTTGCTGGTCGATGCGCGGCCGGAACTGTCACCGGCGCAGGCCCGGGTACTGGTGCACGCGGGCTTCGGACTGGTGGTGGGTCTGGGCCGGCTGTTCGGCAACGACCAGCGGATGTGTTCGCGCGCGCAGGTGGTCGGGCTGATGGAGACGACGTTGTTCGGCCGCCGGGCGGCGCGGTAGCGGCCGGTCGATTCGGTGCTGTGGATATTCGACAACTCGACGATCAAAGGGAGTGCCGCCGTGGTCGTCGCGGCACGGATCACGCGGATGGCCGTCGATCGCGGCGTATCCGGAAAACGCAGGAGGAGAGGACTCGTATGACAACGGCAATGGAGCGTTCGGAGCCGAATTACACCGACCCGCACAGTGATTCCTATGTCGAGGAGGAGTCGGTGCCGGTAGGGTCCCGGGCCGCGTCATCGGAGCACTCCGGTGTCCTGCCGCCGCTCACCCTGCAACAGACGCGTATCCACATTCCCGACTTCCACCGGTCGCCGCGCAAGCGCCCGGCGCAACTGCCCGATTCCCTGGACTTCTGGATGTTCGCGGGCGCCGCGGCCAATGTCGCCATGCAGTTCTCCCATCCGGCGGTGGCCGCCGGTGTCATGGAGAGCACCGTGGAATCCGGTGCGCTGATGGTGCATCCGTGGAAGCGGTTGCGTACCACGGCTTCCTATCTGGCGGTGGCGATCCTCGGCACGCCGGAGGAGAAGAAGGAATTCCGGGAGGCGGTGAACGTCGCGCATCGGCAGGTGCGGTCCGAGCCCGGTGCCAAGGTGAAATACAACGCCTTCGACCGGCATCTGCAGCTGTATGTGGCGGCCTGTATCTACATCGGGTTCGAGGATTCCCATCAGCTCATCAACGGGAAGATGTCGCCCGAGGAGCTCGAGGCGTTCTATCAGGGCGCGGACACCTTCGGCACCACGCTGCAGGTGCATCCGGACATGTGGCCGAAGACCCGGGCGGAATTCGACGAATACTGGCTCGAGGCATGCCGTCAGGTGATCATCGACGACGCGTTCCGCGCGTATATCGGTGATCTGCTGCATCTGCGGATGATCCACTGGTACATGCGGCTGATCTTCGGGGGCCTGCTGCGTTTCCTGACCGCCGGATTCCTGCCGCCGCATTTCCGCGATCAGATGGGTGTCGAGTGGAGCGATTCCGATCAGCGCCGATTCGAGAATCTGTTCCTCTTCGTGGGTTTCGTGAACCGTTTCATCCCCAAGTTCATCCGTTTCTCGGGAACCAAGATGATGATGCGCGATGTGCAGCGCCGCATCCGCCGGCAGAAGACGTTGGTCTGACCCGTTCGGCGCCGGGCGCGGGTGGATATCCGGCCCGCGGGGGGATGCGGCCGGCAGCCGCGCCCCGGCGGGATAGAATTCGCGGTACTTGTGGCTCGTTCACGGCATGCGCCGGTTCGCCGGCGCTCGGTCGGAAGGTACAGGTGGCCAGCATGGGCAAGATCAAGAATGCGATGGACCGGCTCCATCTCGGTCGGCGGCGGCCGGCCCCCGACCCCGAGCCGAAACAGCTCGATCGGTGGGTGAACGAGGGCGGGGCATTGCCGCCCCCGCCGACCGGCCGGGAGCGGGAGCAGCGCTGACGGCGGTGGCTCAGCCGGCGAGGGAACGGGCGATGACCAGACGCTGGATCTGGTTGGTGCCCTCGAAGATCTGGGTGATCTTGGCCTCGCGCATATAGCGCTCGACGCGGAAATCGCGGGTGTAGCCGTAACCGCCGAAGACCTGGACGGCGTCGGTGGTGACCTTCATGGCGGCGTCGGTGGCCACCAGTTTGGCGACCGAGGCGTTGCGGGAGTACGGCTGGCCGGCGTCGCGGCGCCGGGCGGCGTCGAGGTAGGTGGCGCGGGCGGAATCCACCGCGGCGGCCATATCGGCCAGCAGGAAGCCCAGGCCCTGATGATCGATGATCTTGCGGCCGAAGGTGGTGCGCTGCTGGGCGTAGGCGACTGCCTCGTCCAGGGCCGCCTGTGCCAGGCCGGTGGCGACCGCGGCGATGCCCAGCCGGCCGGAATCCAATGCGCTGAAGGCGATCTGCAATCCCTGGCCCTCGGTGCCGATGCGGCGATCGGTGGCCACGAGGGCGTTGTCGTAGTGCGCGGAGGTGGTGGGCACCGCGGCCAGGCCCATCTTGTCCTCGGGTTTGCCGAAACCGAGGCCCTCGGTGCCCGCGGGCACCAGGAAGCACGAGATACCGCGTGAGCCCTCGCCGGTGCGGGCGAACAGATTGTAGAAATCGGCGATGCCGCCGTGGGTGATCCATGCCTTGGTGCCGTTGATGCGGTACCCGTCCGGCGTCGCGCCGGCCTTGCAGGTGAGGGCGGCCGCATCGGATCCCGCCTGCGGTTCGGACAGGCTGTAGGCGCCGATCGTGGCGCCGCCCAGCATCTCCGGGAGCCACCGCTGCTTCTGCTCCTCGGTGCCGAAGGCGAACAGCGGGTGGCAGGCCAGCGAATGCACGCTCACCGCCACGGCGATCGCGGCCCAGCGCGCCGCGATCTCCTCGAGTACCTGCAGATAGACCTCGTAGGGCTGACCTCCGCCACCCCACTCGACCGGATACGGCAGGCTCAGCAACCCGGCCTCGCCGAGGGTCGCGAAAACACCCTCGGGATAGCGCTCGGAACGCTCGTGCTCGTCGACGATCGGAGTGAGCGTCTTGTCGGCGATATCGCGGGTGAGCCGGATCAGATCGTGCGCTTCGGTGGTGGGTAGCAGACGGTCGACGGCCACGGCGACTCCTCGTTCGATCACGGAAAATAGTACTGAATCGTCGATCAGAGTACTGGTTTTCGATAGTACTGAAAAGTCCCGCCCAGTACTATCGCGGCATGGAACAGCTGTCCCGGCCCGAATTCGCGACTCGGCGGCGTAGTGAACTCTTCGATGCCCTGGTCGATCTGTTCCTCGCCGAAGGCTTCGCGCACCTGACTCTCGATGACATCGCCGCCCGGCTGCGGTGCTCCAAGTCGACGCTCTACGCGCTGGCCGGAAGTAAGGAGCAGCTGGTCCGGGCGGCCACGGTGCACTTCTTCCGCCGCGCCACCGACGATGTCGAATCCCGGGTGGCGGCGCAGGCGAGCACTGCCGAGCGCATCACCGGATATCTGTCCGCGGTCGGCGTCGCGTTGGGGGCGGCCTCGGCGCGGTTCATGGCGGATCTGGATGCCTTCGGCCCCGCGCGCGAGGTCTACGAGGTCAATACCCGATTCGCCGCCGATCGGGTGCGTGAGCTGGTGACCGAGGGGGTCGAGGCGGGTGAGTTCCGCGATGTGCACGCGGTATTCGTCGCCGATCTGGCCGCGGCGATGATGGTCCGCATCCAGCAGGGCGGGGTCCGCGCGGCCACCGGTCTCGACGATGCCGGGGCATACCGGGAGCTGGCCGCGCTGCTGACGGCCGGAATCAGTCGCTGATCTCCGGGTGTGTGTTGTCGCACTAATAGTTTGTGGGCTAACTATTAGTGCGATACCTTTGTGGGGACACGAGGAGGTGGGCATGACGACCGACGTCGAAGACCCGTTGCGGCTCGACCGGCAGGTGTGTTTCGCCCTCGCGGTCGCCAACCGATCGGTGCTGACGATCTACCGGCCGCTACTGGAACCGCTGGGACTCACACATCCGCAGTATCTGGTCATGCTGGCGCTGTGGGGTGAGGCGCCGATGTCGGTGAAGGCGATCGCCGAGGCGCTGCAACTCGATTCGGCGACGTTGTCCCCACTGCTCAAACGGCTCGAGTCCGCGGGACTCATCACGCGCAGCCGCGACCGCCGCGACGAACGCGCGCTACTGGTCGATCTGACCGAGGCCGGCCGGGAGCTGCGCGGCCAGGCCGAGCAGATACCGCCGGCGGTCGTGCGGCGACTGGGGGTGAGCCTCGCGGATCTGGAGGAATTGCGCACGGTGCTGACCCGTGTCAACGAGGCGGCGCGGCGGGCCGCGCTCGCGGAACCGGTGGAGGGCCGATGAGCGACACTGCGCAGCCCCATCCGTTGGCCCGACCCCGTGCGGGTGTCCCGCGAATCTCAGGAGTTACCGATGAATGATCAGACGCCGAGTCCGATTCAGCGGATCCGTTACATCTGCGGTGCGACCCTGCCGCCGTCCATGCGGCAGTGGGTGCTGGCGGATCTGACCGGCCCGGGTGCGGCACGCCGCTACCTGCTGCGTATCCTGGTACCGATCATCCCGGTGTTGTGCCTGTTTCTGTTGATCCCGGGTCCGCTGTGGATCGGCCTGTCGATGATGGCGCTGCTGTATCTGCCGCTGATCTACTTCACCGTCGCATTGATGTACGTCTACCGCCGTCACCGGCTGTTGCGGCACGGGCTCGATCCCGAACTCGTCGATACCGCCGAACGGCAGCGTGCGGCCGCCGAACGAGAGCGTTACGAACTGCGGCACGGACGCGGCTGAGCCCGCTCGCGGGCTACCGACGCGTAATCCGTGGCCGCCGAACCGATTCCGGCGCGCCTCGCCGGTGACGTTCCCGGCCGGACACGGTTGTCCGGGGTGTACTGTCATTGTGTCGGTGATCGATCGAGAGCCGCTGGGCGCGTGGGACGTTCGGCCGATTCGTCGGCCAGGGCACAGCGCCGATGGTGAATCCGTATCACCGCATGCAAGGGAAAGGGCATCCGTTATGAGTGAGCAGCCGAACCTTTTCAGCCACAGTCCGGTGCCGATCGAAACGCCGGCGCCCGCCGGTGGGGTCGCGCACCGTCCACTGTTCCGTAGCGCCGGCGCCTCGGCGGCCGGACCCGATGGCACGGAGACGCCGGTCGACGACATCGTCCGCTGACCGTGGAGCCCGGATGCTCGCTCGGACACGATCCGGCAACGGGCACCGGGCCTCGTTATCTCGGTACGGTCGCGCTGACCTGCGGTGATTCCGGTTGTTTCCGGGATTGATGCGAAAGGTTTATCTCCCGCGACCGAACCGTTAGCAAATTCTCGTCGAATCGAAGAATTGGGCGCGATGTTGGTGAATTCGAGGCCAACGACGGTTTTTCGTACTCCGGTACTGTCGGTTCAGCAATTGTTCGGCAACCAATGTTCGGCAATCGATTTGCCCAACGCGTGACCGGCTGACGAATCGGCTATCGACTCGGCGGGAATTTTCACGCCCAGGCGTCACTTGCCCGGAAACGGAGCCCGGCGTGAGCGCTGTGACTTTCGGTTTCCCGGGAATCCGGGAACAAACCCACCGGCTGTCCGCCGGTATCGACCAGGCGTATCGGCTGCGGACCGCGGTCGAGACGTCGGCGGCGTGTGTCAGCGCGGGCACCGCCGGACTGGCCATGATGTTGCCGATCAGCCGATCGGCGCTGCAACCGGGCTCGGCCCTGCAGGTCGATCTGCTGATCTTCAACATGCCGCTGGCCCTGACCGCCGGCGCACTCATCGCGGTGATCGCCGTCTCGGTGTCGGCCGCGATCGGCAGCACCCGTCTGGCCTGGTGCGCGGTGTTCTGCGCCACCACGGCGATGCTGGTCAACCACGTCCTGCTCGTGCGGTTGGAGACCCGGACGTTGTCGACGCTCAACTACGTCGACTCCGTGCTCGCCGGAGTGATACTCGGCTGTCTGGCGGCGGCGGTGTGGGAACGCCGTGCCCCAGCGGGCGGATTCCTGTTCGGTGCGCTCGCCTCGATTCTGGTCGGCGACCTCATCCAGGCTCCCGATGACACCGCCGCCGCACTCGGCGACGAGTGGTTGCGGGGCGCGCCGCCGGTGTGGCTGATCGTGGTGGCCGTGGTGCTCATGCTCATGACCGCGGTGCTGTTCCGGCAGGGGCCTCGGTCCGAACCGGACACGCTCTCGGTGGTCCCGCTGAAACCGGTGCTGGCCGCCGTGGTGATCGCGTCGGTGACCCTGGCCACCTCGGTGTGGCTGGCGCGCAGCGGCACGGTGACCGCGATTCTGGTCGGCGGGACGATTCTGCTGGCGGCCACGGCGGTGGCGGCGTTGCTGCTGCCCGGCCGCGACGGCCTGCTCGTGGCGGCCATGGTCGCCTTCGCGGCCGCGGGGTCGACGGTGCTGACCGTGCCGCGGCCCGGCTGGTCCACGATTCCGATCGTCGTCCTCGCCGGTGCGGGACTCTATGCGGGATGGCGGGTCCCGCGCCCGATGGTGGCGGTGCTGAGTTCGGTGCTGCTGGCCCTCGCTGCCGCACTGACCTCGGCATTCATTCACACACCGAGTGCGTGGCTCACCGTGACCGGCTGCTTGGCACTGTCGGTGATCGCGGGATACGCGCTGGGCAGCACGGTCGGGCCGCGTGCCACCGGCGCGGTCGTCGGCATCACCATCCTGTTCGTCCCCTCTGCCGGGGTGGCCCTGCAGGGGCGCGACGTCGGCCGGGTCGAATACTCGCAGACCTGGTACCGCAGCGCCGAGGTCGCGCACACGGCACTTCCCGGAGCCGTCGCGGCAGGGCTGGGGGTCGGCTGTGCGCTCATCGTGTTGCTGATCGTCCGGCTCCGGCCCGCGGACCGAACTGTGTGACACGTCGTCACGGCGGTGTGGTTAGGATGACCTTGCCCGCTGGGGAAGACCGGTGTGAGTCCGGGGCTGTCCCGCAACTGTGAGGGTCGTCTGCGACCCGAAGCCAGACACCCACGGGTGCAGTGACGAACGGTCATGATCACGTGGGTATTGATCGATGCCGAATGAGCCGCCGTGCCGTGGTTCGTTTTCGCATACCTCATCGCGTGGATCACCCGGAACGCGATGGGAGTGAAGCCGCAGATGTATTCGACTGCGCCGCGGGGCCCGAGCCGCCGCGCGTTTCTGCTCACCGGTGCGCTCGCCGCGGGCGGCATGATGCTCACCGCGTGCGGCCGCGACGCCGACTCCGACACCTTCACCGCCGCATTTCAGGGCTCCGGCGCCGCCGAGGGGATCGACCCGGGGGTGAACACGCTGTTCATCGACGAAGCCCGGATGAAGGCCGTCTACGACGGGCTGTTCGAGGTCGACGACACCATGACACCGGTGCCGCGGCTGGCTGTCTCCGCCGAGCCGAATGCCGACGGCACCCGCTGGCGGATCGCGCTGCGCGAGGCCCGCTGGCACGACGGATCGGCCTTCACCGCCGACGATGTGCTGTTCACCATCGCCCGGGTACTCGGCCCGCCACAACGCCGCCCCTTCATCGCGGCGACCACGCTCGACCAGGTCGACCTTCCGCAGTGCCGGGCGGTGGACGCGCGGACCGTGGAGATCGCCCTGAAACGGCCGTCGTTCGAATTCCTGACCGCGCTGTCGGCCTACGGCACCAAGATCGTGCGCAACGGCACCACCGATTTCACGCGGCCGGTCGGCACCGGCCCGTTCGCCTTCGAATCCTTCCAGGCGGGAAGGGAATTCACCGGCCGGGCCAATGAGCACTACTGGGACGGGGCGCCCGCGATGCGGCGGCTGCGGATCCTCGGCGCCGAGCCCGATGCCCGGCTGGCGGCGGTGCAGAGCGGTCAGATCGACTACGCCGACAATCTGACCCCGTCGGCGGCCCGCACGCTGACCGGCAGGCGGGGGGTCACTCTCGAGTCCACGCCAGACAGCGGGATCTACTTCTTCGCCATGAAGACCGATCGGCCGCCGTTCGACAATCCAGCGGTCCGGCGGGCGGTCATGCACATGACCGATCGCGCCGAACTGGTGCGGGTGGCACTCGAGGGGCAGGGTC
The DNA here is from genome assembly GCF_040679495.1 of Nocardia sp. NPDC052254. NCBI lineage: Bacteria > Bacillati > Actinomycetota > Actinomycetes > Mycobacteriales > Nocardiaceae > Nocardia > Nocardia sp. NPDC052254. The sequence goes on along the minus strand of NZ_JBFAUW010000005.1, from coordinate 313,332 downwards.
AGGTCGGCAACGATGTCTTCGGCAAGGGGTACCGGTATTACGCCGACCTGCCACAGCACGAGTACGACCCCGACGAGGTGGGCCGGCTGTTACGCGGCGCGGGTATCCGTGATCTGAGTTTCGAGTTGTTCACCGCCCAGGTCGGTTACGGGTTCGTCGAGGCGGCCCGCCTTTTCGCCGAGCATGCCGCGGCCTGCGGGGTACATGTCGAGGTCGTGCTCGGGTCCAAGGACAGCTACTACACCGACGCGCTCGAGACCGGCCACCTCACCATGGGGCAATCCGGTCCGCTGGCCATCCCCAACCACTTCGCCTCCCGGCTGCTGACCGGTGCACCGCAGAACCGCACCAAGTTCTCCGATCCGGAATTCGATGCGCTGTATCTGCGGGCGCAAGCGACCCCCTCGGCCGATGCGCGGGCGGCGATCTATCGGACCATGCACGAAATACAATATGACAGAGGAGGTTTCGTGTTCTTCGGAAATGCCGACTGGAACAGTGCGGCCCGCGACAGCTACGCGAACGTGCCCGCCGCGGTGCCGAATTCGCATCGCTGGGCCCGCTTCGACACGGTGTCGGCGCGATGACCGCGGTGGATCTGTCGCCCGAGCGCGCCCGGTACTGGGTACAGCGCTGGGATCGCCAGCAGGAGCGCTACATGCCGGACCGGGAACAGCGCTTCGAGGTCCTCGGCGATATTCTCGACGAACTTCTCGAACGTCCCGATCCACTGATCGTCGATCTCGGAGTGGGCCCGGGCACCCTGTCGCAACGGCTGGCCGCGCGTTTCCCGCGGGCACGGATCGTCGGGGTGGACGCCGATCCGCTGCTGCTGGCACTGGCCGATCTGACGCTCGGCTCGGATCGCTTCCGCACCGTGAACACCGATCTGCGCGAGCCGGAATGGATCGCGGCGCTGGAATTGGACCGGGCGCCGGACGCCTTCGTGAGTACCACCGCGCTGCACTGGATGAATCGTGAACCGTTGCGTGCGCTGATCCGCGCGTGTGCCGGTGCGCTCGCCCCAGGTGGTGTGTTCGTCGACGGCGACCATCTCTACGAGGGGCCCGCCGGTCCGAAACTGGATGCACTGGGCCGGGCGCTGACCGCGCGGCGTGGGCAACGCCAGGGCACCGCCGCGGCCGAGGACTGGGCGGCATGGTGGGAAGCGGTCGAATCGGCGCCGGACCTGGACGGACTGGTTCGGTTGCGGGACGGGGGATTCGCCCACACCGTGCACGATCGGCCCACCGCGCACGATTATGTCGACTTCGCCCGCGATGCCGGATTCACCGAATCCGGCATCGTCTGGCAGTACGGCGACGATCGTGTCGTGGTCGCGATCCGCTGAGCGGGTATCGCCGGCGTGGGCGCGTGCCGTGCTGCGCCGGCTGGTGATCATCGCCGGTCAGCTGGTGGTACTGCTCGTCGTCGTTTTCGTCCTGTCCTTGCTGCTGCCCGGCGATGCCGCAGATGTCCAGAACAATGATGTGCTCGGCGCCGGACAGCGGGAGGCGGCCCGGCATCTGCTGGGCCTGGATGTCTCGCCGGTGCGGCGTTTCCTGGACTGGTCCGGTCATGCCCTGACCGGTGACCTGGGCACCTCCTATGCGAGCGGCGAGAGTGTGGCGTCGGTGATCGCGGAACCCTTCCTCGTGACCGGCCTGATGGCCGTGCTGGCGCTGGTGCTGTTGTTACCGGTGGCCACGGCCGCGGGCTTCGCCGCCGGCCTGCGTCCCGGCTCATGGATCGATCGGCTGATCACTTCGATCAGTGTGGGTATCGACTCGGTACCGGATTTCGTGCTGGCGATCCTGCTGGTGACCTTTGTGGCGGTCCGGCTGGAACTGCTTCCGGCGACATTCCTCGGCACCGACACCCACACCGTGTTCACCCGGCCCGAATATCTGGTGCTGCCACTGATCGTGATGGTGGTGCGGGTCGCCGCGCCGCTGGTCCGCCTGGTTCGCGCCGGTGTCGTCGAGGTGCGCGACCGGCCCTATGTCGAGCAGGCGCGCCGGCTCGGCGTCGGGCCGACGTCGTTGCTGCTGCGCCACATCGCGCCGAATGCGCTGGGCCCGGCGATCCAGGAGCTCGGCCGCACGGGTGACGGATTGCTCTCCGGGGTGCTGATCGTGGAGGCGGTGTTCGTGCTGCCGGGTATCGCGTCGGCACTGATCAACGCGATCGGCAATCGCGACGATCCGGTGATCCTGGCGATCGTCGCGATCACCGGACTGTGCGCGATCGTGATCAACCTGGTGATCGATCTGATCGGCGGCCGGCTGGCACCGCGCGCGGAGATGGCGCGATGACCTGGCTGCGCCGGTGGGCCGGGGTGGTCGCGGTCGTCGTTCCGTTGCTGTTCGCTGTCGCCGGGCCGCTGCTGGCGACCTCGGCGCCGGCCGAGCGCGCGGCCCCGTTCGGGCCGTCGTCCTGGTCACCGCTGGGCACCGACCGCTTCGGCCGCGATGTCCTGGCGGCGGCACTGACCGGCGGGCGGACCTTCCTGCTGGTCGCCGCGCTGACCGTACTCGGCGCCTATGCCGTGGGTTTCGTGATCGGAGTCGCCGCCGCGGCGGCACCGCGGCGCTGGCTCGAGGAACTGCTGATGCGGCCGATGGATGTGCTGCTGTGCCTGCCCTCGCTGCTGATCGTGATGGTGGCCGCCCTGCGCACCCGCGGTTCGGCGGTGGCGATCGCCTGCGCGATCGGGGTGGCACTGGTGGCGCCGATCGCCCGCTTCGTGCGGATGGCCGCGCGGGGTGTGGTGCACGGACCGGTGATGGACGCATTGCGGATGCAGGGCGAGGGTCGCACCTACCGGTACGGCGGTTATGCGGCACGCGAATTGGCCCGTCCGCTCGCGGCGGACATGGGCGTACGTTTCACCGCCGCGGTGTATTTCCTCGCCTCCGCGAACTTCCTCGGGCTCGGTTTCGACACCACCTCCACCGACTGGGCGGTCTCGGTGGCCGCCAACAAGGACGCACTCACGATCGCACCGTGGTCGGTGGTGCTCCCGGCGGGACTGATCGTGCTGCTGGTGGTCGGCATCAACCTCGTGTGTGACGAGTGGCTGGCCGACCCGGCCACCGTGGCGGCGCGCGCCGCGGCGCGCGGATCGGTGGTCCGGACATGACGGTGGAAGACGCTGTGGCAGAGCTTGTCTCGGTGCGCGGACTGCATGTTCGGGCCGGGAACACCGTGCTCGTCGACGAGGTGGACTTCGAGGTTCGGGCGGGGGAGGTGCTGACCCTGTTCGGGCCTTCCGGTGCCGGAAAGTCCACCATCGCGGCGGTGGTGGCCGGTGCCGCCCGGCCGGGGATCGAGGTGCGTGGCGAGATCCGTCGCGCCCACGGCCGGATCGGCTATCTGCCGCAGCACGCCGCGGCGACCCTGAATCCCGCACGGCGGATCGGCACGGCCCTGGGGGAATTCGCCGGCATCCACGCTCGGCGCAGCGGGATCCGCCCCGGCCGCGACCATCGCCGGCAACTGATCGTTCGTGCCCTCACCGGCGCGGCCTTCGATATCGACGAGACAACTCTCGATCGCACCCTGCGTCGCTTTCCGTTCGAATTCTCCGGCGGTGAACGCGCCCGGCTCGCGCTGGCGCAGGTGCTGGCCGGTGAGCCGGAGGTACTGATCGTCGATGAGCCCACCGTCGGCCTGGATCCACCCGCGCGGTCGATACTGCTGGACAGCCTGGATCGTTTGCGCCGCACCGGAACCGCGATCGTGCTGATCACCCACGACCGGGTTGCGGTGGACCGGCTCGGCGGCCGGGTGTTGCAGATCCGCGACGGGCGTGTGTATGCCGGGGACCCGGTTCCGGATGCCGGAGTACGGGTCCGGCGGCAGGCGCCGCCACCGGCGCCCGTCCTCGCGCGAATGTCCGACATCTCTGTGACGCTCGGGAATTCGCCGGTGTTGCGGGAGGTGAACCTGGAGATCGGCGCGGGTGAGTTGCTCGCGGTGGTCGGTGTTTCCGGTGCGGGCAAATCCACTCTGGCGCGGGTGCTCGCCGGTCTCGTCGCACCCGATCGCGGCGTGGTGCAGGTCGAACGGACACCGATGCCGGTGCTGCGCAGGCGCTCTCGTGCGCAGATCGCGGCGGTGCAGTACGTGTGGCAGGAGTCGGCGGGCTCGTTCGATCCGCGTCGGGCCGTGCTGGATCAGGTGGCCGCGACGGCCGTGCGGTTGCGCGGTGCGACGCGCGCGGCCGCCTGCGCGCAGGCCACGGCGATACTCGCCGAGCTGGGCATCGACGCCGATCAGGCCCGCCGCCTGCCGGCGGATCTGTCCGGCGGGCAGTTGCAGCGCGCGGCGTTGGCCCGGGCCCTCACCGCCCGGCCGCGGGTGCTGATCTGCGACGAGGTCGCCACGGCGCTGGATCACACACTGGCGCAACGAATTCTGGACCAGGTGAGCGAGCTGCGGCGCGACGGGACCGCGGTGATGTGGATAGGTCACGATGTGCGCGCGCTCGTGGGACGGGCCGACCGCCTGGCCGTGGTGGCCGACGGCCGGATCGCCGAACAGGGCGCCACCGGAGACCTGCTCGCGCGGCCCGCGACGGGCGCGCTGCGGCGACTGCTCGCCGCCGAGGGGCTCGACGCCGAATCGGACTCAGGCCCTGCGTAATTCGCTGACGACCCGGAAATCCACCCCGTCGGTGTCGGCCAGATAGACCGGCTGGGTGGTGTGCGCGCCGCGGATCTTCACCTCCCCGCGCGGGCCGTCGTAGCGCACGCGCGCGGCACGCCGTTCGATGTCGCGGACATCGAGGCTGCGCGCGGCTTCGGCCAGTGAGGCGAACAGCAGCAGACCCTCGTAACAGGATTCGCCGATATTGTTCAGCGCCGGTGCGAAGGGGCCGTACCGCGCGGTGTAGCGGCCGCCGAAATCCATCGCGGCGGCCGAGACGACGCTCTCGAAATATCCCGAGGCGGTGAACAGGCCCCGGGTGCTGTCGGGCCCGCCCGCGTACAGCACGTCCTCGCCGATCATCATGCTCAGGCGCAGGCGGTGCTCGTCGAGACCGGCGGCGGCGAAGGCGCGATTGAACGCCGCGCAGTCGGCGCCGACCAGGAACAGCAGCACGGCCTGTGCCGACGAGTCGCGGATGAGGTCGAGGGCGGGTCCGAATCGGCGTCCACCCAGCGGCACGTAGGTCTCGCCGACGATGTCGATACCGCACGCCGCGGCCGATTCGCGGGTGACCCGGGCCGTCTCGCGCGGCCACACGTAATCGTTGCCGACGACGGCCCAGCGCCGGATTCCGCGTTCGGATCGCAACCAGCGCAGCGCCGGGAACAGCTGGTGTTCCGGGGTCTCGCCGACCATGTACACCCCGTCGGAGTTCTCCCCGCCCTCGTAGAAGGTCGTGTAGACGTAAGGCACCCGGCCCGCGGTGCGCGGGGTCAGGACGCGGCGGGCGTTGGACAGATGCCAGCCGACCACACCGTCGATGGCCCCGGTGCCGATCATGTGGTCGATGCGCCGCGCCAGGTGTGGCAGTGGCGCGCCGGAATCGACCGTGTGCAGTCGCACCGGCCGGCCCAGAATTCCGCCCGCGCGGTTCACATCCTCGACCGCCAGCGCCGCACAGGCCTCACACGACGGGCCGAACAGGCCCGCCGGCCCGCTGCGCGGCACCACCAGCGCGATATCGACGGTCTCGCGTTCGCTGCGGGAGTGCGACAACCTCATCGGAACCTCCGCCGTCGGGAACACGCTCGTCCGAATAGTCGCTCGTCCAACTGCTCATGTTAACGAGACCTCGCGAATCCGCTGGTTCTCGTCCTCCCAGCGATGACGAAAGCCACATCGTTGCTATATACCCCCTATGGGTATATATTCGGCACCGTTGCCGGCACTCGGCGAAAGGACTGCGCATGGACCACGTCGATCACGCGACCGTGACACCCGAACGGATGGCACACACCGAGCCCCACGGCGAGCATGAGGGGCACGGCCGGCACGACATGTCGATGGCCGATATGGCCACCGACATGCGCAACCGGTTCCTGGTGGCGCTCGTGTTCTCGGTACTGGTCATGTTCTGGTCGCCGATGGCGACCGACATGTTCGGCCTCCACCTACCCGTGCCGTTCGGTATGCGGCCCGATGTCTGGACCCTGATCCTGAGCCTGCCGGTGATCGGCTACTCCGCCACGATCTTCTTCACCGGTGCCTGGCAGGCGCTGCGGGCCCGGACTCTGGACATGATGGTGCTGGTGGCGGTGGCCATCGGCGCCGGCTGGCTGTATTCGCTGGCGATCACGCTCAGCGGCGGCGGCGAGGTCTTCTATGAGGCCTCTACCATGCTGGCCACCTTCGTACTGCTCGGGCACTGGTTCGAGATGCGGGCCCGGGGCGGCGCCTCCGACGCCATCCGGACCCTGCTGGATCTGGCGCCGCCGCATGCGGTGGTGCTGCGCGACGGGCACGAGATCGAGATCCCGACCGCGCAGGTCGTCGTCGGCGATCTGCTGCTGGTGCGGCCGGGGGCCAAGATCCCGGTCGACGGCGTGGTCGAGGGCGGTGACAGCGAGGTCGACGAATCCATGGTCACCGGCGAGAGTCTGCCGGTGCGCAAGCGGCCCGGCTCCGCGGTGATCGGCGCGAGTATCAATACCGACGGCACCCTGCGGGTCCGGGCCGACAAGGTCGGCTCCGACACCGCGCTCGCCCAGATCGTGAAACTCGTTCGACAGGCGCAGAATTCGAAGGCACCGGGCCAGAAACTGGCCGACCGGGCGGCGTTCTGGCTGGTGCTGGTGGCGCTGCTCGGTGGTGTGGCGACCCTGCTGGGCTGGCTGCTGGCCGGTGCCGACTTCGCCACCGCCATGCTGTTCGCCATCACGGTCGTGGTCGTCACCTGCCCCGACGCACTCGGCCTGGCCACGCCGACCGCGATCATGGTCGGCACCGGATTGGGTGCGCGGCGTGGGGTGCTGTTCAAGAACGCCTTGGCGCTGGAGACCTCGGCCCGCGTCGACGCGGTGGTGATGGACAAGACCGGAACCCTGACCAAGGGCGAACCGGAGGTCGTCGAATTCGTGACGCCGGACGATGTGCCCGGGCTGCCGTCGCTGGTGGCGGCGGTGGAACGGGAATCGGAGCATCCACTGGCCCGGGCGATCGTGCGCTACGCCGAGGATCAGGGCGCCGCCGTCCCGCGGGCCGAGGAGTTCGAGAACGTCGCCGGCCATGGTGCGATCGCCACCGTCGAGGGACACCGCGTGATCGTCGGCAATCGGCGGCTGTTCGAGCGCGAGGGGATCGAGCTCGGCGCACTGGCCGCGGTCCGGGACCCGATCGCGGCGGGCGGGCGGACCGCGGTGCTGGTGGCGGTCGACGGGCGGGCGGTCGCGGTCGCCGGGATCGCCGACGCGCCCCGGGACACGGCCGCCGCCGCGGTGCGCGAACTGCACGAGCTGGGGGTGGAGGTCGTCATGCTCACCGGCGACAATCGCGCCACCGCCGACCGCATCGCCGCCGAACTGGGCATCGACACCGTGATCGCGGAGGTGCTGCCCGGGGACAAGGCCGCGACCATCGCCGAAATGCAGTCCGCCGGAAGAAAAGTCGCGATGGTCGGGGACGGTGTGAACGACGCACCGGCATTGGCGCAGGCCGATCTCGGCATCGCGATCGGGGCCGGAACCGATGTCGCCATCGATACCGCCGATGTGGTGCTGATGCGATCGGATCCGCTCGATGTGCCCACCGCCTTGCGCATCGGTCGCGGCACGCTACGCAAGATGCGTCAGAACCTCGCCTGGGCGGTGGGGTACAACACCGTCGCGTTGCCGATCGCCGCCGGGGTGCTGGTGCCCGCCGTCGGGTTCACCTTGCGTCCCGAGATCGCCGCGCTCACCATGTCGGGCTCGAGCATCATCGTCGCGGTGAACGCGTTGTCGCTCAAAAGGCTTCGGCTCCCGTAACGGTCCGGGCCGCGGTGCGCGGCACGATCGCCGAGATCTGCGCGCACAGCTGCCACGGGCGCTCGGTGTCGGTGGTGGCCTTGCCGCTGGTCAGCACCGCACCGGACAGGCCCCGGTCGAGATCGGCCCAGCCGTACTGGGTGGTGAGTCCGCTACGGCCGAAGTGGGATTCGGTGTGCGCACCGAATTTCGTACGGCGACCGCCCAATTCGAAGCCGGCCGCACTGACCCGTCCGGCGATGCCGGGGATGCGCGGGGCGGGCCGGATCGCGCGCCGCACCGAATCGGGGGACAGGATGCGCACACCGTCGAGTTCACCTTCACGGCAGAGTATTTCGTAGAACCGTGACAACTCGGTGGCGGTGGTGACGAGATTGCCGGAGGGCAGTTCCGCGGTCAGGAACTCGCGATTCGCGGATTCCGACACCGATGAACTCATCCCGCCGCCGAGGGCCTTACCGGCGACCACGGACCAGGCGCGCGACGGCCGCGGCCCGGTGCGCACACTCGGCGCCACCCGGTCCACGTCCTCGGGGCGGACACCGAAATTGGTCCACCGGAAGCCCAGCGGATCCAGGATCTGCTCGGCCAACTGGTCGCGGATCCGCTTCCCGGTCGCGCGCTGCACCAGTAGCCGTAGGATCAGACCGCTGGTCAGCGCGTGATACACGCGGAATCGGCCGGGAGCCCAACTGGGCCGCAACGCGATCAGCGCCTGGGTCGCGATCTGTTCGTCCACCACGGCGTCGAAGCCGCGGAAGCCCGCGGGCATGAACGGAACACCCGCGGAGTGGGTGAGGACATCGGCGATGGTGATACGGCCCTTACCGTGCGAAGCGAACTCCGGAATGTAATCGCACACACGGTCTTCCGGTGCGAAGGCGCCCTGTTCGATCAACATGTACACCACCGTCGCCGCCACGCCCTTGGCGGTGGAGAAGCCGCAGAACGGGGTGTCGACGGTGATCGGCTCGCGCTCGATCTCCGGTCCGTCGCCGGGAGCATTGCCCCGGGCGTGGCCGATGGCGCGGTTGAGCACGATCGAGCCGTGCCGGCGCAGGCAGATCTGGATCGCCGGGGTGGTGCCCAGGCGGTACCAGCGCCGCACCGACGCCCAGACCACCTCGACCTCGCCTCGGGTCAGTCCCACGGCCGCGGGATCGTCCTCCGGGCCGATCGCGGTGACGGTGTCCAGGTCGGCGGGAATGTTCACCAGCGGGATACTCACGGCGCCAGCATAGTGATCCGGGCGATCGGCGCAGGTCAGCGCGGCCTCACAGACCCGGGCCGGTGGTCTCCGGCACGGCTGTGCGCCATCCGACGCTGGTCACCGACGGTTCCAGGCTCAGCCGGCTGACCGCCGATTCCATCTGCCGGTCGTCGCGCTGATCACCGGCCAGATCCGCGCTCACCTCCACCTTGCCCGACTTCCCGGCGTTGGCGCTGGCCACCGAGAGCAGCCGGAAGTCGGTGCGTGTCAACGCCTGTACGAGCAGTGCCCGCACGTGCGCCTCGTTCTCGTCGTCGGTGACGGCGGAGAAGGTGTAGTGCGCGGGCTGTTCGTTGCCGGATTCGGGCTGGCGGTCCACCGCCCGCCCGGCCGCGCGCAGGGCGATATTGACGATCACCACGGCGACCGTTCCCGCCGCGGCGGTGACATACATGCCCGCGCCGGACAGCGAGCCGACCGCCGCCGCGCACCACAGCGTCGCCGCGGTGTTGAGACCGCGCACGTTCAGCCCGTCGCGGATGATCACACCGGCACCGAGAAAACCGATACCGGAGACGATCTGCGCGGCCACCCGGGTCGGGTCGGCGGCGCCGCCGTGGAATCCGTGCGCGGACAGCAGGACGAACAGCGCGGCACCCGCGGAGACCAGTGCATTGGTCCGTAATCCGGCCATCCGGGCCCGATACTGGCGTTCGAAACCGATCAATGCACCGAGGCCGACACCGGTTCCCAGGCGCAGCAGCATTTCCCAAGTCGACATGGAAACATACCTTCAGTCGAGGCGAGACTCGTGCGCGCAGGCTACCGCCACGAACGGGGGTGCGGCAGGATGCGGGAGTGGTCGCCGAGTGAATTGTTGGCAAAACGGTGACTGTCACTGTCGTCCGGCATCGTCGACCACCTCCTTCCGAGGCATATCTGCTGTTCCGGAGCGCTGCGGCGACTCCGGTCACGTCATCGGGCCCGGCGCTCCCGGTGAGCGCCCGCCATCGCCGCGGGAAATATCCGCGCCGGATCGCCAGTAAACACCCGGCGCGTACCGTCGGCAACCCGGATTCCGTGAGGACGGGATCCGAACCCGTACTCGGTGCGGAGACGAGGCGGCGCCGGGGGAGGATCCGGTGACCGGTTGTCCGCTGCTCAGGTGATGTCGACGATCGGCAACCGCAGGGCGGCCGGTGCTCCCGCGGGGACCACCGGTGTCGCGGGCGGGATCGGCGCGAGGCGCCGGTAGGGCGCGCCCAGCGCGGGACGCTGATCGGTCTCACCCTTGTTGGGCCACAGCGACAAGGCCCGTTCGGCCTGCGCCGTGATGGTCAGCGACGGATTCACCCCGAGATTGGCCGAGATCGCCGAGCCGTCGACGATGTGCAGGCCGGGGTGGCCGTACATGCGGTGGTAGGCGTCGACGACGCCGGTGTCCGCCGAATCGCCGATCACGCAGCCACCGATGAAATGCCCGGTCATGGGAATGCCGAACAGGGCGGTGATGCCGGCGGTCGGAATGCCGTCGATCTTGTCGGCCACCCGGCGGGCCACCTCGTGCCCGGCGGGGATGGAGGTCGGATTCGGTTGCCCCTCACCCTGTCTGGTGGTCATCCGGCGCCCGAACAGCCCGCGCTTGGTGTAGCTGGTCAGCGAATTGTCCACCGACTGCATGACCAGCAGCCCGATCATCCGCTCCGACCAGTGCCGCGGATTGTGCACCCGGGGCAGATCGCGCCGCTGCCGCCAGTTCGCGCGCGCCCACAGCCGCCCGCGTGAGGTGCGGCCGTCCTCGTCGTACATCACCGTCGTCATCAGCGACAGCACATTGCTGCCCTTGCCGTATCGCACCGGCTCGATATGGGTGTCGGAATCGGGATGGATGGAGGAGGTGATGGCCACCCCCTTGGTGAAATCGGTATCCGCACCGCGGCTCCGGATCGACAGCAGCTCTTCGGAATTGGTGCGCGACAGATATCCCAGCCGGCCCGACACCCGGGGCAGCGAGCCCCGATCGCGCAGCCGGTGCAGCAGCCGCTGGGTGCCCAGCGCCGCCGCGGCGAAGATCACCTGTTCGGCGGTGAAACTGCGGCGGGCCTTGCGGATCCAGCGCCCGGTGCGCACCGTCTCGACGCGGTAACCGCCTTCGGGCAGCGGTCTCACATCGACCACCGTGCTGTACGGATGTACTGTGGCACCGGCCTTTTCGGCGAGGTGTAGATAGTTCTTGACCAGAGTGTTCTTGGCGTTGTGCCGGCAACCGGTCATACATTCGCCGCAGTGCGTGCAGGTGCGGCGCTCGGGTCCCACCCCGCCGAAATACGGATCGGGCACTTCCTGCCCGGGCCGGGTCCCCTTGCCGCCGAACAGGACTCCGACCGGTGTGGTCCGGAACGAGTCCCCGACGCCCAGTTCCTCGGCCACCTCGCGCAGCACCCGGTCCGAGGCGGTGATCGCCGGATTCGTGGCCACCCCGAGCATGCGCTTGGCCTGGTCGTAGTGCGGTGCGAGTTCGGCGCCCCAGTCGGTGATGTGCGCCCACTGCGGATCGTCGAAGAATTTGGCGGGAGGTTCGTACAGGGTGTTGGCATACACCAGTGAGCCGCCGCCGACGCCGGAGCCGCTCATGATGAAGGTGTCCTGGAGCAGGGTCAGACGCTGGATGCCGAAGCAGCCCAGGGCCGGTGCCCACAGGAACTGCCGGGCCCGCCACGAGGTCTTGGGGAATTCGTCGTCGGCGAAGCGGCGCCCGGCCTCCATCACTGCGACCCGGTAGCCCTTCTCGGTCAGGCGCAGCGCACTGACACTGCCACCGAAACCCGATCCGATGACCATCACGTCGTAGTCGAACCCCATCGTTCGCGCCTTTCGTCGTCCCGTCCTCGGGTTGTACCGTATGCGCGGACCAGCGGCGAGCCGAAGAGAGTGGCGGCCAGGAATCAATAGTTGCGGTCACGCCGGTAGGCGGCCGGTGTGGTTCCGGTCCAGCGTTTGAACGCGTGGATGAACGGCGTGGCCTCCGCATAACCCAGCCGGATCGCGATGTCGTCGATGGTCAGCGGGGTTCCCGACAGCATCTCCTGGGCCAGTGCCCGGCGCACCTCGTCCAGCAGTGCTCGGTAGCTGGTGCCCGCCTCCGTCAGCCGCCGGCGCAGGGTCCGCACACTCATGTTCAGATCGCGGGCCACCGATTCGATCGGTGGCGGGGTGGTGATACCGGTCGCGCCGCTGCCCGGCAGCAGTCGTTCGCGCACCTCCGCGGCGATACCGGTGCGGGCACTGCGACGCTGCACCAAATCCCGGCACTGGGCGATGCACACCGCCCACGTCTGCCGATTGGCCTGTGGCAGTGGCTGGGCCAGAATCTCGGGCGGGACGGTGAACATGGTGTGCGGTCTGCTGAAGCTGGGCCGCGCACCCAGGGCCGCTTCCAGCCTGTCCGCGTAGGCGGGTTCGTCGTATCCGAATTCCATTCGAGCGAAGGAGAATTCGCGCCCCAGCAGATCGCCCATCACCCGGTGCATGGCGACGATGTCCCGCTCGACGAGAAATCGCTGCACATCGGGCGGAATGAGTTCGTGGTGGATCCAGGCGATCACATCGTCGCGGCGATATTCCACAATCGGTGTGCAGAAGGCGAATCCGAGCCGGTAGTAGCGGATGGCGAGCGAGATCGCCTCGCGCAGTGTGGGGCTGGTGACGCACGCGAAACCGAAGATGCCGAAGGTGCTCAGCCGGTAGCGCCGGCCGACCTCGACTCCGAGTGCCGGGATCGTATCCAGTTCGGTCACCAGATTGCGTGCCACCGCCAATTCGGCCTCGGCCGGGATCTGTGCGGCGGGGTCGGCGAGGGCGCCCGCACCGATACCCGATCCGGCCAGTAACCGCCCCGGCGGCACCCCGTGTTCGGCAGCGAACTCCGTCATCACCGCGACACTGGCGATACCTCGCGGGAAGTTCCAGGTGCGGACCTCGGGTGCCTCGACGGTGTTCATCCCACCATTATGGCCGAAATTATTGATGCTCCTGGGACCCGCGTACCCGGCGGTCGTAGGAAGCCCGCGCGGTGGTGTCGACCTCGTCGGTGAAGATGCGGTGCACACCCATCCGGCGAGCGGCGAATTCCCCGAATGCCCGCGGCGTGAGTTTGTTGAAAGCCATCGCCACCCCGGCCAGCCGGGTGACCGTGACCCGTCGCCGCGGCCGCGCGATCAACCGGGCCACCGCGCGTGCCACATCTTCCGGTTCGGCCAGCAATCCCATCGGTGCCTTGGTCCCGGCGATCAGTTCGGTCCGGGTGAAGGTCGGTAGCACCGCCGAGAAATGCACGCCGGTACCGCGGTATTCCAGGCGCATGGTCTCGGTGAAACCGAGAACGGCCTGTTTGCTGGCGCAATAGGTCGCCATTCCGGGGGTGGGATTCTCCCCGGCCAGCGACGCGATGTTCACGATGTGGCCGGCGCCGCGTTCGAGCATCCGGGGCAATGCGGTCTTGGTGCCGTGCATGACCCCCAGCACGTTGACCTCGAGGATTCGGCGGGTGATGTCATCGGATTCGGCGGTGAAGCGGCCGACCGGCATGATGCCGGCATTGTTGATCAGCACGTCGACGGTGCCGGCCTGTTCGGTGACCGTGGCCAGGAAGTCCGCGAACGACCTCGGATCGGTGACGTCGAGCGGTACCGCGGCGGCGGCGCCGAGCCGAGCACCCGCCTCGCGCACGGCGTCGGCGTCGATATCACCGAGGGCGACCCGGGCGCCGTCGCGTTGCAACTGCTCGGCGATCGAGTAACCGATTCCCCGGGCGCCGCCGGTGATCGCGACGACCTTGCCCGACAGGGACTTCACGCGTGCTGCCGGCGGCGGTACCGGACGGTGCACGGCTGCTGCAACTGCACCACCATCTTGGAGTGGTCGTTGCGGTAGCTGTCCGACGGCTGCGCCATCTCGAATTCCCAGTCCCGCAGCAGAATCGAGAAGATGGCCTTGAGTTGCATGAGGGCAAAGGCCGCGCCGACGCAGCGGTGCCGGCCGGCGCCGAACGGAATCCAGGTCCAGCGGTTGATCAGATCGGCCTGATTCGGATCGATGTAGCGGCCCGGATCGAAGCGGTCCGGCTCGGGGAAGTCCTCGGCGATCCGGTTGGAGATGGCCGGGGTGGCCGCGACCATGTCGCCGGGCTCGATCTTGTTGCCGCACACCTCGAATTCACCCTGCGCGATCCGCATCAGGATGATCAGCGGCGGATGCAGCCGCAGCGTCTCCTTCAAGGTCGCCTCCAGCTGCGGAATCTGGCGCAGCGCATGGAAGCTGACATCCTGCCCGTCGGCGTAGAGCTCGTCGAGCTCACCCACGACATCGGCCAGGATCTCGGGATTGCGCAGCAGTTCGATGACCGCCCAGGACGCGGTGCCGGAGGTGGTGTGGTGCCCGGCGAACATCATCGAGATGAAGATGCCGGTGATCTCACTGGCCGAGAACCGTAGCTCGCCCTGTTCGTCGCGGATCGAGACCAGGACGTCGAGCATGTCGCGATCCTCTTTGCCCTGCGGCGGATTCGCGATGCGACCGTCCATGATGCCCTGCACCAGCTCGACCAGCTGGGCGCGGGCCTCGTCCCGGATCCGGAAGCTCTCGATCGGCGCGTAGGGGTCGACGTAGCACAGCGCGTCGGTGCCGCGCTCGAGTTCGTGGTAGAGGTGGGCGAACCGGTCGTCGAGCTCCTCGCGGAACTTCTTGCCGATGAGGCAGGACGAGGAGGTGTAGATGGTCAGCTCGGCGAAAAACTCGAGCAGATCGATCTCGCCCTCGTCGTCCCAGCGCTCGACGATCCGATACACCTCGCGGGCAATGGTTTCCGCGTGCCCGCGCATGTGCTCACCGCGCAGCGCCTGGTTGTGCAGCATCTCCTTGCGGCGCTCGGGGCTGGCGTCGAACACCACACCGTCACCGAAGATCGGCTTCATGAACGGGTAGGCGCTGCCCTGGTCGAGATCCTCGTCGGCGGACCGGAAGAAGAATTCGTTCGCTTCGGAGCCCGACAGCAGGATGACGTCCTTGTCGGCCAGACGGAACGAGCCGACATCGCCGCACTCGGTGCGTACCCGCCGCATCAGCGCGATCGGATCGGTGCGGAACTCTTCGAGGTGGCCGTGCTCGTGCTCGCCCCCGGAGACCTGCCGCGGCTTGACCAACGTCATGAGAAATCCTTCCGCAATCCCGGATCCATCTGCGATGGACACGTGTCTGGACGCTACTACGGAAGGGTGGGTGAGGCAAGGTGCGGCGACGGTTCGTACGGGGTGCCGGTGCGGCCGGAACGGCCCGGTTTCAGTGCGGGATCGGCGCGGACCGCACTGTGCTGAGCTGCCGGATGACGGCGGCGGCGTGATTGTCGAAGCGTTCGCGGTCGATCTCGATCTCGCCGATCAGATACGGGCGATAGCAATAGGCGAGAGCCCCGAATATCGCCATCGCGTTCAGGGTGGCGTCGAGTTCGTCCGGGGTGGGGTTCTCGGTGTCGTCGGCGGCCAGGACCGCGGCGATCGGCCCGGTGATCATCGCGACCAGTTCGTTGCCGCGTCGGGTCAGTGCCGGAGTGGCCAGTGATTCCACGAACAGGATGCGGCCGCGGCGCGGGTCCTCGGTGAGGAAATCGGTGAACGCGCGCACCACATGGCCGAAGAGCAGATCCCGGTCATCGGGGGCGTCCGCCAGCGCCGCGAGCAGGCGATCCCGGCACTGCTGGACGGTGTTCTCGAGGACGGTGGTCATCAGATCGTCGAGATTGGCGAAACTTTCGTAAAAATAACGTTCGGTGAGTCCCGCTTGTCGGCATACTCCGCGCATCGAGGTGTCGGCCGCGCCGGCGTCGGCCATGAGCTCGAAGCAGGCCTGCGTCAACTGCTTCCGGCGGGTGGCGATGCGGTCGGCCGGTTCGCGTCCGCGCCACGGTCGGCTGCCCGTCTTCGGGGGATGCGGCGAATCGGCCATGGTCGCGATGGTACCGGGGCCGGAAAATATCACGATTTTTGACATCGGCCGTTGTTGACATCTGTTGATGTCAACAATAGTGTCGAGACATCGCTTCGATGAGATGCAAGGACGCACCAATGAACACCTCGGTCTACGACGACCAAGCCCACGCGATCAGGGCGCGCGATGTGCGGTTCGACTTCGGCTCGGTCCCGATGCATTACATCCCGGGCGAAGTCATGGCCACCCACATCATCAACGTGATGCACCTGGTGCTCCCGGAAGGTGAGCGGGCCATGGCGGCCGCCCTGGCCGAGGCGCTGCCCTATATCGACGATGCCCGCCTGCGCGAAGAGGTGCAGGGGTTCATCGGCCAGGAGAACCAGCACGCGACCTCGCACGCGCAGGCCCGCAGCCACCTGGAGGCCATCGGCCTGGACGTGGGGCCGATGGTCGAGTCGGTGGGCTGGCTGGTCGATCGGATACTCGGCGATCACGGCCTGGTCGGCCGCGCGAAATACGAATGGCTGTGCGAGCGGCTGGGATTGTTCGCCGGAATGGAGCACTACACCGCCGTCATCGGCGAATGGCTGCTCACCAACGATGTGCTCGAGGCCAAGGACATGCATCCGGCGATGCTGGATCTGATCCGCTGGCACGGCGCCGAGGAGGTCGAGCACCGCAGTGTGGTCTACGACGCCTACATGCACGTCGACGGCGGATATCTGCGCAAGGCCCGCACCGCCGTGGTCGCGAGTTCATCGCTGCTGGTGCTGTTCGTGACCGCGGGCGGTTATCTGTTCGCCAAGGATCCCGAACCCGCCAAGGGACGATTCTGGCCGATGCAGCTGCTCAGTGCCTCCGCGCGCGGCGTCGTCCCGAAGATGTCGACCTTCCTCACCGAGATCCCGCGCTATCTGCGCCCCGGATTCCATCCCTCCCAGCTCGGGAGCATGGACAACGCACTGCGCTACCTCGCTCAGTCCCCGGCCGCGCGGGCGGGCGAGAAGTGAGTTCGACCGCGGTGGAGCCGGCCGGGATCCGGTCGGCATACGAGCCGTCACTGCCGATCCGCGCACTCGGGGCGGTATTCGACATCTACAAGCGCACCGTCACCGCCGAAGCGGCCAACAGCGTGCTGACCGGTCCGAATCCGGTGCGGCGCAGTGGGTTCGAACGGGAGATGATCGTCGCCGACCGTCAGGTGCAGGCCGGTGACGTGGTGGTGCTGACCCTGGTCGCGCCCTATCGGCGGCCGCTGCCGAGCTGGATTCCCGGTGCGCACATCGATCTGGTGCTGCCCTCGGGCCGGCAACGGCAATACTCGCTCAACGGCGATCCGGCCGATCGCGGCAGTTATCGCATCGCGGTGCGGCATCTGCCCGGCGGTGCCGGCGGTTCCGACGAGATCCACCGCACCGCGGCGGTCGGGGACCGGCTGCGGGTACGTGGGCCGCGCAATGCCTTTCCCTATATCCGCGCGCCGCACTACGTGTTCGTCGCCGGCGGTATCGGCATCACGCCGCTGCTGCCGATGGTCGCGGACGCGCAACGCCGCGGAATCGATTGGCGGCTGATCTATCTGGGCCGCAGTCGCGACAGCATGCCCTTCCTGGACGAGCTGTCGGCCCGGCGCGGTGGCCGCCTCGACATCCTGCCCGACGACGAATTCGGTGTGGCCGACATCGGTGAGCTGCTGTCCGATGTCGAGCACGGTGCCGCCGTCTATGTCTGCGGGCCGCCGCCGCTGATGGCCGCCGCCCACGACACCCGGGCCGCCGCGGACCCGACCGTCTCCCTGCACACCGAGCGGTTCTCACCGCCGCCCGTCCAGCACGGCCGGCCGTTCCGGATCGAATTGCGGCGCAGCGGCCTCGGTGTCGACGTCGCCGCCGGTGAATCGGCGCTCGCCGCCATCGGCCGGGTGCTGCCGGACGCGCCGTACTCGTGCCGGCAGGGCTTCTGCGGCACCTGCGCGGTGACCGTGCGCGCCGGCGAGGTCGACCACCGGGATCGGCGCCTGACCGACGTCGAACGCGAAACCACCATGCTCACCTGCGTATCGCGCGCGGCGGGCGAGATTATCGAACTCGATTTGTGAGCGCCCGGTGCCGCGTGCACCGCGCTTCGGGCAGTGCTGCCCGCACCGAAAGGAATTCGACGATGGCAGTATCCGACAGCGCCGCTGCCGAACACACTTCGATCGCGGTGATCGGCGCCGGAATCGCCGGAATCGGGCTCGCGGTGTCGTTGCGCGCGGCCGGATTCGAGGACTTCCTCATCCTCGAGCGCGCCGAGGACCTCGGCGGCACCTGGCAGGCCAACACCTATCCCGGCTGCGCCTGCGATGTGCCCTCGCAGCTGTACTCCTATTCCTTCGCGCCCAATCCGGAATGGTCGCGCACCTACGGCCGCCAGCCGGAGATTCTCGGATACCTGCGGGGTGTGGCCGAGAACCACGACGCGGTGCGGCACATGCGCTTCGGTGCCGAGGTGCGGCGGGCGGAATGGGAGGAATCCGAGCGGCGCTGGATCATCCGCACCGACAGCGGCGTGCTCACCGCCGACGTGCTGATCTCGGCGGTCGGCCCGTTCAGCGAGGCCAAGATCCCGAACATGGCGGGCCGGGACAGTTTCCGCGGCAATCAGTTCCATTCGCTGCACTGGGATCATGAGCACGATCTGACCGGTGAGCGCATCGCGGTCATCGGCACCGGCGCCTCCGCGGTGCAGTTCATTCCGGAGATCGCGCCGAAGGCCGGGCGGCTCACGGTCTTCCAGCGTTCCGCGCCGTGGATCGTGTCGCGGCTGGACCGGCCCACGCTGGGCCTGGAACGTGCGCTGCTGCGCCGGATCCCGGCCCTGAGCACCGCCCTGCGCGGGGCCTACTACACCGGGATCGAGAGTTTCGGGCTGGTGGGTTTCGTGGATCGCCGTTTCCGGCATCCGTTCCAGGCGCTGTCGGCGCTACAGCTGCGCCGCCAGGTCGGCGATCGGGCGCTGCGGCGCACACTCACTCCCGACTACATGATCGGTTGCAAGCGCGCGATCTTCTCCGATGCCTACTACCCGGCGCTCACCCGCGACAACGTCGAGGTCGTGACGTCGTCGATCGCCGAGATCCGCCCCGGATCGATCGTCACCACCGACGGTGCGGAGTACCCGGTCGACACCATCGTGTGGGGTACCGGATTCGGAGCGATCCCCGAGCTCTACGACCGGATCGTGGGTGTCGGGGGCCTGTCGGTGGCCGATCACTACCGCCGCCGGCCCAGCAGCTATCTCGGCGCCGCGATCGCCGGGTTCCCCAATATGTTCCTGACCCTCGGCCCGTTCGGCGCCGCGGGGAACCAGTCCGCGATCTTCATGATCGAATCACAGATCGCCTATATCGTCGATGCGCTGAAGACATTGCGCGACAACGGTATCGATCGGGTCGAGGTCCGGCCCGGGGTGCAGCGGCAGTTCCTCGACGAGATGCGCGAGCGCAGTCGCCGGACGGTCTGGCTGGGCGGTGGCTGCGACAGCTACTACACCAACGACAAGGGCGAGAACGCCGGACTGTATCCGAACTGGAGCTTCGAATATCGTCGTCGTGTCGCGACGTTCGACGCGCAGTCCTATCTGATGTCCCGATCCCCGAAGCCCGCCGCGGAGATGAGCAGTATCCGATGATCACAGATCCGTTCGACATGGTGCGTTCGCTGCTGTCGCCGGTGCTCGGCGAGCCCGAGCGGCTCGATCCGCGCGACAAGGTCGTGGTGATCACCGGCGCCGCCGCCGGAATCGGCTACGAGCTGGCCCGCCTGCTCCACGACCGTGGCGCCTATGTGGCGCTGTTCGACATCGACGCCGACGCTGCCCGCGAGCGCGCTGCCGCACTGGGTGTCCGGGCCGTCGCGGTGGGCGTCGATGTCGCCGACCGGGAGGGGGTGCGCCTGGCCATCGGTCAGGTGCGCGAGAATTTCGGCCGGATCGACGTGGTGGTCGCCAATGCGGGCGTGGTGCCGCGCCCGGCCACCGTCCGGCTGATGGACCCACAGGATTTCGACCGGGTGCTCGCCATCAATCTCACGGGCGCCTTCAACACGATTCAGCCCGCACTCGACGATGTCATCGCCCACCGCGGTCATGTCGTGGTGGTGTCCTCGTGCGCGGCCTTCGCCCCCGGTATGGGCGGTTCGCCCTACATGGTGAGCAAGGCCGGTGTGGAACAGCTCGGCCGCGCGCTGCGGGTCGAACTGGGTGGTACCGGCGCCACCGCGGGCATCGTCTACTTCGGTGTGGTCGAGACGGCCATGACGCACGGCACGCTCGACGAGGACGAGCTGGGCGCCGAGATCGGCTCGCTGCTGCCCTGGCCGCTCGATCGGCGCATCACCGCGCGACGGGCCGCGGAGGTCATCGCGGGCGCGGTGGAGCGCCGGGCCGCGCGGGCGATCGCTCCCGCGGGCTGGGAGCCCTACGCGCTGCTGCGCGGTGCGGTGAACGTCGTTCTGGACCGCAAACTCAGTGCCGACGAGCGGGTCCGTGCGCTGACCCGCCGGCTCGAGGAGCGCATCCTCGCCGATCGCGCCCGGTAGCGGGCGCCCCGAATCTGAGGAAAATCATAGGAACGGCACAGTTTGCCGTCAGGCCCGCGCGGCACCATGGATCCCGAGGACGAACTCGGCGAGATGGGGTCTGCGATGGTCGATATCGAGGTCACGGGTACCACGGTCACCGTTCACGTGCGGGGTACGCACCGGTTGCTGGCCCTGTGTGAGCGAGTTCGTTTCGATCTGTCCGAGATCGTCGCGATCGCACCCGCCGAAGTGGATCTGCGTCCACCGTGGGTGCGCGCACCGGGTACCTTCCTGCCCGGTGTCATCGCGGCCGGAATCTTCCGGGGCAAGGGCCGCAAGGAGTTCTGGGACACCCGCTTCGACGGTCGTGGTGTGCGGATCGAGTTGCGCGGCACCGAATTCACGCGAGTCGTGGTCGATGTCGACGATCCGGACGACGTGCGGCGGGTGCTGGCACACGCCGCTGCGGCCTGAATCGGGCGAAATTCGCAGCGCCGCAGCCTCATTGCGACACGCCGACTCGGCGTGGCGTGCGCGACACGCCGAATAGTCTGCCATTACGGCAAATCTGCAGTTTCGCAGATGGTGGTTCATCGACTATGAATGGCATGTGCCGTTCCCACTTCGTGAACACTTGCCGGCCACCGTTTCTCACCGGGCGGTGGTCTAGTTGACCGTCGAACACCCCGGAGAAGATGAGGTCAGGCAGCTCGCGCGACGGGTCGAAAAGGCCCGCGGGCGGCTTGCGTACCAATTCGATCCGGCGCTGACCGAGGCCCTGTCGGAGAACGAACTCCATGCCGAACGTGACCTCGCGGAGAAGATCCGTGAGCAGGAACGCGAGCAGCGCTGGAAGAATGTACAGGCGGCGGCGTCGACGTCCGACCGCGCCAGGCAGACCTCCGAAGCGATCGCGAAGGCCGATATGCGAGATCTGTTGATGGCCCGCAAGGCAATTGCGGCGCAGCGACGAGAATCCAGCCCGCATGCCAAACTGGCCTCCCTGTACCGGCATCGTGCGTGGTCGATGCGTGCCCTCGCGGGCGTCGTCATCGCCGGCATGCTGTGGTCGGCGGTCAACGTCCAGCACAACATCGCCCCCGGCGGTCCCAGTGATCCGCTGTACTGGTTCAGTTATCTGCTCGAAGCGATGATCAGCGTCTGTCTGGTCATCATCATGATCGGCACCAACAAGGTCGCCGAATGGGGCATCCTGCACAGTCGCCGCCAGGTCGCGATGGCCGAACTGGCCCTGCTGGCGCTGACGGTCGGCCTGAACACCTACCCGTATCTGCGTAACGGTGACTGGTACAACGTCGGTGTGCACGCGGTGGCGCCGGTGATGATCGGTGTCGCCCTGCTGGTGCACGACGCGGCCAGTCAGCGCTACGGCCAGGCCATCACCCAGGCCACCGACCAGATCCGTGATCTGCCCGATCCCGCCGAGCAGATCCGTCGCAGCATGCCGACCTTCGTCAGCTTCATCCGCCAGTCGGCACCCGACACCCGTCCCACCTCCGCCGCCCCCATGGCGGCGCTGCCGGGCGCATCCGACACCGCGCCCGCCGAACCGGCGGCCAAGGAATCCGCGCATGTGGAAACCGTCGACCCGGTCGTCGAGCCCGATATCTGGACCCCGAAGACGTCCAGTGCGCGGACCGATTCCACCGACGAGGCCGCCGACGGCAAGAAGAGCAAATCGCCGAAAGCCGAAGCGCTCGACGATGACTCGGATCCGCTGAGCGACTACGACACCGGCCAGTTCCGCATCGCGGACACCCTCGAGCAGGAACTCGCCGAACTCCGGGCCGAGCGCAAGCGTGCGAGGTCCGCGAAACAGCGGGCAGCAGGCGGAGCCATCCTGGACTGATCGGTTCCGGTACCCCTCTCTACGTACCGTCCAGAACAACAGCCCGGCGCATCAGCGCCGGGCTGTTGTCATATCCGGACGGCGTGGCGCGGGTCACATCCCATAGCGAACCGCTACAGTGCCTGCGTTCAGCGCAGTCATGGCCGGTGTTCGGTGTGCGGGTGTGTCTCGCACGGTATGGGAGGCGTGATGAGCATCCGCAGGCCGGCGATCGGCTTCGGTATCTTCGCGATCGTGTCGGTCCTGGTCACGGTGGTGATCTGGAATACCTTGGCCCGCACGGTGGATGGTCCGGTGGACAAGTATTCGGCGATCTTCAGTGACGTGCTGGGACTGCGGCCCAACGACGATGTGCGGATCGCGGGCGTCCGGGTCGGCAAGGTCACCGCGATCGACCTGGATCAGGACCCGAAGACCAACAAGTCCCTGGCGCGGGTGACCTTCATGGTCCAGCGCGATCAGTCGTTGCACACCGATACCAAAGCGCTGGTTCGCTATCAGAACCTGATCGGCCAGCGCTATCTCGCCCTGGCGCCGGGTACCGATCCCGATTCGCACATCATGTCCGCCGGTGGCCGGATCCCCCTCGAGCGGACCGAGCCCTCGTTCGACATCTCGGCCTTCCTCAACGGCTTCCAGCCGCTGTTCGAGAATCTGGCGCCCGAGCAGGTCAACGATCTGTCCACGACGTTGATCCAGGCGCTGCAGGGCGACGGGGTCTCGCTGTCCACCTTCATCACCCAGGCCGCGGCGCTCGCCTCGGACTTCCAGCGTCGCGACGCGATCCTCGGCGACATCATCACCAATCTGTCCGGTGTGATGTCGGGGCTGGCCCGGCGCAGCGGCGAGCTGGAAACCCTCATCACGCAGACGCGCGCGCTCGTCGGCGGACTCTACGACCAGGGGCAGTCGCTCTTGTCGTCGACCGAGCAGATCGGCCGGGCCAGTTCGAGTTTGGTGGCGATGGTGTCGCAGGTGCAGCCGGAGCTGGCGCCCACGCAGAAGTCGGTCGGCAATGCCCTGACCCTGTTGCTCGCCAACGGTGCGAAATTCGACCAGGCCGCGATCGACCTTCCCGGAATCCTTTCCGACGTGGGTAAATTCACCGCCGACGGCGCCTATGCGGCCGCCTATGTGTGCTCGCTGGACATCTCGCTGTACGGAATCCTGTTCCCGCGCGGAATCTGGTCGCAGATCGGTGGCCGGTCGCACTCGGCGGTGTGCCGCCCCTGACCCCGCCGCCCGCGGCGTGCGGGGCCGGAGCGTATCCGCTGGTCAGGCCCGGCCGCGAACTGCCTTGTAGATGAACAGAATGATCACCGCGCCGACGATCGCGCCCAGGAAGGTGTGCTGCACCGGCGGATGCACACTGAACTTGTGCGGGGCGAAGACCAGACTGCCCAGCGTGCCGCCGACGTAACCGCCGACGATGCCCAGCACAATGGTCAGGATCCAGCCGAAGTTCTCCTTGCCGGGGACCAGCAGGCGAGCGATGGCGCCGGCGATCAGGCCGATGATGATCATCGTGATGATACCCATGGTGAAATCTCCTTGCGGGCAACCGGTATGGGGATCCGACGGTAACAAGGATGAGCCCCGATGTGCAGGCGCCTGTGCCGATGTTCACCGGACCGGAGCAATATCGTGTGAAGCGCGGTTTCGGGGGTATTACCCGCGGCACTGCTCCCCATGGATACAGCTCCGCCCCGGGCGATCGAGCCCGGGGCGGATGACTGTCGCCGGTGGCTACAGGTCGGCCGGGGTCTTCTTGGCCACGCTGCGCACCTCGAACGCGTAGACGACCTCCATCACGCCCATGAAGATCAGCCACCAGCCGACCACGAGCGCCAGCACCGTGATCGAGTGGATGGGCCAGACCACCAGGGCGATACCGCCGATCAGCAACAGGATGCCGAAGAAGATCGACCACCCGCGTCCCGGAACCCCCTGCGGTGCTTCGGCCCCGGCGACCATGGCCGCGATGCCGCGGAACAGCCAGCTGATGCCGATCCACAGGCCCAGCAGCACCAGTGAGTTGCCGATGCTGCGGAAGGCGAAGAAGGCCAGGATGAACGACAGGATGCCGCTGATCAGGGTCAGCACCCGGTAACCGGTCCCGACGTGCGGGCCGAATGCGGCGATCAACTGCAAAATTCCGGAGATCAGCAGGTAGATGCCGAACAAGATGCCGGCTACTGCGAGCGTCGGACCGGGCCAGACGAGCACAATGATGCCGACGGCCACCGACAGCAGGCCGATGACCAGCAATGATTGCCATGCGCCACGGGCCAATTGGTGCAGCGGCCCTACATAAACTCCCTCTTTGCTGGTTGTCATGTGGGCAGGATAAGTCCAGTAGATCAAGTAGCGGATGATTAACCAGTATCGAACGAGTTACGGTGTGGGTGTGCCGATGCTCCCGTGAGGTGGCGAAACCGTTCGTTTCGGGCGGGTGGTGCCCGAAATTCGGTCCTCGACTGTCGTGAACAGCGGTTCTCCGGTGCGTGAGCGCGACGTGGTGGCCCGATCCGGAGGGCCGGGCGGCGGTGTTCGTGCTCGCGGGGTGACTCGGGCATCATGTCGCAGCGGCGAGATAGGGTGAACGCGGATATCGCCCCTGTCCGCCGCTGCTGCGTAGAAACGAGGCGTCATGGATCTGAGCCTGCACTATTGGAACTTCTCCACTCCCGCCGATCCGGCTCGCACGGCCGGATCCATCGCCGACAGCGCCCGCATCGCCGAGCAGGCGGGTTTCGCCGAATTCACCGTCATGGACCACTACTTCCAGATGGAGCTGCGCGGATCGGCCGAGGAGCCGATGCTGGAGGCCTACACCACGCTCGGCTATGTCGCGGGACTGACCGAGCGGATGCGGCTGTCGGTGCTGGTGACCGGCGTGATGTACCGGCACCCGGGCTTGCTCGCCAAGATCGTCACCACCCTCGACGTCCTGTCCGGCGGTCGCGGCCAGCTCGGTATCGGCGCCTCCTGGTACGAGCGTGAGCAGCGTGGCCTCGGTGTGCCGCTGGTGCCGATGGGGGAGCGCTTCGAACGGCTCGAGGAGACGCTGCGGATCTGCCTGCAGATGTGGAGCGAGGACAACGGCCCGTATACGGGCAAGTATTACCAGCTGGCCGAAACCCTTTGTGTCCCCGCGCCGCTGACCCGTCCACGCCCGCCGATCCTGATCGGTGGCGGTGGCGAGAAGAAGACGCTGCTGTTCGTCGCGCGCTACGCCGACGCGTGCAATCTGTTCGCCTCCACGCCCGAGGATGTGACGCACAAACTCGATGTGCTGCGGGCGCATTGCGCGGCCGAGGGGCGCGATTACGACGCCATCCGCAAGACCGCGACCTACCTCGGCCCGGTTCTCGACGATCCGGATGCCTTCGTCGCGGATGCGCAACGCTATGCGGCTCTGGGTATCACGCAGTTCGACATCATGCCGGACCGGGATCCGGTGGAGTACACCGAACGGGCGGCGGAGCTGGTGCCGCGGCTGCGTTCACTCTGATTCGCCACGAATGCCGTAGTCGCCGAGGGCCGGTTCCAGTAGATCGAAGATCCGCTCGGCGTCCGCGGTGACGGTTGCCGTGATGTCCGGGCGCGTGGCGCCGGACAGCTGCAGTTCCTGAATGCGGGCGAAAAGAAGCCGGTAGGCCGCGCTCAACTGCGCCGCCGCCGTCCGGCGTAGCAGTTCGTCGCCCGGTAGCACCGCCGCCAGGGCTTGTTCGCGTAGGTCGTGCAGTTCGCGCAGACGTGCGGTGAGCGTCGGGCTGCCGGCGAGCATCCGGCTGAAATCGGGGCCCGAGAATCCGATGTCGGCGGAGTACGCGTCCGTGGCGGAGCGGAATCGGGCCCGAAGGGCGGTGAGCGCCGACTCGCCGCCACCGCGCCGGCTCACCGCGTCGGCGAGAGCGCCGACGAAGTGCTCGTGATGGTCCAGTGCCAGATCTTCCTTGCGTGGGAAGTAGTTGGTGACGGTCTTCTTCGCGACTCGGGCGGCGTCGGCGATCTCCGCGATCGTGGTCGATTCGAAGCCGCGCTCGATGAACAGGCGGGTCGCGGTATCGGAGATTTCTTGACGGGTCTGCTGCTTCTTCGTTTCCCGGAGTCCCGGCGCGGTATTGGCCACCCGAAAATGTTACCACCGACATAAAAATCATCTTGACGTACTTTGTAGTACCGTTCTAATATTGCGTCCGTTGTAAGAA
This sequence comes from Nocardia sp. NPDC052254, assembly GCF_040679495.1. NCBI lineage: Bacteria > Bacillati > Actinomycetota > Actinomycetes > Mycobacteriales > Nocardiaceae > Nocardia > Nocardia sp. NPDC052254. The sequence goes on along the minus strand of NZ_JBFAUW010000005.1, from coordinate 286,537 downwards.
AGGAGGTTCCGATGTTGCCCCGTAACAGCTGCTGATCACCGTCCCGTTCCGGACAGTCCACGGCCGTCGGCCACCCAGCTCGAAAGGCATTGTCAGTGCGCGCAATTCAGTTCTCGGCCCGGGGTGATCGACTTCCCGGCTCCCGCATCGTCGAGGCGCCGCGGCCGCAACCGGAACCGGGGCAACTGCTCGTCCGTACCGAATTGAGCGGTGTCGGCGTCGGGGCGGTACGCATGCTCCGCGCCGACGCCGCGGCGAATCCCGGCGGGGAGATGGTCGGAACGGTCGTGGCGGCCGGACCCGGTGTCGACGAGGCGTGGATCGGCATGCGGGTCGGTGGACTGGTGTTCGATTCGGTACATGCCGAATATGTCTGTGCGGCACCGGCGCTGATCACCGGGATCCCCGAGGGTGTGCACGCGGCGGATGCGCTGGCGCTGGTCCGCGGCGGGCTGGTCGCCCGCGGAGCGCTGCGTGCGGCGGGATCGGTGGCGGGGAAGTCGGTCCTGATCACCGGCGCCGCCAGCGGATCCGGGCATCTGGCGTTGCAGCTGGCCCGGGTGGCGGGCGCGTCCGAGGTGATCGCCGTGGTCGGTTCCGCCGGCAAGTTCGACTTCGTGACCCGGTGCGGCGCCGATCGGGCGCTGAGCTATGACGGGTCGTGGCCCGAGGGGATCGACATCGTCCTCGACGGAGTCGGTGGTGAACTCGTCCAGCGTGGTGTGGACATTCTCGCTCCGCACGGCAGCCTGGTCGCCTTCGGTGGCGGTGGCGGTGCGGTCGATGCCTCCACATTGCTCGGCGGGCTGAAGACCGTCACCGGATTCTCGATGGCGCTACCGTCCCGGACCCGGCCGGATCTGATCGCCGAGGATCGGGCCCGGCTGTGGGAACTGCTGGACGACAGGATGATCCACCCGCATGTGGAGGTGCGCGGCTGGGCGGAGATGGACGCGGTCGTGGAGTCGATCGCCACCCGTCGCAATCTCGGGCGGATGGCCCTCACAGCACCGCTTGAGTCTGAGTGACCTTTCCGACGAGTTTTCCGGCATCGTCGTGGATCTCGGTCTCCACCACGATGAAGCTGCGCCCGGCATGCAGGGGAGTGGCGGTGGCGACCGCATGCCCGGATCGCACCGCGCGCAGGAAGTTGGTCTTCGATTCCACGGTCGTGGTGCCCTGTTTGCCCTCGGGCAGATTCAGGTAGGCGCAGACCGCACCCGTGGCATCGGCCAGCGACATCAGCGCGCCGCCGTGCATCGCACCGCCCAGCGTGCACAGACTCTCGTCCCAGGCCAGGCGGCTGCGCACCAGCTTGGGCCCGTGCTCGAGCACCTCGACACCGAGTTTCGCGGTGAACGGCATGGTGGTGTGGAACAGCTGAGTGCCCTCGGCATCTGTCACGGGCTCGGTATCGCTCATGGGGTCGAGCTTGCCCGCACCGATGTGCGCAGTCCATTACCTCCCGGGTAACGCTCGCGCGGGGGCGGTCGCGCCGGCCACCACTTCTTCGGATCGTGATGCGACCCGAAAGTAACTGGAAGGTGGTCGGCCCGCAGTCTGTCAGAAGCAGTCCGGCGGCGGTCGGCGCGATATCGATGTCTCCGGGCAGTACAGCTAGCCGAGCCGGCTCATGACCGCGCGCGGCAACCGCGGCAGTACGAGGTTCAATGCACGCCAGGGCCATTGCGGCACGCAGGCCCGGACGGGTTCGGCCTCGATCGCGGCGACCATGGCGGCGACGCCGCGGTCGAGCGGGACGATCAGGCGGGCATCCTCGGCCCGGGCGGACATCTCGGTGGCGATGAACCCGGGCTGGACGGTGGTCACCGCGATGGGGTCGGCGCGCAACTCCGTCGCCAAACCCTCACCGAGCGCGGACAATCCGGCCTTGGCGGCCGAGTACGCGGCCTTCTTTCCGGGCAGGCCCCGAACCGCGCTCATCGACGAGATCAACACCAGGTGTCCGGCTCGCTGATCGCGGAAGATCTCGAGGGCGGACTCCGCCTGCGCGAGCGCGCTCACGAAATTTGTTGTGGCCGTCGCGATATTCGCTTGTGCGCGACCGGTACCCAGCGGGGCGCCCCTGCCCAGACCGGCATTCACGACGACACGATCCAATCCGTCGAATTCATCGCGGAATTCGCCGAATACCCGCTCGACCGCGGCATGATCGTCGACATCGAGCGCGCGTACCGATACCCGGATGCCGGGATGTGCCGTGAGCAATTCTTCGCGCAGCGCCCGCAGATTCTCGATGCGGCGGGCGCACAATGCCAGATCGCGTCCCCGGGCGGCGAACTGCCGGGCCATTTCGGCTCCCAGTCCCGCGCTCGCTCCGGTGATGAGGATTCTGCGCCTGATCATGGCACTCACCCTACTGACGATGCGCGTCAGCGGGTCCGGCGCGCACCGGCGGACGGTACGGCCACGAAGAATCGAGGTGGGGTGAAGCCGTCGGCGCGGAATCGCCGGCGGATCGCCGCGGCCACCGAATCGGTGCGCTCGATATCGGTCAGGGCGATGACACTGCCGCCGAATCCACCGCCGACCATGCGCGCACCGTGTGCTCCCGCCGCGAGCGCACTGTCCACCGCGGCGTTCAATTGCGGGGTCGACACCTCGAAATCGTCGCGGAGGGACTGGTGGCCGCTGGTGAGCAGCGGACCGATGGCGCGCGGATCACGCCCGTCGCGCAGGAGTTCGGCCACGGTGAGCACGCGGGCGTTCTCGGTGACCACATGCCGCGCCCGCCGGCGCAGCACCGGATCGGCCAGCCGCAGTGTTTCGCCGGGTTCGCTGATCGCCCGCAGCGAGTGCACACCGAGTTCGTGTGCGGCCGCCTCGCATTCGCGCCGTCGCCGGCCGTAATCGCCGTCGGCCAGCCGATGCGGGGTGTCGGTGTCGGCGACCAGCAGGCGCAGGTTCGCGGCGGTGAGATCGAAGGGGACCTGCGCGGCCTCGCCCGTGGCGAAGTCCAGGAACAACGCATGGCCTTCGGTGCACAGCAGCGAGGCGGACTGATCCAGCGTCCCGGTCGCGGCACCCACATAGGAGTTCTCGGCCGCCCGGCCGATGTCGATCAGTTCGGCGAGCCCGACTCGGGGCGCGAACAGATCACGCATCGCCAGTGCCACCGAACATTCCACCGCTGCCGACGACGACAGTCCGGCGCCGACCGGTACCGCGCCGTCGATGTCGAGCACCACACCGGGCGGCCGATGTCCGCGGCGGGCGAATTCGTGCACCACGCCCAGCGGGTAGCGCGCCCAGCCACCGACCGTCGCGTCACCGAGCCCGGCGATCGGCTCGCGCACCGACCGGCCCGGGTGCTGGCGCGACGTCACGCTCACCATCGCGTCGGTGGTGGCCGTGGCGGTGCAGGTCACGACCTGGGGCAGCGCGATCGGCAGCGCGTACCCGTCGTTGTAGTCGGTGTGCTCGCCGATGATGTTGACCCGTCCGGGCGCCACCCAGACCCCGGCGTTCACCGCACCTCCCGCAACTCCGCGGCGACGGTCTCCGGTGTCGTGTCACTGATGAACACCTGCATTCCCGACTCCGAGCCAGCCAAATACTTCACCTTGTGCGCGGTCCGGCGGATGGAGAACAGTTGCAGGTGCAACCACCAATTCTCCTGTGCTGCGGGAATGCCCGGTGCCTGATTCCAGGCCGCCACGTAGGGCATGGGCGTGTCGAAGCGATGGGCGAAGCGTTGCAGCACATCCAGATACAGCGTGGCGAACCCGTCGCGCTGGGCCTCGTCGAGCTCCGGGAGGTCGGTCACCCGGCGGTGCGGATAGAGCTGGACCTCATAGGGCCAGCGGGCGAACGGCGGGACGAACGCGGTCCATTCCTCGTTGGCCGCCACCACCCGGATCCCGGCCGCCCGTTCGGCGCCGAGCAGATCCCCGAACAGGTTGCTGCCGTGCGCCCGCCGATGCCGCGCCGCATTGGCCGACATGGTGACCGCGCGCGGGGTGGGGAAGGAATAGGCGTAGATCTGACCGTGCGGATGCGACAGGGTGACCCCGATCTCGGCCCCGTGGTTCTCGAAGCAATAGACCTGCGCGACACCGTCGAGTGCGGCCAGTTCCGCACTGCGCTGGGCCCATACATCGACCACCAGCCGGGCCCGCTCGGGCGTCAGCTCGGCGAACGAACTGTCGTGATCGCTGGTGAAGCACACCACTTCGCATCGTCCGAAACCATTGCGCAGCAGCGTCTCCGGTGAACCTTCGACATGATCGGGCAGCTCCACGCGGTCGGTGGACAGTGCGGGAAAGCGGTTCTCGAACACGACCACCTCATAGTCGGATTCGGGAATCTCGGAGGGGCGCCCGGGCCGTGACGGGCACAGTGGGCATTGATCGGCCGGCGGCAGGAAGGTGCGGGTCTGCCGATGCGACGCGATCACCACCCATTCGCCCAGCAGCGGATCGAAACGCGCCTGGGATTGTGTCGCGGTGGGCGGCAGATCGCGGGTGTCGGTCGCGGTACGTGGCACCGGATCGGTGTCGAAATAGATGATCTCGCGCCCGTCGGCCAGCGTCCGACGACTCGGTACCGGAATCGACCGTGGCATCGCATCCCTCCGCTCGAACCCCCGGACTCAGCGGACACTAACACCGGCGCGGCCGAACAAGCTGGCGCGAACTGCGGCGCGGCGCATCCGATCGGATGCGCCGCGCCGCAGTTCGCGCCAGCTTGTTCGGCCGCGGCGCATCCGATCGGATGCGCCGCGCCGCAGTGGCGGTCAGTACTCGCTGCCGAACGGGCCGCCGGGTCCGTAGGAACCGGTGGCCGGCGGTGCGGGCATCATCACCCAGCCGCCGCAATTGCTCGCGTGGAAGGCGACATCGTTGGGCTTGATCAGCACCCGGACCGGCGCGTTGTGGGTGTCGTCGCTGGCGCTGATGTATTTGTTGGGATCGGCGGTATCGCCCGGCGGGGCGATCTCCCACAGGCGCTGCCAGGAGCAGGCATGGGCAGGATCCGCCGGTCCAGCGGACTGGTAGATGCCGGGGGCGATGTCGACACCCACCCGGTAGAGCCCGTCACCGGGAATGCTTGTGGCCGGATCGGCAGCGGCACTGCCGAATCCGAACATCGTCACCGCGGACGCAACGGTCCCGGCGATCACAAACGTGCGTCCACGCACGACGGACCTCCTCGATATCGCATACAGCCGCCGATCGACTATCGCGGCCGGAGAAGATCCCCGAATCTTCCGGGGCCTTGGTTTATCAGAATTCCGATGGCGCCGGACCGGATCGGTCAAATATCTGGAGATTCGACAAAGAAATGCGGATGGTTTCGCCTCGATGGCGAGGCGGTGTCCGGCGGAATCTCGAAATGTCCCCGCGGGATCCCCTCGCGCCCACGGGGACAGCACCGGATCGAGTGCGGTCCGAGGTGCGAGATGGGAAGCTACTGCAGTTTCGGCAATCGATGCAACACGGCTTATGTTTCAGTATTCAATTACTGTTGCGAATGATCGGACTCAGCATTTATCGAGATTTCGATGGCTTCCCTGTATATCAAGGTCCTCGAGATCCCGAAGTGGATCACAGCGATTTTCGGGCAATGGTGTGTGTTCACAGCGTTTTTCGAAAAAATGTGGCTAGCAACACAAACCTTACGGTTGTTTCCGGCGGTGCCGCTCCGGCGATCTCCCTCGGAGATCGGTTCGGTAGCTCCGAAATGTCCAGTTCCGCGACCTCGCCGCCAGGTTGCGCTGCATATGCGAGTTGTCCTGCGAAGATACTGCTGTATCCGCTCATGCAGCGGGGTAACGGTTCGATAACTGGGGTTGCGCATGTGAACTAGCGTTGCCACAGTGAACCACTGGGTTTGATGTTACTAGTGGGAAGGGAGGGGCGCCCCCATCCCGGGAGCGCCGTCCGAACATGAACCATCCACGCATCATCAAGACCGGACTCGGGCTCACCGCCGCCGCGATCACCACCGCCGGTGTGCTGGTGCCGGCCGCCGCCTTCGCCGCGCCGGCCGCGCCCGCGGATCCCGATATGTCCACGAAATTGGCCGGTAAGACGGTATTCCTCGACCCGGGCCATCAGGGCTCCGGCGCTGCCTCCGATCTCGCACGGCAGGTGAACGACGGCCGGGGCGGGACCAAGGAGTGTCAGACCACCGGGATGACGAGCCGGGGCGGGGTGCCCGAACACACCATCAACTGGAATGTGTCCCAGCTCGTCCGCCAGTCTCTCGAGGCGCTGGGCGCGCATGTGGTGCTGAGCCGCCAGGACGACACCGGCTGGGGCGGCTGCGTCGACGAACGGGCCGCGGCGGCGAACAGCTCCGGCGCCGCGGTCGCCGTCAGCATTCACGCCGACGGCGCACCCGAACAGGACCACGGCTTCCACCTCATCGTGCCGCAGCTGCCGATACCGGACGCCGCCGCGAACCAGGCGCAGTCCGGGCCGGGGCTGGTCGCGACCAAGGCGGTGCGCGACGCGTACGTCCAGTCCGGATTCACGCCCGCCAACTACGCCGGCGCGGTCGATGGACTGCAGACTCGCTCCGATATCGCCGGCCCGGCGCTGACCTCGGTGCCCGACGTCTTCATCGAGATGGGCAACGGCGCCAACGCCGACGACGCGGCGATGCTGGAGTCGGCGGACGGTCAGCTCAAACACGCCATCGCCATCACAACCGGACTGGTGAGCTATCTGATTGGTGCGGCTCCGGGCGGAACCTCCCCGGCCTCGAGTCCGGCGGACAGCCCGGTGAACGCCCCGCAGTCGGCGCCCGCCGAGCAATCCGCCCCCGCGCAGCAGTCGGCGCCCGCCGAGCAGTCCACGCCTGCTCAGCAATCCACTCCTGCTCAGCAACCGGCTCCCGCTCAGCAGCAGTCCACGCCTGCGCAGCAGAATTCGGGTGTGCCCGGTTCGGTACCGCAAAACTCGGTGCCGCAACAGGGATCGGCCACCGATGCCCTGCGCGGTCTGTCCCGATCGGCACCTGCGGCACCCGCGCCGGGTGGTACCAACCAGCAGGCTGCTCCGGGCGCGACCCAGCCCGGTGCACCGGCGGGCACCTATCGCACCGCGCCGGGCGCCTATTCGAAGACCGATCCCGGAACCTCCGGCACCACACCGGGACAGTCGTCGAGTCCGGGAAGTCCGGGGACCAGTGCGCAGGCGCTGCCGGGGCAGGCGGGAACCGGTACGCAGAGCAGCCCCGACAACTCGGCCGCGGGCACGCTCACCACGACCGCGATGCAGTTGCTGCTGCCGCTGGCGAAGTCACTCGGCCTGGACGACAACGGGCTCGACTCGGTCCTGGTCAACCTCGCCTACACCCTGGTCTCCACCCTCATGGGGTCGAGTAAGTAACTCGACCTCCGATCGTGCCCGTCCCTGCGCACGAGGGGCGGGCACGGTCGTGCCGGGACCTGGGTAAGCTCGGCCGAATGGATCGGCGCATACCTGTTCTGGTGGTCGCGGGATTCCTGGGCGCGGGCAAGACCACCCTGCTGAACCGGCTGCTCCGCCGGCGCGAGGCCCGGATCGGGGTGGTGGTCAACGACTTCGGCGCGGTCAACATCGACGCCATGCTGGTCGCGGGGCAGGTCGACGCGATGGTGTCACTCGGCAACGGTTGTGTGTGCTGTGCGGTCGATGTCACCGAACTCGACGACATGTTCGCGCGGCTCACCGAACCGCGTCACGGTATCGACGTGATCGTGGTGGAGGCCAGCGGTCTGGCGGAACCGCGCAATCTGATCCGGATGGTCGTGGGCAGTGACAATCCGCGCATCCGCTACGGCGGCCTGGTCGAGGTCGTGGACGCCGAACACTTCGACGACTGCCGTGCCCGTCATCCTGAACTGGCCAAGCATCTGCGCCTGGCGGATCTGATCGTGCTGAACAAGGCGGATCGGGTCGGCCCGGAGCGACTCGACGAGTTGCGTGCCGAACTGATCGAGATCGCCGCAGGTGTACCGGTCCACCCCGCCGCGCACGGCCGCATCGATCCGGCCCTGCTGTTCGACCTGCCGGACAAGGACGAATCGCCGGTGGCGCAACAGTTGTCGTTCGATGAACTGCTCGACGATCACGATCACGACGAGCCCGGTCACCACCACCTGCACGACGGGTACGACAGCGTCTCGTTCACCAGCGCCACCGATCTCGATCCGCGGAGTCTGGTCGGCTTCCTGGAGGATCCACCGGCGGGTCTGTTCCGCGCCAAGGGCACGGCGGCATTCGGCGTGCGCGGGGAGAACCGGAAGTTCCTGCTGCACATGGTCGGTCGCCATGTGGTGTTCGAACCCGCGCCGTGGTCACGTGGCGAGACTCGCGAAACCTGTCTGGTACTCATCGGTTCCGGGCTGGACACCGCCGCGGCCACCGCTCGCCTGCGCGCCACCGCGCACACCGCCGCCGAACCGCTGGACGAACAGGCACTGCTGCCGGTCTGGCGCCATGTGCCACGCGAGATCGGCGACCGGAGTGCGTGAATGTCGGGCAGCGGCTCGATGATCCGGCCGGGCCCCGCGCCGTCCGAGGTCCGGCCGATCGAGCCGGATGTGGTCGATGCCGATACCGGCCCAGGATCCGGAACGACGTCGGCATCGAGCGCGGCGACGGTGGTCCAGATCTCGCGGTGACCGGTGCGGCCGCGGTCAGCCGCAGGCATTCACCCACTCGGACATGCCGTCGGCGAAGAGCTGGCGTTTCCAGATCGGTACCTCGTGTTTGATCCGGTCCACCAGCTCCGCGCAGATGGTGAAGGCCTCCCGGCGATGCGGTGCCGCCACCGCCACCGCGATCGCCGGATCGCCGACGGTGAGTGAGCCGATACGGTGCACCGCCGCCACCGGCAGGCCCGACTCCGCCGTCATCTCGGCGCAGACCCGCGCCAGGAACTTCCCGGCCTCCGGGTGCGCCGAGTATTCGAGTGCCGAAACGGCTTGTCCAGCATCGTGATCGCGGACCTTGCCGGTGAAGACGACGACTGCGCCGTGCTGGGGGCCGGTGACCGCTTCCTCCACCTCGTCGGGGTCGAGTGGCTGATCACTGATACGGGTGAGCGGCGTGTACTCACTCATGACGTCCTCCTCCGGCGACCTGGGCCAGCAGATGGTCCAGCAGCGGTTCCAGGACCGCGATCCCGTCCCGGACCCCGCCCGGCGAACCGGGCAGATTCACGATCACCGTAGCGCCGGACAACCCCGCCACGCCACGGCTCAACGCGGCCAAGGGGAATGCGGCCGTGCCGCGCTGCCGAATCGATTCGGCGACACCCGGCAGCTCCCGATCCAGCACGGCCAGTGTGGCTTCGGGAGTGGCATCGGTGGGCGAGGCGCCGGTTCCCCCGGTGGTGATCACCAGACCCGGTCCGCCATCGAGCGCGTCACGCAGACCGGACGCGATCTCGGCATCGGCGTACACGAGCGGGCCGCGCACCGAAAAACCCAGGCCGGCAAGCCAATCCGTGAGCACCGGGCCCGTCTTGTCGACCCGGGTGCCGGCCGCGGCGCCGGTGGAGGCGACCACCACGACAGCGGAACGAGAGCCCTCCTCGCCGTGCGCGTGGCCGGAATGTCCCGAAGTCCGCGGGTCTCCGAGATCGTGCCCGTGCGGATGGCCGTGCAGCACAACGGGACTCGATGTGGGGTTGCGGGCCGGGCCGGGCAGGTGCTCGGTGGTGTCCTGTGCTGCGGTTCGAGGGCCGGCTCCGGGTCGTTCCCAGTGACCGTGCTTGCCGCCGTCCTTGGTCAGCAACCGCACGCCGTCCAGGACCGCGGCCGGGTCCACCGCCTTGACCATGTCGTGCAGTGTCAGCCCCGCGACGGCGACCGCGGTCAGCGCCTCCATTTCGACTCCGGTCGGGCCCTTGGTCTTGGCGCGGGCCTCGATCGTGATGGCGTCATCGGTGAAATCGAACCGCACGTGCACCGACGACAATGCCAGCTGATGACACAGCGGGATCAGTTCCGAGGTCTTCTTCGCGCCCGCTATCCCGGCGATGCGTGCCGTGGCGAGCACATCGGCCTTCGGCATGTCGTCGGCACGGACCAGCGCCACCACCTCAGGGGTGGTCCGCAGTACACCGGCGGCGACCGCGACGCGGGTGGTCTCCGTCTTCGCGCTCACGTCGACCATGCGCGCCCGGCCTTCGGCGTCCAGATGCGACAGACCACCCTGATCGGGATGCGGCAGACCTTCGGCATTCACCTTCGACTCGCTCACAGTTCGCGCACCCGCACCGGTGCACCGGCCGCCACCGCGGTGACCTCCGGCGGAATATCGATGAGGACATCGGCCTGTGCCATCGCGGCCACCAGATGTGATCCGGGGCCCGAGACCGAACGCACCCCGGCGCCCTCGCGCCGCCCGCGCAGGAATTGCCGCCGCCCGGCCGGTGACCGCACCGGATTCAGCAGCGCCACTTCACTGTCCGGCACCGGCGCCAGCCCACTCAGCAGCCGCAGGATCGGCCGGGCGAACACCTCGAACGACACCATCGTGCTCACCGGATTACCCGGGAAGCTCAAGATCGGGACACCGTCGACCACACTGACGCCCTGCGGGCCACCCGGCTGTACCGCGACGGATCCGAACTCGCCGCCGAATTCCGCCAGCACCTCCTTGACGACCTCGAAATCGCCCTGTGACACACCACCCGAGGTGAACACCACATCCGCCGCCGCGGTGGCCGCCGACAGTTCGCGGCGGAACTGCGCCGGATCGTCGCGGCTGTGCGACACACTCACCACGTCGATTCCGTTGGCGCCCAGCGCCGCCGCGAGGGCGATGCCGTTGGAGTTGTAGATCTGCCCCGGCCGCAGCCGCGCACCCGCGGGCATCAGTTCGTCCCCGGTCGTCAGCACCGCCGCGCGCACCCGCCGGGCCACCGGCACCGATGCGATCCCCACCGCGGCCAGCGCCGCGATCCGCTGTGGTGACAGCAGTGCCCCGGCGGCGATCAGCAAGTCGCCCCGCCGGATATCGGTGCCCGCCTCGCGGACGAAGTCGCCCGCGCTGCGGCCCCGTTCGATCAGCACCCGGCTGCCGTCGGAGCGGGTGTCCTCGACCGGCACCACACAATCGGCACCCGGCGGAACCGGCGCTCCGGTCATCACCTTGATCGCGGCTGCCTCGGGCAGCCGTTCCGGACCGCCCTCACCCGCCGCGACCACGGCGGCGACCGGCAGTGTCACCGGCGTGACGGCCACCGAGGACGCGCGCACCGCATAGCCGTCCATTCCGGAATTGCGGAACACCGGAAGATCCAGCGGCGAAGCGACATCCTCGGCCAGTACCCGCCCCCCGGCCAGCGGCACTCCCACCCGCTCCACATCGCGCGCGGCCAGCGGGCGCAGCAACTGTTCGATGCGCTCACGGTGATCCTCGACGGACCGAGCCGCCGCGGTGCTGGGCCGGTTGGTCATAGAGGTCAGCCTAGCCGCGGGTTTCGGGAGGACCCGAGGTGCCGGTCGGCTACGACCCGGGACCAAGCGGCACAACCCCGGGAAGTCCCGCCCCGGAATCACCACAGCACGACAACTGCGGATTGGCCCCGGGACACCAGGTCACCTCATCGGCACACAGCAAGGTAAACGTTTCCGACACGGTGCTCCCGAGTGGGTTTCGGCCCGCCTCGATTCTGGACTGCCGGAGCGGAGGAGCGAAGCGGAGGAGCGGAGAAGGGAAGAATCGAGGCCCAGAGGGCCGAAACCCCGCCGAAGCGAAGCGGAGGCCAAAGATACAGCCGAAGCGAAGTCCAAAACACCTCCCCTCACAGTCGCCGAGTCCTCGGACGTGAGATGGGGGTGATGTCCATAATGGTGGGGTGACCGTCGTTCTCATGGGGATTCCCGCCGTCCGGGGTGGGCGGCCCTCGATGGACGGCCGGCCCGGCACCGACCTGCTCGTGGATCGATTCGGGCGCACCGCCCGGGACCTGCGGGTGTCGATCACCGAGAAATGCTCACTGCGCTGTACCTATTGCATGCCCGAGGAGGGCCTGCCCGCCATCCCGGCCGACGAACTGCTCTCCGCCGAGGAGATCGTGCGGCTGGTCGCGTTGGCGGTGCGCCGGCTCGGGGTGCGCGAGGTGCGCTTCACCGGTGGTGAGCCGCTGATGCGACGCGATCTCGAGGAGATCCTCGCGGGCTGTCACAGCGCGGTCCCGGGTACGCCCCTGGCGATCACCACCAATGGTGTCGGTCTGCAGCATCGGGCCCGTGGGCTCGCGGACGCCGGACTGGGCCGGGTCAACGTATCGCTGGATACCGTCGACCGTGCCGGATTCGCCCGTCTGACCCGCCGTGATCGGCTCGGTTCGGTGTTGTCGGGTATTCGCGCCGCGCATGCGGCGGGGCTGTCCCCGGTCAAGGTCAATGCCGTCCTGATGCGCGAAACTCTGTCCGGCGCAGTCGATCTGCTGCGCTGGTGCCTGGCCGAGGGCTGTGAACTGCGGTTCATCGAGGAGATGCCGCTCGACGCCGATCACGAATGGGCCCGCGCGAATATGGTCACCGCCGCCGAACTGCTCGAGGTCCTGGGGGCCGGTTTCACTCTCACCGCGGCCGGGCGCACCGATCCGGCGGCGCCCGCCGAAACCTGGCTGGTGGACGGCGGCCCGGCCACCGTCGGCATCATCGCCTCGGTGACCAGGCAGTTCTGTGGTGATTGCGATCGCACCCGGCTGACCGCGGACGGCATGATACGGTCCTGCCTGTTCAGCGACCAGGAATACGATCTGCGCTCACTGCTGCGCGCGGGTGCGACCGACGAGGAACTCGCACAGCGCTGGCGCGGTGCGATGTGGAACAAATGGGCAGGGCATGGCATCGACGCCGCCGATTTCGTGCCGCCGGAACGCACGATGGGGGCCATCGGTGGTTGAGGTCCGATATTTCGCCGCGATCGCCGACGCGGTCGGCGCTTCGAGTGAACAGCTCGACCTGCCCGATGCGGCGACGGTCGCGGATCTGCGCGCCGCGTTGCTGGCGGCGCACGGGACGGATCTCGAGCGGATGCTGAAGGTCTGTGCCTACCTGGTGGGCGACGAGCTCACTCGCGACGACAACGCCCAAGTGGGAGTCCGGGTCGACGTGCTGCCGCCATTCGCCGGCGGCTGAGCCCGTTCAGGCCCGCTGCCACCAGGTGTCCAGCGGTGTCGCCGGGACGGTGCGCTTGTGCCGGGTGTTGCGGAAGATGGTTTCGAGGCGTTCGGCGACCTCCGGTGACACGTCCTTGCCCTCGAGGTAGTCGTCGATCTCGGCGTATTTCAGGCCGAGCGCGACCTCGTCCGGCAGAGCCGGACGGTCGTCCTCGAGATCGGCGGTGGGCACCTTCTCCCATACGCTCGGCGGTGCGCCCAGTTCCTGCAGCAGCGCCGCGCCCTGGCGTTTGGTGAGTCCGGTGAGCGGCGTGATGTCCACACCGCCGTCGCCGTACTTGGTGAAGAAGCCCGTCACGGCCTCGGCCGCGTGATCGGTACCGACCACGACCAGATTGAGCTGACCGGCGATGGCGTATTGGATCACCATCCGCTCGCGGGCCTTGATGTTGCCGCGCACGAAATCACGCAACTGCGCGTCCTCGCCCAGCAGTTCGCGCACACCCGTGGCGGTCGCGGCCGCCACCGCGTCGGCGCCCGGCTTGACGTTCACCTCGACCGAACGGTCGGGGGTGATGAAATCCAGAGCGCGCCGGGCATCCTCGGCATCGGCCTGATCGCCGTAGGGGAGCCGGACCGCGACGAAGGTGGCCTCGCGGCCGCGGGCCCGCAACTCCTCGGCCGCGAGCTGGCACAGCTTGCCGGCCAGGGTGCTGTCCTGGCCGCCGCTGATGCCGAGAACGAAACCCGTTGCCGGCGTGGAACTCAGGTAGTCGGCGAGGAATTCGACGCGCCGCCGCACCTCGAGTTTCGGTTCGATCTCGGCGACAACGCCCAGTTCGGCGATGATCTGTTCGCGCAGGTTCCCCATGCGCACACTCTACTGGGCAGGTGTCACCAGCGCGCGGACCACCTTTTCCCAGTGATCGGCGATCCGCTCGGGCGGATGACCGGCCACCCGGATCTGATGCAGGACCAGCGCGGCGTCCAGGTTGGCCAGCAGCGTATCGGCCAGCAGCGCGATGTCACCGGTGGCGCCGAGCTGCCGGAGCAACAGCGACACATGGGTTTTGGAGATGTTGTAGGGGGCGGAGGCATAGCGCCCGGATTCGTCGGCGGCCCGGCGCATCTCGCCCTCCACCTCGATCCCCGCCAGCCGGGCGCGACCGAAGGCGATGAGCCGCTGTAGCGGTGGCGCGCCCGGGCCCAGTGGTGGCGGCCCGAACATGAACGCCGCCTGCAGTTTCTGTTCGGACTGGTCCAACAGTGCCAGCATCAGCCCGGCGCGATTTCCGAACCGCCGGAAGACGGTGCCCTTACCCACCCCGGCACGCTTGGCGACCGCGTCCATGGTGACGCCGTCCGCGCCGAATTCGCGGACCAGCTCCTCGGCCGCGTCGAGCAGCAGCTGCCGGTTGCGTGCGGCATCGCTGCGCTCGGAGAACTCGGCCACCGGCAGGGCGAGGGCCTGCCTCGGCAGTTCCACCGACAGGGCCTCGAGCGGGAGTTCGGCCGGAAGCGAGTCCGTCGCGAGCAGCGATGTATCGGCTGCTCGCAGGGTCGATGACGAGGAGGAGTCCGACCCCTTCGGATTGGGAGTGTCGCAGTTCACCGTTCGGTCACCCCATGGCCCGGGAATGAAACCGGACTGTAGTCCGGTTATCGTCACGTGAAAGCGGACGCCACCGCCCCACCGCACAAGGAGTGATCATGTCACAAACTCGCATCCTGGCTCTCGTCGGCAGCTTGCGTGCCGGTTCCATCAACAAGCAGCTGGCCGAGGCCGCCGCCCACACCGCCCCGGAGGGTGTCGAGGTCGGTATCTACGAGGGCCTCGGAGATATTCCTTTCTACAACGAGGACATCGATGTCGAGGGCCGTGTGCCCGCCGCCGCGCAGGCGCTGCGTGACGCCGTCGGTGCGGCCGACGCTCTGGTGTTGTTCGTTCCCGAGTACAACGGAACCATCCCCGCGGCGCTGAAGAACGCCATCGACTGGGCCTCGCGTCCCTATGGTGCCGGGTCGATCAAGGGCAAGCCGACCGCCGTGGTGAGCGCGTCGATCAGCCCGAACGCCGGGAAGTGGGCGCACGGGGACACCGTCAAGTCGGCCGGTGTGGCCGGTGCCGCGGTCGTGGAGAGCGCGCACCTGCACTTCGCGACCATCGGCCAGCGGTTCGGCGAGGCGCATCCGCGTGAGGATGCCGAGGCGCTCACCCAGCTCGCCGCCGTGGTGACCGATCTGGTGGCGGCCGTACGCGAATCGGTCGACGCCTGAGCGCGAGCCGACACCGTCCCGAATTTCGCCTCGAGGGGCCGCACCGCTGTGGTGCGGCCCCTCGGCGTCGTCGGGCCGGACATCGTCCGGTTGTCGGCCGGTCACTTCACGGCGTGATCCGCGCCCTAGGGGGCGGGGCACTCGGTCTATAGGATATGAAAACCATTTCCAATAGAAGGAGTGAGAAGGATATGAAGGTGCGGAACTCGTTGCGCTCACTGAAGAGCAAGCCGGGTGCACAGGTCGTGCGCCGCCGGGGTAAGACGTATGTGATCAACAAGAAGGATCCGCGATTCAAGGCCCGCCAGGGCTGACTGTCACGGCCTGCGGGGCCGACCGTGCGACACGCCGGAATCGACGGCCGGATGTCGAGCCTGCTCTCCGGAGCGGTGACGGCATCCGGTCGTTCTGCTGTGCCGGGTGGGTGTCGGAGAGGTGCCTGTGACCGGTGTGACCAGAGGTGGAATTGGGTTTGCTGGGGGAGAGCTGCGACACAAAATCGTGATCTGCGCCACTGTCGTGTCGGGTTGCGAATCAACTGTCCTGGTACTTACGACCGCCGAATTCCATCTTTGTGGTTCGCAACATGTCGTGTTGTAGGAAACTGTCGGCCACTAGGTGTAGTGTCTTGAGCACTGGAAGGGGAGACGGATTCCGAGCCGATCACGGCAGGGAAATTGCCCCTACTGCTCCTTCTTCCAGGGGTTTGCGCAGTACCAGATGGATCGTGCTCAGTACGGATGCTCAGTGCAGATGGCAATCGATTCAAGACTGCATCGGATAAGGCAAGGAGAGAGGGTCACCCATGAGTATCACGGTCTACACCAAGCCCGCTTGTGTCCAGTGCAATGCCACCTACCGTGCGCTCGACAAGGCCGGTGTGGAGTACGAGATCATCGACATCTCCGAGAACCCCGAGGCCCGCGATTACGTGATGGCAATGGGTTATCTGCAGGCCCCTGTCGTCGTCGCCGGCGACGACCACTGGTCCGGTTTCCGTCCGGACCGCATCAAGTCCCTGGTGACCGCCGCGGCCTGATCCGCCGGTCATCGTTCGTCCGATGATGGGAAGGGGGAGTGGGATGGCTGGGTTGTCCGGGGAAGGAGCCCAATCGACGCCCGCTCTGGTCTACTTCTCGAGCGCGTCGGAGAACACGCACCGCTTCGTCGAGCGGCTGGGTTTGCCCGCCGTTCGCATTCCGCTCCACACCGCCGATTCGCTGCGCGTCGATGCGCCCTATGTGCTGATCTGTCCCACCTACGGTGGCGGCCGGCACGTCTTCGACGCGCAGCGCGGCGAGGGAGCATCCGGTCGCTCGGACAAGGAATTCGTGCCCAGACAGGTGGCGAAGTTCCTCAACGATCCGCATAACCGCGCGCTGCTGCGCGGGGTGATCGCGGCCGGAAACACGAACTTCGGCGATACGTATTGCTATGCGGGAGAGGTGATCTCGCGCAAATGCGGGGTGCCTTACCTGTATCGCTTCGAACTGATGGGAACCGCCGAGGACGTCGAGCGCGTCCGAGAGGGATTGGGATTGTTTTGGCAACGACAACAGCACCGGCCGGAAAGACGGCCCGCCTAGAGCGCCCGGTCAGCAACGAGACCGCCACCGACGGTCTGGACTACCACGCGCTCAACGCGATGCTGAACCTGTACGGACCGAACGGCGAGATTCAGTTCGACAAGGATGTCGCCGCCGCCCGGCAGTACTTCCTGCAGCACGTCAACCAGAACACCGTGTTCTTCCACAATCTCGACGAGAAGCTCGACTACCTCGTGGAGGAGAACTACTACGAGGCCGAGGTGCTGGATCGGTACAGCCGGGCCTTCGTCAAGAAGCTGTTCCAGCAGGCCTACGCCAAGAAGTTCCGGTTCCCGACCTTCCTGGGCGCGTTCAAGTACTACACCTCCTACACGCTCAAGACTTTCGACGGTAAGCGCTATCTGGAGCGGTTCGAGGACCGTGTCTGCATGGTCGCGCTGACCCTGGCCGACGGTGACGAGGTCCTGGCGCAGCGGTTGGTCGAGGAGATCATCGACGGCCGCTTCCAGCCGGCGACGCCGACCTTCCTGAATTCGGGTAAGAAGCAGCGCGGTGAGCCCGTGAGCTGCTTCCCCGCAGGAACTCCGGTGGATACCAGTGTCGGCCCGCGCCCGATCGAGAGCCTGCGTCCAGGGGATCTCGTGTTGTCGCACGACGGTTCCTATGCCGAGGTCGAGAAGCTGATCGAGAATCCGAACGATCAAGCGCTGGTGTCGATTTCGCATTTCGGTCACAAGGAGCCGATCAGGTGCACTCCGGAGCATCCGATTCTGGTGTGGACCAGCCGTGACGTCGAGACCATCATCGACGGTGACGGTGCCGATCCGTTCCGTGGGTTCGTGTGGCTGGCCGCGCAGGATGTGCATCCGTCCGATTTCATCGTGACGACTGCGCCGATGGATACGCGTGAGCGCCGGAGCTTCGACATGATGGAGTTCACGGGGAGGGGCATCTACGAAGAGTCCGACGGGCTGGTCCGCAAGGTGAATGCGGATGCCAAGCACCGCAACAAGCAGCGGTACAGTCAGGCGTTCGTGCCGGTCAATCGGTACATCGAGGAGTCACATGAACTCGGCCTGATTCTCGGCTGGTACCTCGCCGAGGGGCATGTCTCCAAGCGTTCCGGTGTGGAGGATGTGCAGCCGAACGGTGTGCACTTCACCCTGGGCGCACATGAAGTCGAATATCATGCCGAACTTGGTATGGCGTTCAAGCAGGTGTTCGGGACGAACCTGTCCCTGCACACCAACCACTCCGATCACTCCACTCGTATGGTCTGCAACAGCAAAGCCGTTGCGTCATTGTTGTTGTCGATGGCAGGGACCGGATATGCCACCAAGCGGCTGTCGCACGGGGTCATGACGGCTGATGACGATTTTCTGCGCGGTCTGGTCGGTGGACTGTTCCGTGGTGACGGATGCACGACCACCGGTGGCATGGTTCTCGACCTGGTCAATCCGGAACTGATCGACCAGGTACAGCTGATCCTGCGCCGTCTCGGCATCGTGTCGGTGGTTCGCACCTACCTCAACCAGGCCGGTAACCCGACCGGGCAGGTATTTGTGCCAGGCCTGCCCGGAACCAACGAAGAGTTCATCTTCGACATCGGCAAGAACCTGCACAACTACGCCGGGCGGAAAGGAACGAAGCGCACGACGTATCAGGTCGTCCACGGTCGCCACGTCTACGGCGTCCGCGCGATCGAGCGTACGTCGGACATCCCGCAGAACGTGTACAACCTGCACGTAGCAGGTACTCACACCTATTCGATCCATGGCACGGTTGTGCATAATTGCTTCCTGCTGCGCATCGAGGACAACATGGAGTCCATCGGGCGCTCCATCAACTCGGCGCTGCAGCTGTCCAAGCGTGGTGGCGGAGTCGCGCTGTTGCTCAGCAATATTCGT
This sequence comes from Nocardia sp. NPDC052254, assembly GCF_040679495.1. NCBI lineage: Bacteria > Bacillati > Actinomycetota > Actinomycetes > Mycobacteriales > Nocardiaceae > Nocardia > Nocardia sp. NPDC052254. The sequence goes on along the minus strand of NZ_JBFAUW010000005.1, from coordinate 267,708 downwards.
GAGCACGGCGCGCCGATCAAGAAGATCGAGAACCAGTCCTCGGGCGTCATTCCGATCATGAAGCTGCTCGAGGATTCGTTCTCCTACGCCAACCAGCTCGGTGCGCGTCAGGGCGCGGGTGCGGTGTATCTGCACGCCCACCACCCCGACATCTACCGCTTCCTCGACACCAAGCGCGAGAACGCGGACGAGAAGATCCGCATCAAGACGCTCTCGCTGGGTGTGGTGATCCCCGACATCACCTTCGAGCTGGCGAAGAAGAACGAGGACATGTACCTGTTCTCGCCGTACGACGTCGAGCGCATTTATGGGACGCCTTTTGCTGATGTGAATGTCACCGAGAAGTACTACGAGATGGTCGACGACGGGCGCATCCGCAAGTCGAAGATCAATGCGCGCGAGTTCTTCCAGACCATCGCCGAGCTGCAGTTCGAGTCCGGATATCCGTACATCATGTACGAGGACACCGTGAACCGGGCCAACCCGATCAAGGGCAAGATCACCCACTCCAACCTGTGCTCGGAAATCCTGCAGGTCTCCACCCCGTCGGTGTTCAACGACGATCTGTCCTATGCCACCGTCGGCAAGGACATCTCCTGCAACCTCGGCTCCCTCAATATCGCCAAGGCGATGGACTCACCGGATTTCGGGCAGACCATCGAGACCTCGATCCGCGCGCTGACCGCCGTCTCGGATCAGACCCACATCTACTCGGTGCCCTCGATCGAACAGGGCAACAACCAGTCCCACGCCATCGGCCTCGGTCAGATGAACCTGCACGGGTACCTGGCGCGCGAGCGGGTCCACTACGGATCCGAGGAGGGTGTGGACTTCACGAACATCTACTTCTACACCGTCGCGTTCCACGCGGTGCGGGCCTCGAACCTGCTCGCCATCGAGCGTGGCACCGCCTTCGGTGGTTTCGCCGATTCGAAGTACGCCAGCGGCGAGTACTTCGACAAGTACACCGAACAGGTGTGGGAGCCGAAAACCGAACGCGTGCAGCAGATCTTCGCCGAGGCGGGTGTGCACATCCCGACCCAGGAGGATTGGCGCGAGCTGAAGTCCTCGGTCATGGCGCACGGGATCTACAACCAGAACCTGCAGGCCGTACCGCCGACCGGGTCCATCTCCTACATCAACAACTCCACCAGCTCGATCCACCCGGTGGCATCGAAGATCGAGATCCGTAAGGAAGGCAAGATCGGCCGCGTCTACTACCCGGCTCCCTTCCTCACCAACGACAATCTCGAATACTTCGCCGACGCCTACGAGATCGGCTACGAGAAGATCATCGACACCTACGCCGCGGCCACCCAGCACGTGGATCAGGGCCTGTCGCTGACCCTGTTCTTCAACGACAGCGCCACCACTCGCGAGGTCAACCGGGCCCAGATCTACGCCTGGCGCAAGGGCATCAAGACGCTGTACTACATCCGCATCCGCCAGATGGCTCTGGAGGGTACCGAAGTAGAGGGCTGCGTCAGCTGCATGTTGTAGAGGTTCGGCTCGGTCGCCGGCCGGGGGAGCAACCCCCGGCCAGCGTTTTGTTTCAGGTGTCACGTAGCGGCTCTTGCGACGAGACGGGCGCGACTGGGCATCGCAGCCGAGGTGTTCGGCGAGGCCGAGGACCACCCGGTGACGGTGACTCGGCGCGACGGTGAGGCTCTCGTGCTCATGTCTCGGCGCGAGGCGGAAGGCCGCGCCCGCTTGCTCGAGTTCGCCGCACAGCTCATCGGGGTGGCGGTGGACGACGACGGTCCGCTCGCCGAGCCACGAGAGGTGGCAGCACACGCCGACGATCAAGGGCACCGCGCGCATCTGGTTCTTCGTCGGCGAGCGCACGGTGTACTTGGAGCAGGTGCATACCAGCCACCCGAACGAGACGAAGTAGCGGAGTTCCTCACGCCGGCGTCGGCGGGGCTACGCACCCATCTTGCCGAGGCGCAACTCGGTGTCCTCCAGAAGAACTCCCGGTGGTCGTGTACCACTTCGAAGTCGAAGCGGCGATGCGCGCGGGCTGCGACGACTCGGTTCGGCATTACGGCCCGCAGAGGTGTAACCTGCATGCGGGCGCACTGCGTCCAGATGATGATCTTGCGATGGTGCAGGTCATCGGGGTTGCCGGGAGGGCGCCCGAACATTCTTTTGACGGTGAAGTGCTGGCGATGAGGAGGTGGGTAGCTGTGCGTAGCGAACCCCCGAGTCGAAGGCCGCGCGGCGCCGTCCTCCTGTTCTGCCGGTAGAGCTTTCGGTGGCGAGGTCGGTGCCTCGCGGTGTGAATCCGTGATTCCCGTACCCACTCGCTGTATGCCGAGGTTCTGTCATGTCGCCGACCGATCTGTACTTTGCCGCGCCCGCGCGTTCCCGTGCCCTGGGTGACGATCACCCGTCCGTACCCGAAATCGTTGCCGCCGACGCCGTCGCGGAAACGACCCTTGCCGCCGTGGACGGGCCCTGCTCGCCCGGTGTCGGATCGGCGGGCGAATCCGGGAACGTGGCATCGGATGCCGCGGAATCGAGTGCCGCCGAATCGAATTCGGACCACACGTCGTTGTGGGAGCTCATCGACGCGCGCCGCGTCTGTGACGCGCTGACCTGGTTGGACGAGCACGCGCCGCATCGGATCGCCGATGAACTCGCGCGCATGGACGCGGTGCAGGCCGGTATCGCGTTCCGGCTGCTGGACAAGGACCGCGCGCTGGCGGTGTTCGAGGAACTCGAGCCCGTCGACCAGCAGCAGATCCTGTCCGGTATGCGGGATCAGAGCTTCCGCGAACTGATCGAGGGGATGGATCCCGACGACCGCGCGCGCATGCTCCGCGAGGCGCCGGCCACCGTCGCCAAGAAGGTACTGGCCGGGCTGAGCCCGCGCGAACGGCGGATGACCGCGGCTCTGCTGGGCTATCCCGAGGGTTCGGTCGGCCGGTACATGACGCCGGAAGTCGTTGCGCTGCATCGCGATCTGACGGTTGCCGAGGCGCTCGGAGTGGTCCGGGCCAAGGGCGCGCACGCAGAGACGGTCTACACGTTGCCCGTGGTGGACGGCGGCCGCCGGTTGATCGGGATCGTCGAGATGCGCGAGCTGGTGCTCAGCGATCCCATCACGCTGCTGACCGACCTCGTCGTCACCGAACCGGTTTTCGTCCGCGCGACCGATGCCGCGGAGAAGGCGGCACGGCTCATGCGTGAGACCAATCTGATCAACCTGCCGGTGGTCGACAGCGAGGATCGCCTCGTGGGTCTGCTCACCATCGATGATGCGGTGGAGGTCATCGAGGCCGCCGACAGCGAGGACGTGGCCCGGCAGGCCGGGGCCAGTCCCTGGGCCGGCCACTACATGGCCGCCGGAGTTTTCCAGCTGGCCCGCTACCGGGCGATGTGGTTGCTGTTGCTGCTGGTCGCCGCCACGTTGACGGTCTCGGTCACCGACGCGTTCGAAACGACGCTGGTACAGGCGGCGAATCTGGCGCTGTTCATTCCGTTGCTCATCGGCGCGGGCGGCAATGCCGGTGCGCAGGCGGCGACCTCGTGTGTGCGCGCGCTCGCGGTGGGTGAGGTGCGGGTGTCGGACCTGCTGAAGGTCATCTGGCGCGAATGCCGGGTGGGCCTGGTGCTGGGGTCGATGCTGGCGGTCGTCGGCATGGTCATCGGCGCGACCTTCGTCGGCGCGCAGATCGCGCTGGTCGTGGGCATCACCCTGGTGATCATCTGCGGCTGGGCGGCGACCATCGGCGGCACGATGCCGTTGCTGGCCAAGAAATTGCGCATCGATCCGGCGGTCATCTCCGCGCCCATGGTGACGACGCTGGTCGACGCGACCGGGCTGATCATCTACTTCACCACCGCGAAGCTCGTACTCGGCATCTGAGTGCGGGCTGCTGTCAGCTCGGAGCGGAAGAACTCTCGCCTCGGCGTCGGTGTGCTGCTCTGTTGCCCCGGCACCGAGCCGACAGTCGTGGCGAGACCCGAATCGGCTGGCGGGTCACGAGGTTCCGAGGGCTCGACGGCACCCATACTGATCGCATGAATATGCAGCTGCGAGCAAATTTCTTCCGCAGGACCGCGATTGCCGTAGCGCTCGCGGCGCCGCTGTCGCTCGGTGCCGCCGCGACGGTGAGCGCCCAGCCGGCCACGGTGTTCCCGGTGCCGGTGGTCACCGGCCCGGAGATCGGCCCGGGCGGGGTGCCCGGCGGTCTGTTCCAGACGACCTCGGTGACGGCCACCCCCGGCGACCGGCCGGGCACCGTGATCTTTTCGGTGGCCACGCCCGCTCCCTACAACACTCAGTACAACTATCGGTGGCTCACGGTCCAGTGGCGCAATCTCCGTACCGGCGCCACCGGTGCCGCCGATCTCCGGCATTGGGTCGATACCGGAAACACCGTGGACAAGTCCTACGCGGCGACGCTTCCGCTGCAGGTCACCGCGGACACCGGTTCCGGACCCGTCGTCGCGACCGTTGCCCACGAGCGTGAGCAGTACAACGCGCCACCCCAATCCACCGCCGTCGTGCCGGGTTTCGGCGCGATCATGGTGCCCTGAGGGCGATCCGAACTCGGGCTCGGCGCAATCCTGAGCTGCCCCGAATGGTGAAGCAGTCGGGGCGGCAACGGTTGTGGCGGTCGGCGAACCGCGCGGGGAGATGCTGTCGGTGAAGTGTGCACGGCTTCCGATGGGCGATCCGGAAGATTTCGGCAAACCCTCGGCATCGTTGCTGTCGCCGATGCGCCGGCACTGGCCTGTCGAGCGCGCGCTGGTCATTCCCCATCGGCCGCGATGTGGAACTTCCCACGCTGGAACGTATTTGCGCAGTACTCGGAAGACACAAGCCTTTGTGCTGTGCTGAAGCACAGACCACTAGGAGTAGTGTCTCGGCGTAGAATGTCCAGCGAAGCGGGAAGGGTGAGTGAGCGGGCGTGAAGCTGATCGATCGAGTGTCTGCGATCAACTGGAATCGGGTGCCCGACGAGAAGGATGCCGAGGTCTGGGATCGACTCGTCGGCAACTTCTGGTTGCCGGAGAAGGTTCCGGTGTCCAATGACATTCCGTCGTGGGCGACGCTGAACTCGCAGGAAAAGCAGCTGACCATGCGGGTGTTCACGGGCTTGACCCTGCTGGACACCATCCAGGGCACCGTCGGTGCGGTGAGCCTGATTCCGGATGCGCGCACTCCGCATGAAGAGGCGGTGTACACCAACATCGCGTTCATGGAGTCGGTGCACGCCAAGAGCTACAGTTCCATCTTCTCCACGCTGTGCTCCACCCGCGAGATCGACGACGCGTTCCGGTGGTCGGAGGAGAATCCGAATCTGCAGCGCAAGGCCGAGATCGTTCTCGACTACTACCGGGGCGACGAGCCGCTCAAGCGCAAGGTGGCCTCGACGCTGCTGGAGAGCTTCCTGTTCTACTCCGGCTTCTATCTGCCGATGTATTGGTCCTCGCGTGCCAAGCTCACCAACACCGCCGACCTGATCCGCCTGATCATCCGCGACGAGGCCGTGCACGGGTACTACATCGGGTACAAGTACCAGAAGGGACTCGAGGACCTCACCCAGCCCGAGCGTGAGGAGCTCAAGAACTACACCTTCGAGCTGCTGTTCGAGCTCTACGAGAACGAGGTCGAATACACCCAGGACCTCTACGACGAGGTCGGCCTCACCGAGGACGTCAAGAAGTTCCTGCGCTACAACGCCAACAAGGCGCTGATGAATCTGGGCTACGAGGGCTTGTTCCCGGGCGACGAGACCGACGTCAACCCGGCGATCCTGTCGGCGCTGTCGCCCAATGCCGACGAGAACCACGACTTCTTCTCCGGTTCCGGCTCCAGCTATGTCATCGGTAAAGCGGTCAACACCGAGGACGAGGACTGGGATTTCTGAATAACCCTCTCCCCGGACAGGCCCGGACATCATCGACGATGTCCGGGCCCTGTTCGTCTGAGCCCGGACGCCTGGTCCGCACGACCCGAATGCTGGGCCGCGGCTTGTCATCCGGCGATGCGGTCGATTCGGGACGCGAGCGCGGCGTAGTCGACGGGCCGGGTGGTGTCGACCTCGAGGGTGGGCGTCAGCCCGAGGGGTGTGGCGTTGCGGGCCCAGGTGTCCCAGTCCGTCGACAGGTGGTGGGCGTCGCGATGGAACTCCGGGCGGCGCCGGTTCGAGTAACGGGCCCGCGCGACCGGTGCCGGTGCGGCGCACCATATTTCGATCGTGCGGTCGGGCGCGGTCCGCTCGATCCCCAGCCGGGCGAATTCCGTATCGCGCGGTGCGAACCACCATGAATCGATGACGACGGAGTTCGGGGCCGCGCGTGCCAGGGCCCAGACGGTGTCCATGGCGATGCCACCCAGCTCCGGCAGGTCTGCGCTGTCGTCCACCCCGTTCGCCAGCGCCTCCTTGACGGCGTCCTTGGACAGGAATCGCGCGTTCAGGGCCCGCGCCAATGCTCGTCCGGTGGTCGACTTGCCCGATCCGGGGAGTCCGTTGACGAGGATCAGCAGCTTGCCCATCGGGGCATCATGCACGTGGCCGGGCCGGACTGTGCGGAGATGGTGTGTGGACCGCGGCGCCGGCGGTGGGGTGGGTGCGAAGCGGGCCGACCGCCCGGTATCATTCGAATATGTGTTCGAGTTCCGATCGGAAGGTGCCGGGTGAGGGTGGTGCGGCCGAGTCGGTGGCGCCGCGGCGGCTTCCGGCCGATATTCCGCGGACCGAGGGCACCGGGCCGGAACTGCAATATCCGAACGAGACCGGCTATTACTACCGCGTTCTGGTGCAGCCGCCCAAGCCGGTGTGGGTGCGGCTGGATGCGATCCTGATCCGGGATCCCGGTGCGCCGACGCATGTCAACGGGTCGGGGCTGGATATGACGGGGGAGCGGCCCGGCACGCTCACCCACTGGGTGCCCTCGTTCAGTGGTGATTGGCTGGGGCGGGTGAACTTCTCGGTGTGCTACGCGGACGGGCGGACGCCGCTGCAGCTGTCCGATCAACTCGTGCCCGCCTACGCCTTGCGGCCGCGCGGGGCGGGTGCCGATCCGCGCCGTCCGCCGCAGCGGAACTGATCGGATGTGGTTGCGCCGCCGGAAATCAGTCGGTGACGAAGCCGTTGAGCGTCTTGCGCAGATCGTCGAGGATCGCGCGGGCGGCGGTGAGGCCCGATCCGTGCCAGATATCGTCCTCGACGACGAAATCGCGCTTGTCGCTCACCGCGCTGAGGTCCTTCCAGTCGTCACCCTTCATGACCGACTGGGCATGGCTCTTGCCGTCCGCGCCGTCGAGCATCAGATAGATGATGTCGCCCTCGATCTTGTTGCGATCGGACTTCGTGGACAGGCTGTCCACCGTGAAGGAACGATCGCGCTGGGCGGTGGGGCGCTGCACGCCGGCGTCGGCGAGCACCTGGCCCGCGAACGTGTCGTCACCCTGGACCTGAATATCCTTGGCGGAGAAGCGGATCACCGATGCCTGCGAGAAGTTCGCGGCGATCGAGGCGCCCGTCTCGCGGGCGTCGGTCCGGTAGTCGGTGAGCGCCTGGGTTCCGGCCGACGCGCGGCCCATCGCATCGGCGTACCCGGTGAAATCTTCCTGCCAGCCGCGGTGCTCCACCAGGACCGTCGGCGCGACGCCGCGCAGTGCGCCGGGATCGCCGTCGCCGGCGCTGCCCAGAATCAGATCCGGATGCAGTTCGGCGATCTTCGCGGTGTCGACCGCACCCGTGCTGCCGACGCCGGGGATCTTCAGTACGCCGGTGCCCAGATAGTTCGGCTGGGTCACCGGCCCGGCCAGGGTGGTGGTGCCGACGACACGCTCCCACAACCCCACCGCGCACACCGCGTCCAGCGCCGCGGTATCCAGTACGACAATCCGTTTCGGATCGGCCGGGACCTGTGTGCCCGCGACGGTACGGGTCCCGGTTGCCTGATCGGGTGCGCTGGGCAGCGCGCACGCGCGGGTGGTGTCGCGCTCGATCCCGACCACACTCGCGCCGGCGATATTGGTGGTGGTCCGGACGATGGAACTCGCCGCGTCGTCGCCGCCGGTTCCGCAGCCGGACACCACGGCGACCAGGGCGCCGACCGCCGCCGCGCCGATCGACAGCCGACGCGCGCTGGCGCGCTTGCGGGTCTTGGGGTTTCGGGCGGAGACGCGTTCGCTCACCGGCATGCAGCGTAGGGTACATGCGCTTGCCCGGCGCGCCCCGCCGCCCTGGGCCGATCAGGTCGTCGTGATCCCTTCCGAGGGCAATTACGACACAGAGTAGGACCCGTTCGGACGCTTGTGGCGCCACGGTTTACGATGCCTTTAGCGCAAGCCACCGTCGTTTCGTCATGCACCGGAACGCACGAGCGTGCGAAACGAGCAGAAGGCACACCTTCAGGAGGATCAGTGACTGCTGTAGAGCCCCAGCCAGTCCCCAAGTTGGAAGCGACGCGGCCGTATCCGGCGCGGCTGGGCCCTAAGGGGTCGTTCATCTACAAGGCCGTCACCACGACCGACCCGAAGGTCCTCGGTGTGATGTACCTGGTGACGGCGATGTCGTTCTTCATGATCGGCGGCCTGATGGCGCTGCTGATGCGTGGTGAGCTCGCTCGCCCGAATCTGCAGTTCCTGTCGCCGGAACAGTTCAACCAGCTGTTCACCATGCACGGCACGATCATGCTGCTGTTCTACGCCACCGCGATCGTGTTCGGTTTCGCCAATATCGTGCTGCCGCTGCAGATCGGCGCACCCGATGTCGCTTTCCCGCGCCTGAACGCGTTCAGCTACTGGCTGTACCTGTTCGGTGCGACCATGGCGACCGCGGGCTTCATCACCCCCGGTGGCGCCGCCGACTTCGGCTGGACCGCCTACACCCCGCTGTCGGACATCGTGCACTCCCCGGGTGTCGGCGCCGACCTGTGGATTCTGGGTCTGGCCGTTTCCGGTCTGGGCACCATTCTCGGTGGTGTCAACATGCTGACCACCGTCGTCTGCCTGCGTTGCCCGGGTATGACCCTGTTCCGGATGCCGATCTTCACCTGGAACATCGCCGTCACCAGCGTCCTGGTCCTGCTGGCCTTCCCGCTGCTGACCGCCGCGCTGATGGCACTGGCCTACGACCGCCACCTGGGTGGCCACATCTACGACCCGGCCACCGGTGGTTCGCTGCTCTACCAGCATCTGTTCTGGTACTTCGGTCACCCCGAGGTGTACATCATCGCGTTGCCGTTCTTCGGCATAGTCTCCGAGATCTTCCCGGTCTTCAGCCGTAAGCCGATCTTCGGTTACACCACGCTGGTGTACGCCACCCTGGGTATCGCCGCGCTGTCGATCGCGGTGTGGGCGCACCACATGTACGCCACCGGCGCGGTGCTGCTGCCGTACTTCTCGTTCATGACCTTCCTGATCGCGGTGCCCACCGGTGTGAAGTTCTTCAACTGGATCGGCACCATGTGGAAGGGGCAATTGACCTTCGAGACACCGATGTTGTGGTCTGTCGGCTTCCTGGTGACCTTCCTGTTCGGTGGTCTGTCGGGTGTCATCCTGGCCAGCCCGCCGCTGGACTTCCACGTGTCCGACACCTACTTCGTCGTCGCGCACTTCCACTACGTGCTCTTCGGCACCATCGTGTTCGCGACCTTCGCGGGTATCTACTTCTGGTTCCCGAAGATGACCGGCCGCATGATGGACGAGCGTCTGGGCAAGTGGCACTTCTGGGCGACGCTGGTCGGCTTCCACACCACCTTCCTGGTGCAGCACTGGCTGGGCGCCGAGGGCATGCCGCGTCGGTACGCCGACTACCTGCCGACCGACGGTTTCACCACGCTGAACACCATCTCCACGATCGGTGCCTTCATCCTCGGTGCCTCGACGCTGCCGTTCATCTGGAACGTCTTCAAGAGCTACCGCTACGGCGAGGTCGTGACCGTCGACGATCCCTGGGGTTACGGCAACTCCCTCGAATGGGCCACCACCTGCCCGCCGCCGCGGCACAACTTCTACGAGCTGCCGCGGATCCGGTCCGAGCGTCCGGCATTCGAGCTGCACTACCCGCACATGGTGGAGCGCATGCGGGCCGAGGCCCACGTGGGCTGGGGCTCCAAGTCCCACCATGTGGCCGAGCTCGAGAAGGTGTCGAGCTAGTACCACACCCGAACGCGGCGGTCGTCCTCGAGACGGCCGCCGCGTTCGGCGTTTCCGGGGATTTCGGGCGCGGTACCGCGCGCGCCGGGGACGGGATCCGACCTGAGAGAATGACCCCTGGCCGTCGGCGGACCCGCGATCGCCGGCCACTGGAGTTGTCACGAGAGATGGAGTTGCGCGTGGGCACGTCCGAGTCTGGTGATGGCACGCGCGCGGCGAGTGCCATGGAGACGACGGTGCTGATCACGGTCACCGGTCCCGATAAGCCGGGTGTGACCTCGGTGCTGCTGGCGGCGCTGTCCCGGCACGGCGTGAGCCTGCTGGACGTGGAGCAGGTCGTGATCCGGGGCCGGTTGACTCTCGGTGTGCTGGTGACAAGTCCGGGCGATCCCGAAGAACTGCAGGATCAGCTCGAGGAAGCCATGGCGACGGTCGGCATGGAGGTCGAGATCGAGATCGGCGCCAATTCGGTGTCCGGGGCGCCGCTCTCGACCCATGCGGTGGTGGTACTGGGCAGTCCGGTCACCGCGCGGGCGTTCAGCACGATCGCGCGCACTCTCGCGGCGCAGGGCGCCAATATCGACTCGATCCGGGGGATCGCCGACTATCCGGTGACCGGTCTCGAACTGATGGTCACCGCACCCGCGACGGCACCCGACGATACCGCCGCACTGCAGGCGCAAGCGGCTGCCGCCTCCGGCCCCGATCCGAGTACCGCTGTGTCGGATGGCGGTACTCGGGGGGCCTCCGTGGTGACGCAGGCTGCCGCCTCCGGCCCTGACCCGAGTACCGCTGTGTCGGATGGCGGTATTCGGGGGGCCTCCGTGGTGACGCAGGCTGCCGCCTCCGGCCCTGACCCGAGTACCGCGGAGACCCGGTTGCGCACGGCGCTGGCCGAGGTCGCCGCCAAGGAGAACGTCGATGTCGCCGTCGAGCGTGCGGGGCTGGCGCGGCGGGCGAAGCGGCTGATCGTGTTCGATGTCGACTCCACCCTCATTCAGGGCGAGGTGATCGAGATGCTCGCCGCGCACGCCGGTGTGGAGGACGAGGTCCGTAAGGTCACCGAGGCCGCGATGCGCGGTGAGATCGACTTCGCGGAATCCCTGCGGCAGCGGGTCGCGACGCTCACCGGACTGAACGAGACGGTGATCGATCGAGTGGCCGAGCGCATCGAACTGACCGCCGGTGCCCGGACCACCATCCGCACACTGCGCCGGCTGGGTTTCCGCTGCGGTGTCGTCTCGGGTGGTTTCCGTCAGGTCATCGAACCGCTGGCGCATGACCTGGAACTGGACTTCGTCCATGCCAACACGCTCGAGGTCGTCGACGGCAAGCTGACCGGCAAGGTGATCGGCGAAATCGTCGACCGCCCCGGAAAGGCCGTCGCGCTGCGACGTTTCGCTGCCGAGGCCGGGGTGCCGATGGAACAGACCGTCGCGGTCGGCGACGGCGCCAACGACATCGACATGCTCAACGCCGCCGGACTGGGTATCGCCTTCCAGGCCAAGCCCGCCCTGCGGGAGGTCGCCGACACCGCACTGTCGCACCCGTTCCTGGACGCGGTGCTGTTCATCCTCGGCGTCACCCGCGACGAGGTCGAGGCGGCCGACGCGCGCGACGGGTTGCTGCGCCGGGTGCCGCTGAGCTGACCGGCCGGGCGCGGCGGTATCGACGATTGCCCTCGACCGGCACGGCGAGGCGATACGGCCTGCCATGGCGGTTCGAGCACACGAGCGGAGATCACATATGACCGAATCGGATTCCGGTACGCCGACTCCGGACGCCGCCGGGAATCACGCCGCGGCACGTGGCGTCGAGGCGAACCCGGTGTTGTGCGTTCCGGCGGACGAACCGCCCGGTCACGGCACACCGGGTGATCCGCTGCCCGGCGACGGTGTGGACGCACCCCTGCGACTGGATGCGCGGTTCCGTGCCTGTCACGCCGAACTCGCACGCGGTTACGGCGGCGGTGGTGATCCGGACGATCCCGCGCAGGTGCAGGCCATGCAGATGGTGCTGCACATTCCGAAGACCGATCCGCCGCCGCGCAGTGCCGTGCTGGAGGCGGCCGCCGCCTCCGCCGTGGCGCTGTGCCTGGACCCGCGGGTGGGACCGGGCGGTGAATGGGAACCCCGGTATCTGACCTGGAAGCGATCGCGGATCCGCAAGGTGGCGCGGCGGGCGCGCGGTGCGCAGTGGACCGCGGCCGGCGAGGTCGACGGCATCACGATCGAGACCGACGGTGCCCAGGCCCGCGCACTGGTCCCCGGTCCGGTCGGCGAGATCGATCCGCGAATTCGCAAACTGCAGATCGGCGGAACCGACCTCGAACATGACACACCGGAGGCACCGGACCCGGAACTGCCGGTGCTGTGGGTGAATTCGGTCCTGGACATGACAGTGGGCAAGGCCGCGGCCCAGGTCGGCCACGCCAGCATGCTGCTCGCCGGAGCGCTCCCGGTGGACCAGGCGTTCGCCTGGGCACAGCGCGGGTTCCGATGCGCGGTACGTGACGCGGATCCGCGGCAGTGGGAACGACTGTGCGCGCTGGTGAACGGCGATGCCGGAGCGCGGACGGTCGCCGCGGTGCGAGATGCCGGATTCACCGAAGTCGCACCGGGATCGATGACCGTGATCGCTGTCGCGCCGGAGCTCCGGGCGATCGAGGAGTGAACTGCGGCCCGTGCCGAATCCGCATGCGCGATCCGGCCTGAACGGAGGGGTCCGCCGCGCGCTCGGTCTCCCCGGCTCACCGCATGCGCGGTCCGGCTCGACGACCCGCTCCCACGCTCGGGCGACTCGATGCCGCGCCGGGCGTGTCGAGTAGCGGATCTCGGTGAAACGTGCGCAATCTCACTGCGACAATGGCTGATTCGAATCGTCATCGCGTGAGCGGCCGACTATGACAGATATCGTGCACACCGACCAAGTTGGCAACCGAGCGCGCGCGTCGGCAAAGATGGAGCTCGTGTCGCAACCGGATCCCGATCTGCTCATCGATTTCACCGAGGTGACCGTCCGGCGTTCGGGCCACACCCTGGTGGGGCCCGTCACCTGGCAGGTGGAGCTCGACGAACGCTGGGTCGTCCTCGGCCCCAACGGCGCCGGTAAGACGTCGCTGCTGCGGATGGCCGCCGCCGAGCTGTATCCGACCTCCGGCTCGGCCATCCTGCTGGGGGAGGTGCTGGGCAAGACCGACATCAGCGAGCTGCGCCCGCGCATCGGCCTGTCCTCGGCCGCGGTGTCGAGCCGGATCCCGCAGGAGGAGAAGGTGTCGGATCTGGTCGTATCGGCCGGATACGCGGTCATGGGCCGCTGGCGCGAACAGTACGACGACGTCGACACCGACCGCGCCGTCGACATCCTGGAAAGTCTGGGCGCGGAACACCTTTCCGACCGTTCCTACGGCACCCTGTCCGAGGGAGAGCGCAAGCGGGTGCTGATCGCACGCGCCCTGATGACCGATCCGGAACTGCTGCTGCTCGACGAACCGGCCGCCGGACTGGATCTGGGCGGTCGCGAGGAACTGGTCGAGCAACTCGGCGATCTGGCGGCCGACTCCGATGCGCCTGCCACGGTGTTGGTCACCCATCACGTGGAGGAGATCCCGCCGGGTTTCACCCACGCCTTGCTGCTCCGCGAGGGTGATGTGATCGCGCAGGGCCTGCTGTCGGATGTGCTGACCGCCGAGAATCTCAGTGATGCGTTCCGGCAATCGATCGCCCTCGATCGCATCGACGGCCGGTACTTCGCGCGCCGCTCACAGCGTTTCGGCCGGCATCGCGTCTGAGCGCGGGCGGCACCGGCGTCCGGACGGTGGACACCGTACAACTCGGGACCGAGCGGACGTTAGGGTGCGATTGTGAGTGAAACCGTTGCGGGAACCGAGACCGAGCCGCCGGCGCCCAAGGACGCCTCCACCGTCGTGCTGGTACGCGACGGCGCTTCCGGCCCGGAGGTATTCCTGCAACGCCGCGTCAAGGCGATGGCCTTCGCGGCCGGGATGACGGTATTTCCCGGCGGCGGCGTCGACCCCTCGGACGCGGGCGCCGAAATCGCCTGGGCCGGTCCCGACCCGAGTTGGTGGGCACAGCGGTTCGCGGTCGATCGAGCGCGCGCGCAGGCACTGGTGTGCGCCGCGGTCCGCGAGACCTTCGAGGAGTGCGGCGTCCTGCTGGCCGGGCCCACCGCCGATTCGGTGGTCTCCGATACCGCTGCCTACCGCACCGCCCGCGAGCGTCTGGAGCGGCGGGAACTGTCGCTGGGGCAGTTTCTCGCCGAGGAGAAACTGATCCTGCGCGCGGATCTGCTGCGTCCCTGGGACAACTGGATCACGCCGGTGGTCGAACCTCGCCGCTACGACACCTACTTCTTCGTCGCGGTTCTTCCGGAGGGCCAGCGCGCCGACGGCGCGACGTCGGAGGCCAACGAGGTCGCCTGGCGCACTCCCGCCGAGGCCCTGGATCGCTGGCGTGCCGGCCATGAGATCCTGCTCCCGCCCACCTGGACCCAGCTCAGCTCGATCGCCGAATTCTCCTCCACCGCAGAGGTGCTGGCGGCCACCCGCACGATCACTCCGATCATGCCGGTGTTCGAGCCGGTCGAGGGCAAGCCGATGCTGCAGTTCCCGAACAATGTCCGCTACTTCGCCGATACACCGGACGCGACCCGTTTGCAGGGGTCCAAGAGGGACTGATCGGGCGCCGCCCCGCCCGATCCGGCACGCCCGGACACCGACCCGGATACCGGCATCCTGCGGGTCCCGCCACGCCAGTAGGCTCGCGCGGTGGCCGAATTCGTGACCGTGGACCGTGCCGAGACGGGAATCGCCGTCCTGCGTTTCGCACGACCACCGCTGAACCTGATCGATCTGCAGCTGGCACTGGAACTGGCGGCGGCAGCCGAGGAGATCGCGGCGGCCGAGGACGTGCGCGCGGTGATCGTCTACGGCGACGAGCGGATCTTCGCCGCGGGTGACGACCAGGCCGAACTGGCGGGCTGGACGCCGGAGCAGGCGCGGGCCGTCGTGTCGGATCTGCAGGCGGCCCTCGAGTGCCTGGCCCGCATCCCGCAGCCCACGGTCGCCGCCGTCACCGGTTACGCGGTCGGCGCCGGCCTGGAGCTGGCGCTGGGTGCCGACCGCCGGGTGATCGGCGACAACGTCAAACTCGCGTTGCCGCAGATCCGCGCGGGCCTGGTGCCGGTGGCCGGTATCCGGCGGCTCGCGCTGCTGATCGGTGCCGGTCCCGCCAGGGATCTCGTCTACACCGGCCGCTTCGTCGAGGCCGCGGAGGCGGCCGCGCTCGGCCTGGTCGACGAGGTCGTCGCCCCCGACGACGTCTTCACCGCCGCACTGCGCTGGGCCCGGCAGTTCACCGAGGGGCCGGCGCGTGCGCTGGCCGCCGCGAAACGGATCTTCGAGGCCGGTCCGCACGGCCGTGACCGGGCCCGCGACGAGTGGGCGGAGCTGTTCGAAACCGAAGATCGCAGCACAGGAACACGTTCTTGTTCGGTGGCCGGTCCGGGCGCCGCGGAATTCGTGGGCCGCTGACCGGCGGCCGGTGATCACTCGATACGCTGTCCCACCATGACCGCACGTCCTGACGACCCCGCGCCGAACCCGCACGCCACCGAGGCGGAGGTCCAGGCCGCGCTCGCCGACAACAAGCTCGCGCAGGTCCTCTACCACGACTGGGAAGCCGAGACCTACGACGACAAATGGTCCATCTCCTATGACGAGCGCTGCATCGAGTACGCGCGCGGCCGTTTCGACGCCGTCGCGCCGAACGCGCCGCTGCCCTATGATCGGGCGCTCGAGCTGGGGTGTGGTACCGGCTTCTTCCTGCTGAACCTGATGCAGGCCGGCGTCGCGAAATCCGGTTCGGTGACCGATCTTTCGCCGGGCATGGTGAAGGTCGCCACCCGCAACGCGCAGAACCTCGGTCTCGATGTCGACGGCCGGGTCGCCGACGCCGAAACCATTCCCTACGAGGACGACACCTTCGACCTTGTCGTGGGTCACGCTGTGCTGCATCACATTCCGGATGTCGAGCTGGCGCTCAAGGAATGCCTGCGGGTGCTGAAGCCGGGCGGTCGTTTCGTCTTCGCCGGTGAGCCGACCACCGTCGGCAACTTCTACGCCCGCAAACTGGGCCAGATCACCTGGAAGATCACCACCGAGGTCACCAAGCTGCCCTTCCTGTCGGACTGGCGTCGTCCGCAGGCGGAACTGGACGAGTCCTCGCGTGCCGCGGCCCTCGAGGCCGTCGTCGACCTGCACACCTTCGATCCCTCCGACCTCGAGGAGATCGCCCGCCGCGCGGGTGCCACCGGGGTGCACGCCGAGACCGAGGAGTTCGCCGCCGCACTGTGGGGCTGGCCGGTGCGGACGTTCGAGGCGGCGGTTCCGGAGGAGAAACTCACCTGGCGCTACCGGATGGCGCAGTATCGGGCGTGGCTGGGCCTGAGCAAGCTCGACGAGAAGGTGCTTCGGCACATCGTTCCGCGGCAGTTCTTCTACAACGCCATGATCACCGGCGTGAAGCCGGGCGGCGCCGGAAAGTAGTGGGCGAGAGCCTGTCTCGTGCGCGGGCCGATCGTGGGATCGGCCCGGTACGGCCACCTCGGACGGGCGGTCGTCATGTCGTCGCCGTACCGCGCCGCCGCCGGCGACATCGGTGGCCGACCGGGTGGTACCGGCCGGAGGCGCGCTAGTGGGATACCGATTCACTCGTGCCGATATCGCCTATCTGGGCGGTGACGCCGGGCGCGCCGCGCTGGTAGCGGTCGGTGAGCGCCCGCTCGGACCCGCCACTCTGCTCGGCGACCTCGAATCGGTCCGCCGGGACCACCCCGCTCACGCGGCGGCCCTGGTGGAGACGGTACGGCTGCGCCGGCGCGCGTCGGCCAAACTGGATGCCGCCGATTGGCTGCTCACCGATGACGCACTGCAACAAGCGACTCCGAGCCCGGTCGCCCGCCATCGTGCCGATCGCCTGGCCGGGCGCGAAGTACACGACGTCACCTGTTCGATCGGCGCGGAACTGGCCGCACTGCATCGGGTCTGCCCCGCGGTGATCGGCAGCGATCTGGATCTGGTCCGGCTGGACATGGCCGCACACAACCTGGCCGGTGCCCCGAATGTGGTACTGGCGCAGGCGGATGCGCTGCGACCGTGCTCGGCCGGCACGGTGGTGATCGCCGATCCCGCCCGGCGGGCCGACGGCCGCCGCACCCACGATCCGGCGAAATTGCAGCCACCACTACCGGATCTGCTGTCGGTGTACCGGGATCGCGATCTGGTCGTGAAATGCGCTCCCGGACTGGATTTCGACCGTTTCACCGGCCCGGAGCCGTCGCGAGGCGCGGACGGATACGCCGGAATGTCCTGGGACGGGGAGGTCGAGGTGGTGTCCCTCGACGGTGCGGTGCGCGAGGCGTGCCTGTGGTCGCGCGGCCTGAGCGAATCCGGCGTGACCCGCCGGGCGACGGTGCTGCGCGGTGACGGTTCGTCGTGGACGCTCACCGATACCGAACCCCGCGAGATCCCCGAGCGTGGCCCCGGTGAATGGATCGTCGACCCGGACGGAGCGGTGGTCCGCGCCGGGCTGGTTCGTCATTACGCGGCGAGACACGGTCTGTGGCAGCTGGATCCGCGGATCGCCTATCTGACCGGCGACAGCGTGCCCGCGGGTGTGCGCGGATTCCGCATTCTCGACCGGCTGGAATTCCGGGAGAAGCCGTTGCGGGCCGAACTGCACCGCCGTGACTGCGGTCCGCTCGAGATCCTGGTGCGCGGCGTGGATGTCGACCCCGATGCGCTGCGCCGCCGCATCAAACCGCGCGGCGGGACCGCCCACACCGTGGTGATCACCCGGATCGGCCGCACCGCGACCGCATTCGTCTGCGCGACCCCGCCCGTGGGCTGATCGGTACTACTTGTCCGGAGTGAAGGTGAACAGTTCGCCCAGACGATCGGCGACCACGACCTCACCCTTGGGCCCGATCGCGGTCGACACCGTGCTACCCGTGGCTCCGGGCAGGGGAGCGGAGGCGACCGTCTTACCGGTCGTGGTCTCGAAGGTCAGCAGATTGAGGTCCGCGCCCATCGGGACCACCGCGTAGCCGGTGTCACCGGCGGTCTGCACCGGACGGCCGCGCAGCGCGAGATCCTTACGTTCCCAGGCGATACCGGCACTGTCGCCGTTGTCGTGCAGTGCCAGCAGATGGCCGTCGTCACCGCTGGGGATCAGCAGACCGTCGCGTTCGGAGATCCCGCCGCGGGGAGTGAAACCCAGCGGTTGTGTCCACTTCGTATGCCCGTCGCCGGTGTCGACGGCGAGCAGCCGGCCGCTGTTGTCGCCCACGTACAGCGTCTTCCCATCCGCTGACAGCGCCGGACTGGTGGCACTGCCGTCGGCGAGGATGTCCACGCTCCACTCCTGGGTGACCTTCTTGTCGGCGTAGTGCAACGCCACCAGCGATGCGGCCGGTGCGCCCGTCCGCCAGGCGGTCAGGTAGAAGTGACCCGAATCTTTGTCCAGCGCCGAGACATTCGCCACCGCGCACTGCGGTCCGCCGACCGCGCAGTCGCCGAGGCCCTGACCGTCCGGTGGCCGCGTGATGTCGGGGTGGGTGAGGAAGTCCGGCTCGCCGAGTACCTGGTAGCTCGAGACCGTTCGCGCACCGGTCTGCCGATCCAGAATGTCGACCTGACCGGATTGCGATACCGACAGCACGGCGCCGTCGGCGGTGAACTGCATGGACACCGGGACGCCCGCGACCGGGGTGCGCCAGCGGGGCTGTCCGAGGTTGTTGAACGCGAAGACCGCGCCGTCGTCGCCGACGTAGACGTTGTTCGCGCTGTCCACCGCCGAGGCGGCCGCGATGGCATCGGGCCCCAGCGGGTTGCAGAAGCGTTTGCGGCCGGTCGGCATCTGGAACGAGAAGATCGCTCCGTTCGTCCCCGGGTTGCCCACGCAGTCGGTCTGGGTACGTGTCGTGACGAACATCTGCCCGTCCGGGCCGAGCGTGGTGGCGGCGGCCAGCGGCCCCCCGATCGGGCGTGACCAGCTGAGGGTGAGGTGCCGGGATCCGGTGACCGGACTGGAACCGCTGTTGCGGGCATCGCGGAAGGGAGACTGCCAGCCCTTGTCCTTGCCGACCGCGATGTCGTCGAGAGTGGTGCTGCCACATCCGGTCAGCGCCAGCATGCCGAGGGCGCCGAGCGCCGCCAGGGTTCGCTTCGGTGCGGACAGCCGAATGTCCGAGCGCCGCAATGCTGTCGGGTGGTCTCCGGCGCGGTCGTGCTCGTTGCGCTCCGGTCGCCGGCTGCCGCTTCGCACCTGCTGGGCTCCCATCTGTTCGTAACGGGCCTGCACGAGACTAGAACATTCACCGGCGTCGCAGCGTGCTGGGTGAGAAGAGTGGGCGGATACCGCTGCCCCGGTCGGGTACTGCCGGAATTCCCGGGGTGGAATCGCGGACCCGGGATTCGAAAGTACGCTGGTACCTCGATCGGACATCCGCCGAGGTAGCCGACGCCGAAGGAAAGGGAACAGACCCGTGACGAGCATGTGGGGCGCACCGTTGCGTTCGCGCTGGCGGGGATCGCGCCGCCAGGATCCGGACCAGGCGCGTTTTCTGACCATGGCATCGCTGCGCTGGGTGTTCGCCAATCGGGCGTACACACCGTGGTACCTGGTGCGGTACTACCGCCTGTTCAAGTTCCGGATGGCCAATCCGCATATCGTGCTGCGCGGCATGGTCTTTCTGGGCCGCCGCGTCGAGATCCACGCGACTCCCGAACTCGGCCGGATGGAGATCGGCAAATGGGTGCACATCGGCGACGGCAACGCGCTGCGCTGCCACGAGGGCTCCCTGCGCATCGGTGACAAGGTGGTCTTCGGCAAGGACAACGTCGTCAACACCTACCTCGATATCGAGATCGGGGCGTCGACCCTGGTGGCCGACTGGTGCTACATCTGCGACTTCGACCACCGGATGGACGATGTGAACATGCCGATCAAGGATCAGGGCATCGTGAAGAGCCCGGTCCGGATCGGCCCCGACACCTGGATCGCGGCCAAGGTGACCGTGCTGCGCGAAACCTCGGTGGGCCGTGGCTGTGTCCTCGGCGCCCACGCCGTGGTGAAGGGTGAGATCCCGGACTACAGCATCGCCGTCGGCGCTCCGGCGCGGGTGGTGAAGAACCGCAAGAAGGCCTGGGACGATGCCGCCGAGGAGCGCGCCCGGCACGAGGCCGCCCTGGCCGATATCGAACGCAAGAAGGCCGGAGTCGGGGCGGGGTCCGACGACTGAACGGCGAGCCTCAATCCGGCGGCGGTGTCGGTGCCGGCGGGTAGCGTTTCGGCCATGAATCGGTACGCGGCGTGGCTGCGGGGGATCATGCCCAGCAACCCCAACATGCGCAACGAGAAGCTGCGGGCCGTCTTCGAGGGGCTGGGTTTCGACGGCGTCGGGTCGTTGCTGGCCAGCGGCAATATCGTCTTCGGCAGTCCCGAAACGGATATGGCCGCAATGGAATCCCGGATCCAGGCGGCCCTGCGGGCCGAGCTGGGGATCGGTGGCGGCACCATCATCCGCAGCCGGGACGAGTTGCGGGCGCTGGTGGACTCGGATCCTTTTCCGGGGCTCACCCACGGACGCGGGACCTATCTCACCGCCACCTTCATCAAGAGCCGGCCGGAATCCCCGCCGCCCGCACTACCGGAGGCACTGCAGTCGTCGGTGCGGCTCGTCGGCTACGACCGCCCCGCGGCGACACTGCTGGCGATCATCGACAACAACGTCGCCGGCACGCCCAACCACATGGCCTGGCTGGAATCGGTGTACGGCAAGGACATCACCACGCGCACCTGGCTCACGGTCCAGAAGGTGCTCGCCAAGCTGTAGTCCGAGCCGCGGGAACTTCTACGCTTCAACCCACTGCCAGGTCTTGACTGCGGATGGATCAAGAGGAGACTGAGAGGTACACCGGAGCACCGGAAAAAGTCGAGTAGTCGATCGAGACGTCGAACGATGTACCAGGCGGTTTCCAGGATCTGGCCAGGCCCCCGGCAAGTCGATCGAGGACCTGAACATCAGCGACGACCGACGTTCAGGAATCGATGAAGACTACCGGGGACTGCTGTGTCCGGGGGTGTTCAGCCGAACGTCATGGCGGCGCGGACCTGTTCCGGGTCCAGCGAGTGGCCCGGGAGCGGATGCGCCGCTTCGGCGCGCAGACCGTCGAGCAGGGTCGCCAGATGCCGCCGCCACGCATCGGGTGCGATGTCGCGTATCCCGTCGGTCGCCCGGACCACCGACCACACCAGTAGTCCGATATCGGTCTCGGTGACGTCGGAGCGCAGCTGCCCGGACTGCCGGGCACGCTCGACCACCTGCCGGAACTTTTCGTGGCCTTGATGTTTCGCGATCTCGATGGGGCTGTCCGCGGGTAGCGAGTAGACGCAGATATCGGTGAAGCCACGGTCGCGGGCCTGGAGTTGCGCAATGGCCGTCAGATGGTCGACCAGCCCCGTCCACGGATCGGTGGCACGCAGTGCGGCCTCGGCGCTGCGCCCGGACTCCAGCACGCCCTCCAGGAGTGCCTCGTTGATCAGGGCCTCGCGGGTCGGGAAGTGGTTGTAGAGCGTGCCGATGCTGACCCCGGCATCGCGCGCTATCTGATTGAGCGACGCGTCCAGCCCCGCCGTGCCGAATCTGGCCCGCGCCGCGGTCGCGATCTTGTCGCGATTGTCGCGGGCGTCGCGACGTCGTGGCCGCGGCGGATTCTGCGCCACCGTGTCCACGGTCGTGGCGGGTCCGGCGCTGCCGTCGTTCGCGACCGTCTCGACCATGGAATCACTCTACAACTTGAAAACCCTCTCAACTCGAGCGTAAGTTGAGTGGTAACTCAAGTTGAGTGGGTTCTCAAATTGATCTGGAGGTACGGACATGGCTCATCTGGTGGTGTTCGGTGCGGGCCCCGCGCTCGGTCTGTCGGTGGCGCTGCGGTTCGGTCGTGCCGGCTGTTCGGTCACCCTGATCGGGCGCAACGCGGCGACGCTCGAACCGCTCCGTGAACGGCTCGCGGCCGAGGGCGTGGCAGTGGATGTCCTGCTCGCCGATCTGACGGACGAATCGGCGGTGGACGCGGCGCTCACGGAATTGCACGCCGCGCACGGTGTTCCCGATGTCGTGGTCTACAGCCCCGGCGATGTCGGCCGGCTCCCCGTCGACGCGGCGTCCTTGGATGTCACCACGCTGCGCAGCTGGTTGCCGATCAACCTGACCACGCCGGTCCACATCATCCATACGCTCGTACCCGCCATGATGGCCCGCGGCTCGGGTGCGATCCTGATCGCGCAGGGCAGTTCCGTCCGGCAACCCCAGGCGGCGCTGGCCAGCGTCAGCATCCCGCAGTCGGGTCTGCTGAATTATCTGCACTCGATCGATCAGCAGGTCCGGGCGCGTGGTGTTCGAGTCGGCGCGTTACTGATCGGCCGGCTCATCGAGAACAGTGCGGCGCAAAAGCTTTTCGATTCCGGTCACTTCGCCACGGTGGAACCGAACGAGGTGCAGCGAGTGCACCCGGACGAACTGGCCGACGATCTCTATCTGATGGCGACCACGGACGCCGAGGTCGAACGAGCGGCGTGAGGGTTGCCGGGCTGGATTTGCAGCGCGTGAGACCGGCTAACGCACCGTGCGCGCCAGGATGCCGAGAGTGGCGCGCAGTGCGCTCTCCGGGATCACGGGGAAGATGCCGAGGTCGCGATACTGCTGGTCGATCTCGCTCCAGTCGTAGTACGAGGTGACCAGCGTTCCATTGGCGCTCGGCTCGAGCCGGTAGCCGTACAGGTGCCTGATCGGGGGCTGGATCGTCCCGGAGATCGTCCACTCGATCAGTGCATCCTGCTCGAATCGGGTGATGATCACGGTGACGTCGTATGCGCCCATCGGCAGATCGTTGAGCGCCTCGCGGTCCATGTGCACGACGAACCGGTCGCCGACCCGGGCGACCCGTTCGCCTTCCGCGGATTGGAGCATCCCGGAACTGTCGATGGCGACATGGCCGTCCGGCTCGCACAGCACCGCGAACACCGCACCGGGCGACGCCGCGATCTCGCGCTGTACTTCGAAACGCTCGGTAGTCATGGCGCCAACCTTCACACAGCGGACCCCGCCGGACAAGGCGAGGATCGGGTCAGGCCGCTCGTCGTTGCTCGGGAACCGGTGTCGCCGCTTCCTTTTCGCTCTCCTCGAAGCCGGGGCGCCCGGTGCCGATGAACGCGACCAGCCACGAAGCCACCGCCACGAAGCGGTTGCGGAAGCCCACCAGATAGAACAGGTGCACCGCGAGCCAGGTGGCCCACGCGAACGTGCCGGTGAACTTGATGCGGTCGTTGAGCTTGGTGACCGCGCTGAACCGGCTGATCACCGCCATCGACCCCTTGTCCAGGTACACGAACGGGGTTCCGGGCTGCTTCTTGCGGCGGATGATGTCGGCGACGTGGCGGCCCTCCTGCATGGCCGTCGGCGACTGGCCGGGATAGCCGTTGAGCGAGGTCATATCGCCGATGGCGTAGATGTCGGCATGCCCGCCGACCGTGCAGTCGGGATTGATGAGCAACCGTCCGGCCCGGTCGGTGTCGCATCCGGTCGCCTCGGCCAGCAGTGTGGCGAAACCGCCGGCCGCCACGCCCGCCGACCACACCACGGTCTCGGCGCCGATACCGCGCTCGACACCGTCCTTGGTCTTGACCGTCACCTTGCCGGCCTCGATGTCGGTGACGAACGTGTCGAGCAGGACTTCGACACCGTTGCGGGTCAGCGACTTACGCGCGTACTCCGACAGGCTGCCACCGAACGGCGGCAGCACCGCGCCCGCGCCCTCGACCAGCGTGACCGAGATCTCCTGGTGGTAGTGCCGTTTCGCGAGTTCCTTGAGCTGCCCGGCGACCTCGACACCGGTCGGTCCGGCCCCCACGACGACGAAGCTCAGCAGCCGTTCGCGGGTCTCGGGATCGGCCTGTGCGGCCTCGGCGAAGACCCGCTCGATCTGCGCGCGCAGCAGTTTGGCGTCGTCGATGGTCTTGAGTGAGAACGTCTTCTCCGCGAAATCGTCACGGCCGAAATAGGACTGGGTGGCACCGGTGGCCGCGATCAGCGATCCGTAGCGGATCCGGCGCGTGCCGTGCTCGGTCTCGTAGGTCAGCACCGCGGCATCGGCATCGATGTCGGTGACCTTCCCCAGCCGGACATCCCCGCCCTGGTGCCGGCGCAGGATCTGCGCGATCGGCGGAGCGATATCTGTGGACGGGAGCACACCCGTCGCTACCTGATACAGCAGCGGCTGGAACAGGTGTTCCGGCGTCGCCGAAATGAGTACGTAGTCCACCCCCGATTTGCTGAGCTGCTTCGCGGCGGCGAGCCCGCCGAACCCCGAACCCACGATGACCACATCCGTGGTTTCGATTCCCGCTTCCACGTGTTGCATGACAGCCTCCTTCTGTCATTAGTAACCGCGATTCGTTGTCTGGATGTTCCAGGGGTCAGGGCGCATAATATTGATGACTCTTATCTGGATCGATCATGAATGGGAGATCTCGATGGAACTGCGTCAGCTCACCTACTTCGTCGCGGTGTGCGAGGAGTTGAGCTTCAGTCGGGCAGCCACTCGCTGCTTCATATCGCAATCAGCTATCAGTCATCAAATTGCGAGACTCGAACATGATCTTGGTGTGCAGCTCTTCGAGCGCTCCACACGATCGGTTGTTCCGACTGAGGCAACTATTCGGCTACTTCCTCTTGCGAAGCAAATGCTCAGCCTCGAATCGGCCATTCGCGCAGCTGTACGGGACTCCGGGCCGCGAATTCGCTTGGCGGCGAATATGTCTTTCGCAACAAGATCGCTGTCCGCGATCGCTGGAGCACGCGAAGCGCATCCAGGCGCCGAAATCGAGTTCGTCATCAAGCCTTTCCGGCAGCGCATCGCCGCGGTCGCCGATGGCGATTGTGATCTTGCTCTCATTAGAGGCAGCGTCGAACAGCCCGGTTTGACGGTCGAACAGCTGTGGGTGGAGGACCTCGTGATCGCCACCTCCACCGCGCATCGGCTGGCCGGCCGGGTGGATGTGAAACTGACGGAGTTGGGGAAATATCCGCTGCTGCTACCGCCGGAGACGGAACAGGTGCTGCTGCACAACGTCGTCCGGCACGCTTTTGCCGAACTGCCGACCCGGCCGAGCTACGGCCCGCCCATCCCGCCGGACCACACCGCGACGATGGAATTGATCAACCGGCCCGATGCCTGGACCATCCTGTACGCCGACAGCGCCACCGAGGGCATCGCGACGCTGAAGCTGGCGGGCCGGCCGCTGCGCATCCCGGTCTCGGCGGTCCTGCGCAGCGAAGTGCGCCGCTCGCCGATTCTGGTGACGTTGCTGGCCGCCTTGCACAGTTCCTGAGCCCGGCCACGCAAAAGACCGGTTGCCGCCATACTTCGGCGACAACCGGTCTCGGATGCGATGTCTAGGCGCGGGCTTCGATCCGGTGGAACAGGAATTCGACCAGTGTGATCAGCGACCGCAAACAGGTGCCGCGATCGCGGGCGTCCAGCGCGGTCAGCGGTGTGCCGGGCTCGAGATCCAGCGCATCGCGGATCTCGCCGAGCGCAAACCGCTGGGCGCCGTCGAATTCGTTGATCGCCACCGAATACGGGACGCCGCGTTCCTCGAGGATCGACAGCACCTCGTCGGCCTTGTCGATCCTGCGGGTGTCCACCAGGACGAGGGCGCCCAGCGCGCCGTGGGCCAATTCCTCCCACAGCGGCAGGAAGCGACGCTGTCCGGGGGTGCCGAACAGATACAGCGCCAACTGCGGATTGAGCGTGATACGCCCGAAATCCATTGCTACCGTGGTGGTTTCCTTACCGGGGAGCCCGGCCATGTCGTCGACGCCGACGCTGGCCTCGGTGATGGTCTCCTCGGTGCGCAACGGCCGGATCTCCGACACACTGCTGACGAACGTGGTTTTACCGACACCGAAATTACCCGCGACCAACAGCTTCACCGACCGCGTGACCGTTTCGGGGACATAGTCGACCGTTCGGTCGGTCACCGCGGCGGGACGTTCGGACAGGGCAGTTGGGCGCTCAGACGGCGAGAGCGCGGAGCCCATTGAGTACCTCCTCGAGCAGGGCGACCTCCGGAACTTGATCCACCGGGGTCGGATTGACCAGATGGCCGCTGTCGAGAAGGTCGGATACCACGATCTTCACTACCGAGGGCGGCAGGTCGAGATAGGCGGCCACCTCGGCGAGCGACAGTGCGGCATGCCGACTGCAGATTCCCAGTACCCGGCGCGCATCCGGAGTGGCGCCAGGCATCGGGTCCTGGGCTGCCACAACGAGTGTCACCAGATTCACCGAACGAGATGCACGGGTACGTCCGCCCGTGCGCACGTAGGCACGGACCAGGTCGGGATCGCGCCGGTGCTTGCTCATGCCCGGTCGCTACCGGGCCTGTGGCGCGGCAGGCTGCCCAGTTCGCGGCCGACTCGGACCGCGAGCTCGTTCATGCGGTGGGCCACCATGCTGACGTCGACATCGGCCGAGGTCGAGACTCCGATCAGGGCACCCTCACCAGCCGCGGTGATGAAGATCATGCCCTCGTCGTACTCGGTCATGTTCTGGCGCACCGAACTCGCGCTGCCGCAGAATTCCGTCAGCGCCTTCCCCAGCGATCTCAGCCCCGACGCCGCAGCGGCGAACCGCTCGGAATCGTCCAGCGAGATGGCGCCGACGTGGGCGATGCGCAGGCCGTCCTCGGACAGCAGTACAGCGAATCGGACCCCGGGGACCGTGAGGTCCTCGAGCATCCACGACAGCTTGTTGTCGCCGTCGGTCACGGTGGTGCCGGGTGTGGCCATCAGGATGTCATCCCTTCGGAGTTGTCATGTGCGGCCGCGCGTCCGGCGGTGGAGCCGGTCTGCCAGGCTTCGGCGATATCGACCCGGGGCAGCGCGGTGTCGGTGTGTGGTCCGGACGGCCCGGACTCGGTGCGGGGCGTGCGTGCGGACACGGGTACTGCCACGCTGCGGCGGCGCCGGCGCGGCAGACCGCCCGGGGTGATCTCGTGCACCGTGGAGGACTGGCCTGTCGGATTCGGATCGGCATCGGGCAGCCGCACCGGCTCGGGTACCGCGGCGACCGGGGCCGCCGCGGCGATGGGAGCCGGTACCGCGGCCGGAGCCGGTACCGCGGTCGGAACAGGCATGGGAGCGATGTTCACCGGGGCCGGAATATCGATGTTGTTCGCGACCGGGGCGGGGGCCGCCATCGCGGGGGCCGGAGCCTCCGCGGGAGCGGAAATCGGTGGGGCCGTCATGGATTCGAGCGCGGCCTCGGGCCGCGCGGTGAGCAGGCCCTCGGGCACGTAGACCATCGCGCGCATACCACCGTAGATGTTGGGGCCATCGATGTAGACGGTGAAGCCGTAACGCCGAGCCAGGGCGGCGATACCGGGGAAGCCGACGCGCGGGGTCGGTCCGAGCTGGTGGATGTCGACGCTGCGCTCACCGGCGAGGACCTGGCGGGCCTCCTCCATCTGCTCCGGGTTCATCCGGACACCCGCGTCGTCGATGATCACCGTGAGTCCGTGATGGCCTTCCTGGAAGGTGACATCGACGAACGACGTGGGCGGCGAGTAACGCAGTGCGTTGTCCAGCAGCGTCGCCATGGTGTGCACCAGCGGCTCGACAGCACGGCTGATCACCACGCGGTCCAACTGCTGCGGGCGCACCCGGGTGAAGTCGCGGACGCGGCCGACGGCGCCACCGACGATGTCGGTGAGTGTCTGCTGCGGCCAGCGGCGGCCGGGCAGACCACCGCAGACGATCACGTAGGACTGCGCCTGGCGGATCATCTGCTGGACGCTGTGATCGATCCGGATGAGTGTCTCGTAGACGTCGTCACCGCGGTGCTCGCGCAACGCGGCGCTCACCACCTGGCTGACGTCGGCGCCCAGGCTGACGACGGATGTGCCGAAGGCACGCACGGCCGCACTGGTGGCGTCGCGGGAGCCGTTCTCGACCTGTTCGCGAACACTGGTCTCGGCGGTGGAGATTGCTTGTTGTTTCTCGTATTCGAGTTCGTGGCTGGTGCGTTCGTGGGTCTCGGCGGCGACCCGGTGCAGGTCGTCGGCGTAGCGCTCGGTCAGCCGCTGAAGCAGCTGAGCGAAGCGGGAACCGCCGCGGTCGATTGCGGGCAATTCGACCGTCGACTCGGCGCGGCGCACCGAGTCGGCCACCAAAGCCATTGTGGTACTCGCGAAATGCTCGAGCTCGTCCTCATGGGCACGTAGCTCGGCCTCGGCGCGGCTTGCGCGGGCACGTTGTTGCGACGCGTAATACGCGGCATACAGGGCTCCCGCAATCGTCAGTATCAGAATGGCGGCGAGGATCCACGAAAGCGTCACGGCGGTAGCTTGATTCATCAGTTCCCTCGGTGCCGGATGTCCGGCCGCTGCGTCCTTCCCTATTGGCGACCGCGAATCTGCACGGCCGGATGACACTGGGGTCGGACGGCCGGAACGCGGTAGGCAGGATGATACTGCAACCTAACCTGAGGGACCTCGAAGCGCTTACCGGACAGGCGAATTCATGATCGACCCAACCGGCGGAGGATCCCGATCGGCCCCAGCACCCGACCGTGCAAAGATAGCAGCAATTCCGGGTGGCAGCGACCGATTCGTTATCTACGCCTCGGTAGGAAAAAGTTCACTGCGAGTATTTCGGATTCTGCCGGCCGGTTCTGTTACGCCGGTGTTTCCCGCAGCGCCGGTATCCCGGCGAGCGCCGTCGCCACGGCCAGATGTAATCGCAGGTCATCGGCGTTGTGATCGGTGACGGCCCAGGAAATTTCCTCCATCGCCCGCAGATAGGCCCAAGCCGCCGCGCGGGCCGGGTCCACACCGGTTGCGGTCGAGGTCGATGTGACCATTTGTTCAGCGTGGTCGATGGCCGGAAATCGCTGAACTCGAATCACGATCAGGAATCCGATATCGAATGCCGCTTCCCCCAGATACGGCTTCGGATCGATGAGCAGCCACGGTTCCCGTTCGGCGGCAACGATATTGCCGAGGTGGGTGTCACGGTTGACGATCAGTGCCGGACCCTGCGGCTGTGACAGCTGCTCGCAGCACCGGACGGCCAGGTCGAGCAGGGCGGGCGGGACGATCCGGGCGAACTCGGGTTCCGGTGATCCGAACCGATCCGACCATTCGGTCACCAGCGACGAGACGGTGGGAACGGCGGGATAACCGTCGGGGAGGGGGACGGGTTCGCGGCGCAGCCGGCGGAACAGACGGCAGGCGGTGCCCACTTTGCCCGAATGTTCCGGTAGCCCTTCCAGACTGGGGAAACCCGGCTGTTCCAGCAGGGCGGTGCCGGGCCGCGCCCACTCCAGCAGCAGCGCGCCGGAGGCTGGATCGTAGTCGTGGAGCCGGACCGCGCCGTCACCGTCGTAGCAGAACAGGCCGCTCGCCTCGCCCGCGTTCTCCGCGTCGACGACCGGGATCTTCAGCACGGCCACCGAGTCGTCGCCGCGGCGGACCGGAGCGGCGTAGGAATGGGTGCCGCCATGGAAGGCGGAACCGATCGGTTCGAGTTCCCAGTGCGCGCACAGTTGTTCGACGCGGTCGGGGAGTTCGGCCAGCCAGGTCTGCCCGCGGGCACCGAAGACGGTGCCGACCGTCTCGGTGACATCGGATGGCAGCGCTATCGGAGGTCTCGGCATCTGTCCAGCCTGCGTAGCCGCCGGGGTGATGGCAAGCGGACGGGCTTGCGCGCGGGTGGTTTTCCGGGTGACCGGAGTTCGTCCGGCGCGGCTCGGGGTGGCGTTCTACGCTTGACCCCGTGGGAAACGAGAACGTCCGGGCCTCGGATGCGGATCGGGAGAAGATCGTCGAGCGATTGCGCTCGGCGATGGACGAGGGCCGGTTGAATCTGGCCGAGTTCGACGAACGCGTCCAGCAGGTCTACGTCGCTCGTACCTACGGCGAGCTGTCGCCGATCCTGTCGGATCTGCCGGCCGTACGCGACGAGCCGCGGAGTTCGCGGCCGAAGCGGGTGCCGCCGTGGGTGCTGATCATGTGGACGCCGTGGGTATTCGTCAACGTGCTGTGCATCGTCATCTGGCTCGCCACCGGCGCCGGGTACTTCTGGCCGTTCTGGGTGGCGGTGCCGTGGGGACTGGCGTTGTGTATCCCGTCCGCCATCGGTGTCATCACCGGGCGGCCGCCGGAGCAGGGCTCGTGCCGCCGCCACGACGATCCGTGAGCTGGATCCAGACGTGGTCCTGATCCGGAAGTCCGCGACGCGCCACAACGCAGACGGCCCGCCGGATCGGAATCGATCCGGCGGGCCGTACTCCCTGCAGGGGTCAGGTTGTCAGCCCTTGTGAGCCTTGACCGCCTCGGTCAGCTGCGGGGCGACGTTGAACAGGTCGCCCACGATGCCGTAGTCGCTGATCTCGAAGATCGGCGCCTCTTCGTCCTTGTTGACCGCGACGATGGTCTTCGAGGTCTGCATACCGGCCCGGTGCTGAATGGCGCCGGAGATGCCCAGGGCCACGTACAGCTGCGGGGAGACCGTCTTACCGGTCTGACCGACCTGGAACTGGCCCGGGTAGTAGCCCGAGTCGACGGCGGCACGCGAGGCGCCGACCGCGGCACCCAGCGCATCGGCCAGCGGCTCGATGACCTTGTGGAAGTTGTCCTCCGAGCCGACGCCGCGACCACCGGAGACCACGATGGTGGCCTCGGTGAGCTCCGGACGATCGCCACCGACGATGGGCTCACGGGAGGTCACCTTGGTGACGCCCTCTTCCTGAGCCGGAACCTCGACGGTGACCTTCTCGCCGGCGCCGGCCTGCGGAGCGGCCTCGATCGCGCCCGGGCGCACCGAGATCACCGGCACATCGCCGGTGGCCTTGGCGTCGACGGTGAACGCGCCACCGAAGATGGAGTGTGTCGCGGTGCCGTCGGCCTTGACGTCGATGACGTCGACCAGCAGGCCGGAACCGATGCGGGCGGCCAGGCGACCCGACACCTCCTTGCCCTCGGCGGACGCGGCGACCAGCACGGCGGCGGGGGAGGCCGCCTCGGCCAGACCGGCCAGCACGTCGACCTTCGGGGTCACCAGGAAGCCGTCGACATCGTCGGACTCGGCGACGTAGATCTTCTCGGCACCGGCGGCGGCCAGCGCGTCGGCGATCTTGTCAGCCGAGCCGGGCGCGCCCAGCACGACCGCGGCCGGCGAACCCAGCGAGCGGGCGGCGGTGAGGAGTTCGGTGGTCACCTTCTTGGGGGCACCATCGGCGTGCTCGACGAGCACAAGTACTTCTGCCATGTGTATCTCTCCTGAAGTCTGTGGTGAATGCGCTCGGCGGGATCAGATGATCTTCTGGCCGACGAGGTACTGCGCGACCTGGTTGCCGCCCTCGCCTTCGTCGACCGTCTTCTCACCCGCGGTGCGCGGCGGCTTCGGCGTTACAGCAGTCACAGCAGTCCCGGCATTGCCCACACCGACGGTCGACGGGTCGATGCCCAGGTCGGCCAGGGTGAACGTCTGCACTTCCTTCTTCTTCGCGGCCATGATGCCCTTGAAGGAGGGGAAACGGGGCTCGTTGATCTTCTCGGTGACCGACACGATGGCGGGCAGGCTCGCCTCGAGCTTGAACACGCCCTCGTCGGTCTCGCGCTCTCCGGAGATCTTCTCGCCGTCGACGGTGAGCTTGCGCAGGTGGGTGAGCTGCGGGATACCGAGGTACTCGGCGATGATGGCCGGCACGGCTCCCGCGCGGCCATCGGTGGCCTCGTTACCGGCGATGACGAGTTCGATGCCTTCGATCTGGCCCAGCGCACCGGCGAGCACCCACGCGGTCTGCACGGCGTCGGAACCCTTGATGGCGTCGTCCTTGACGTGGATGGCCTTGTCGGCACCCATGGACAGCGCCTTGCGGATGGCCTCGGTGGCACGCTCGGGACCCATGGCGAGAACGGTGACCTCGCCGCCCTGGGCTTCCTTGATCAGCAGGGCCTCTTCGACGGCACGCTCGTTGATCTCGTCCAGGATCGCGTCGGCGGCCTCCCGGTCGAGGGTGTAGTCACCATCGGTCAGCTTGCGCTCGGACCAGGTGTCGGGAACCTGCTTGATCAGTACGACGATGTTCGGCATTGGTCTTCGTCGACCTCCTGTTCTGGTGGCACGTGAGGTGGGGTCGCACGATCGGGTCGCCGTACGTCCTCTGTGACTTCGAAAGCTTCGATCGGGAGATTACCCTACATTAAGTTACTCGCGGGTAACTTAGGGTGTGATGTTCTCCATGCCCGGTCCGGACGTGGGTGTGATACGCGCAACCGCTAACGTCGATCCAATGAGTGAGGCTGTCGTCTCCCCGGTGAGTGGGGAGTCTGCCCAGGTGGAGCCGTTGCCGCTGACCGGTGAGCGGACCGTGCCCGGTATCGCGGAGGAGAACTACTGGTTCCGTCGGCACGAGATCGTCTACGCCCGGTTGCTCGACCGGTGCACCGGCGCAACGGTTCTGGAGGCCGGATCCGGCGAGGGGTACGGCGCGAACATGATCGCCGCAGTGGCCACCGAGGTGATCGGTCTGGACTACGACAGCAGCGCCGTCGAGCATGTGCGGGCGGCCTATCCCCGGGTGCGGATGATCCAGGGCAACCTGGCCGAGCTGCCGCTCGACGACGCCTCGGTGGATGTGGTGGTGAATTTCCAGGTCATCGAACATCTCTGGGATCAGGGACAGTTCCTGCGCGAGTGCCTGCGGGTGCTGCGCCCGGGTGGTGAACTGCTGATCAGCACGCCGAACCGGATCACCTTCTCGCCCGGTCGTGATACGCCGTTGAACCCCTTCCACACTCGGGAACTGAATGCCGCCGAACTCTCGGAACTGTTGGTGGCCGCCGGATTCCGGGTCGAGGTGATGGCAGGCGTGCATCACGGTGCGGCGCTGGTCGCCCTCGACGAGCAGTGGGGTGGTTCGTTCATCGACGCCCAGATCGAGCGGGCGCTGGCGGGCGAGCCCTGGCCTGCCGAGTTGACCGCGGCGGTGGCCGGCGTGCGGACCGACGATTTCGATCTGCGTCCCGCGCTGCCGGCACGCGGTGCCGATGTTGCGCCCGCCTGGGATCCGGAGATCGACGCCAGTCTCGACCTGGTCGCCATCGCGGTGAAGCCGTGACCGGAGCGCGGTCCGTGCCGGGGCAGTTCACCCTGGTCCTGCATTCCCATCTGCCGTGGCTGGTGCATCACGGGCGCTGGCCGGTCGGCGAGGAATGGCTCTATCAATCCTGGGCGGCGTCCTACCTGCCCGTGGCGAAGGTGCTGAGAACCCTTGCCGCCGAAGGTCGTTCGCACCTGCTGAGCTTCGGCATCACACCGGTGCTGGCGGCCCAGCTCGACGATCCGCACGCGCTGACGGCCATGCATCACTGGCTGGGGAACTGGCAGATGCGCGCCGACGAGGCGTCGATGGCGGGCAAACGCGAGCTCGGCCGGTACGAGCACACGCTGGCCGCGCGGGCGCTGGCCGATTTCGAGCAGCGGTGGCGGCACGGCGGGTCGCCGGTCTGGCGTGAGCTGATCGACGCCGAAACGATCGAACTGCTCGGCGGTCCGCTGGCGCACCCGTTCCAGCCGTTGCTCGATCCCCGGCTGCGGGGATTCCAGTTGCGTGAGGGGCTGGCCGATGCCCGGCATCGCTGGGGGCACACGCCCGCCGGTATCTGGGCGCCGGAGTGCGGTTTCACCCCCGGTATGGAACAGGGGTACGCCGATGCCGGTGTGACGCATTTCATGGTCGACGGCCCCGCCCTGCGCGGCAATACCACCGTGGGCCGCCCGGTGTGGGACAGCGATGTCGTGGCCTTCGGGCGGGATCTGCAGGTCAGCTATCGGGTCTGGTCGCCGAAATCCGGATATCCGGGGCAGAGTCACTATCGCGACTTCCATCACTACGACCATGACACCGGTCTCAAACCCGCCCGGGTGACCGGTAAGACGGTGGCCGGTCCGGACAAGGCGCCCTACGACCCGGCGGCCGCCGCCGCGGCGGTCGAGCGCGATGTGGCCGATTTCGTCGAGACCGTGCGCCGGCGCCTGATCGACGAATCCGAGCGCATCGGCCGGCCCGCGCTGGTGGTCGCCGCCTTCGACACCGAATTGTTCGGGCACTGGTGGCACGAGGGCCCGCAGTGGCTGGAGCAGGTACTGCGCGCGCTGCCCGAGGCCGGTGTCACCGTCGGCACCCTGGCCGATGCCCGTGCGGCCGGATTTGTCGGCGAGCCGGTGGAGCTGGCCGATTCCTCGTGGGGTTCGGGTAAGGATTGGCGGGTGTGGGCCGGCGATCAGGTCCAGGATCTGGTCGAACTCGACGCCGAGGTCGTGCGCACCGCGCTGGACACGCTGGACAAGATGGCCGCGCAGTCCGACGGGCTGCGTGATCCGGTCGCCGATCAGCTGGTCCGCGAGGCGATTCTCGCGGTGTCCAGCGACTGGGCGTTCATGGTCAGCAAGGATTCCGCGGCCGGCTATGCCCGCGATCGCGCGCACGAGCACGCCCATGCCGTCCGCGAACTCGCGGGGGCGGTCACCTCGGGTCAACTCGCCAAAGCGCGGCAGTTGGCGGCAGGATGGTATGCGGCCGACGGATTCTTTCCCGCTCTGGACGCGCGGCGACTCGACGCACGAGAGACGGACCCATCCGGACTCGGTCACCGCGCGGCGGGAGCAACAGAAGGACCGGCATGAAGATCTTGATGGTGTCGTGGGAGTACCCACCGGTGGTTGTCGGCGGGCTCGGTCGCCACGTCCATCACCTTGCGGTCGAACTGGCCGCCGCCGGACACGAGGTCGTCGTGCTGGCCCGCCGTCCCATGGGCACCGATGCGACCACCCATCCCACCCACACGTTCATCGAGGACCGGGTGCTGGTGGTCGCGGTCGCGGAGGATCCGCCCGCCTTCGATTTCGGCGAGGACATGCTGGCCTGGACGCTGGCCATGGGCCACGCGATGGTTCGGGCCGGTATCGCGTTGAGCAAGCCGGGGATCGCCGACGGCTGGACGCCGGATGTGGTGCACGCCCACGACTGGCTGGTCGCGCATTCGGCGATCGCCCTGGCCGAGCACTACGACGTGCCGCTGGTATCGACCATCCACGCCACCGAGGCCGGGCGGCACAGCGGCTGGGTGTCGGGCCGGGTCAACAAGCAGGTCCACTCGGTCGAGTGGTGGCTCGCCCGCGAATCCGATGCGCTGATCACCTGTTCGGCCTCCATGCAGGACGAGGTGGACAGCCTGTACGGCCCCGGGCTGGTGCCGGTGACGGTGATCCGCAACGGAATCGATGTGGGCGCGTGGACCTTTCGCGACCGCTCACCGCGTTCGGGGCCGCCGCGGCTGCTGTATGTGGGCCGGCTCGAATACGAGAAGGGCATACAGGACGCGATCGCGGCACTGCCGCGGATCCGTCGCGCGCATCCGGGCACCACGCTCACCATCGCCGGGGTCGGTACCCAGTTCGAGTGGCTGCGCGAGCGCGCCCGGGTGCACCGGGTGGCGCGCGCGGTGAATTTCGCCGGGCGCCTGGACCATACGGAACTACTGGGCTGGCTGCACGGTGCCGACGCGATCGTGCTGCCGAGCCGCTACGAGCCGTTCGGCATCGTCGCCCTCGAGGCCGCGGCGGCCGGTACGCCACTGGTGACCTCGACGGCCGGCGGGCTGGGTGAGCTGGTGGTCGACGGTATCACCGGTGCCTCGTTCGAACCCGCGGACGTGAGTGGACTGGTCGAGGCGGTGACCGCGGTACTCGACGATCCCACGGCCGCCCAGCAGCGCGCCTACGCCGCACACCAGCGGCTGACCGCCGATTTCGCCTGGGATGTGGTGGCGGCGGAGACGATTCAGGTCTATCAGGCCGCCAAGCGCCGGGTCCGCAATCCGCTGGGCCGTCCGGTGATCACCGAACGCCCGCTGCCGGAACGGGATCCGAACAACCCGCTGTGAGCGAGCCGCACCGCCGCGGCGGTTGTGGGTCGGTGAGCCAATTGCCGGAGACGGGGCGGAAACGCGCTGGTTAACGTTCGGTGTGACGGGCGTCTCGTTCACCGGACTGGCATCGGCTCGACACTCGAACGTCGCCGCGATGCCCGATCCGCCTGGCTTCATCGACACATGACGCCATCGTCCGTGCTGACCGCGACCCGCACGACAGGCCCAGGGGCCGCTCGGCCAGAGTACTCCCTGGTTGTGTCTTCCGATCTCGACCACCGCCGTGCCGCACAACGCCTGCGGTACCAGGTTTTCGCAAACGAACCCGGATTCGATATTCCGGACAACGCCGACGGTCTGGACGCCGACCGGTTCGACGACCACTGCGACCATCTACTGGTCCGCGACGATCTCACCGATCAATTCGTCGGTTGCTACCGGATGCTGCCCCCGGACAAGGTCTCCGCGGCCGGCGGCTACTACACCGCCACCGAATTCGATGTGAGCGCAATGGATCCCGCGGGGCAGCGGATCGTCGAGATGGGCCGCGCCTGCGTGGTTCCCGAGCACCGCAACGGTTCGGTGCTGACTCTGATGTGGGCCGGAATCCTGCACTACATCCAGCTCACCGGTTACGACTGGGTGATGGGCTGCGTATCGGTTCCGATGTGCGAGGGCCCCACCGACCCGCCCGGGGTGAACGTGGCGGCGGTGCGAAATCTGTTGTTGAGCAAGCACGCCGGCGATCCGCAGCGCCGGGTGCGCCCGTATCGGCCGGTGCTGGTCGACGGGCGCGGGCTCGACGAGGTCGACGCGCCCGCGCGCCCGAAGCTCCCGCCGCTGCTGCGTGGCTATCTGCGGCTGGGCGCCGAGATCTGCGGTGAACCGGCGCACGATCCCGATTTCGGTGTCGCCGACTTCGTGGCCCTGCTCGGGCTGGAAACCATCAACACCCGCTACCTGGAACGTCTGCAGAGTGCGGCGGGCGCCATGGACGCGCGAGCGGCTCAGGCCGCCGTGGTCACCGATCGTGGCGGTGTGTGATGTCGGTGAACAGCGAATTATTGACCGGTGCAACGATTTCCGACCGTTCGCACCTCCCCGGTGTGGCGCCGGCCGAGCCTTCGGCCACCGCGGCACGCGGCGGGCTGTCCTGCCCGCCCGCCGCACCCGTGCACGCGTGGATGCCGGTGAGCCCGTGCGGCGCGCGCTGCGTCGACACTCCCGACAGTGCGAGTGTGCTGCGCAGTACCGCCCGCGCGGCGGGGGTGGTGGGATTGCTGGCCGCCTTCCCCGTGATCAACGTGGTGACGCCGCGGTCGCGCCGTCCGCGCCTGCACCGGCGCTACGCCCGTGCGATGGTGCGGTGCTGCGGAATCGAACTGCGGATCGTCGACCGCCGGCACGCGGCCGAGCCCGCCGCGGCGCCGGTGGTCCGGGACGCGCAGGTCGATGCCGGGATGCTGGTGGTCGCCGGCCATGTCGGCTGGACCGACATACTCGCGCTGGCCACCGTCTCGCCGATGGGGTTCGTCGCGCGCGCCGATCTCGTCTCCTGGCCGCTGCTCGGCAGGTTGGCGAGGCTGATGCGGGTGATCCCCATCGAGCGCGAACGACTGCGACAGCTACCGGAGGTGATCGCGGCGATCTCGGCGCGGCTGACGGCGGGGGAGCGGGTCGGGGTGTTCCCGGAGGGCACCACCTGGTGTGGGCGGGCTCACGGGCGGCTGCGCCCCGCGCTGTTCCAGGCCGCGGTGGATACCGCGACGCCGGTGCAGCCCATTCGCCTGCGCTATCTGAACGATGCAAGTGAGATCTCGACGGTGCCCGGGTTCGTCGGTGTGGACACCTTCCTCGACTCTGTTCGCCGGGTGCTGCGGGCCCGCGGTGTCGTCGCCGAACTGGTCCTGCTTCCGGCGCAGGCACCGGGTGCGGATCGCCACGATCTGGCCCGCCGCTGCGATCGGGCCATTCGCGGCCGCACCGAAGTGCGCATCGATGCCCACGCCACCGCGGTGGGTACCGGGCCCACCCGGGACATCGTGCTCGCCGATCCGGAATCGGTGCACCCGGACTGACCCGCGCCGTGGGGCCGGTTCAGTCGTGCGGCACCAGCCGGTGTGCGGTGAGCACGATGTGGTCGACGCGACTGCGGGTGGCGGTGTTCTGCCCCCGCAAGCGGCGGAACTCGTCGACGAACTGCACCGCCAGATCACGCAGTTTGGTGTTGGTTTCCTGCGAGCGCCAGCTCAGCACCCGGAACGCCTGGTCCGGGCTGATGCCGTAGGCGAGGACCAGCGCGCCCTTGGCCTGCTCGATGACCGCCCGGTTCTCGATCAGCTCGGGCAGCACCTCCGATATCGCGTCGTTGCGCTCACCGGCGATCGTCTCGGTGATGTCGACGAAGAAGCCGCAGGTGCCGATGATCGTGCCCGCATCGTCGGCGAGATGATCACCGACGACGATGATGTCGCGCGCCCGTCCTTCGCTGTCGAGGATGCGGTGCTGTCCGCAGATCGGCTCGCCGGTCTCGAGGGCCGTCGCGATGCTTGCCGCCATTGCTTCCCGGTCGTCCGGGTGCTTGTGCGACAACAGCAGGTCGGTGGAGGGGTCGGTGTCGGTGGCGGAGTAGCCGTACATCCGGGCCACTTCCTCGGACCACTCCCAGCGCTGGTCGGCGAACCAGAACCGGAACCAGCCGACACCGCCGCACGGCTCCGCACCGAGCACGGTGGTGACGAGATCCAGCTCTGCGGCAGCCAGCCGCTGTTCGGTATTCACCGCCACAGTATCCGCCGGACCGCGATCACCCGGCATACCAGGTCGGATGGACCGGCATCCCGCCGGATGCGCGGGGAAATTTCTGTTTGGTGCGCGGCGTTGAGGGCATTTCGAACACTGCGAGCGTGGACGGCGCACCGAATCGGTGCTCGACGCCGACGCTCGCGGTCCGGGAGACGGCGACCTGCGCCGGAGTTCGGATCGAGACCGTTCGACATCGAGAGGACCGGATCGTTCGTGGTTACGCTGCTTGTGGGGATCGGTGTCGTCGCACTGACCGTCATCTCGATGTATGCGGCAGTGGTCGCTGTGTGGTCGGTGAAACTGCGCGGTCGCTACGCGATCGGAGTTCCCGGTGCCCCGCGCGAATCGAGCCGCCTGCGGCAAGCAGCGAAAGACGTTGTGAGCCAGCCTTTCAGGCCGGAGCGCGCCGCCGCGGACGCGATGCCCTGATCCGTTCTGCGCGACAGTGGGCGACGTGGGTACACCCGGCGGTGCCGAACGGCGTCGGCTAGGATCAGCTCGCCTCACGGTCGAGCAACAGGCCGCTGAGCAAGTAGGCGTGCGCTCGGGCCGCCACTTTTTCGATCGGAGGCAGCATTGTCGAAACGTGCCGCTCCTGGCACGGTCGCGCTTCCCTCGTCCATGGTCACCACGTCGACGCCCGGTGCGTCGGCCTCGCCGAAGACCCGGCCCTCGCTGCGGGAACAGAACCCGCGGGCTCGCGATGTCTCCGGTGGCGCCGTGGTGCGCGCATCCGATGACGCGCGGCCGGATCGCGGTGGGAACCGCTCCGCCCAGCTCTCGGC
The DNA here is from genome assembly GCF_040679495.1 of Nocardia sp. NPDC052254. Classification (NCBI taxonomy): domain Bacteria; kingdom Bacillati; phylum Actinomycetota; class Actinomycetes; order Mycobacteriales; family Nocardiaceae; genus Nocardia; species Nocardia sp. NPDC052254. Next base: position 227,911 of record NZ_JBFAUW010000005.1, on the reverse strand, counting down.
GTCGGCGGCGGTGCCGTCGCTCGGGCGGGGGCTGCCGATCGGGCGGACGATTCTGCTCGTGGAGGACGATCCGGGCGATGCCCTGCTGGTCGAGGAGCTCGTGGCCGACGGTGCGCCCGGCGCCCGGCTCGAACATGTCCGGTCGCTGTCCGAGGCGGGCGCCTGGCTGGCCGCGGGGCTGCCCGACTGCGTACTGCTGGATCTGAACCTGCCCGATTCGCAGGGCCTCGAAGCCCTCGCCCAGCTGCGCGAGTACACCGACCAGGTCGCGGTCGTGGTGATGACCGGGCTCGACGAGGAGCAGACGGGACTGGCGGCGATGGCGGCCGGTGCCGAGGACTACCTGGTCAAGGGCCGGGTCGAGCCCGAGTGGTTCGGCCGTGCCGTGCGCTACGCGATCGAGCGCAAACAGGCCGAGCGAACCGCCGCCGCACTGCGTGCGACCACCATGCGCGAGCAGGAGAACGCCCGCCTGGAACGGGGTCTGCTGCCCACACCGCTGCTGCGTGGTGAACCCGTCATCGACGTGGTGTCGCGATACCGGCCGGGCCGCGCGTATTCGCTGCTGGGCGGTGACTTCTACGACGTGGTCCAGGAAGCCGACGGCACGGTGCACGCCCTGATCGGTGATGTGGCCGGTCACGGACCGGACGAGGCCGCGATCGGCGTCGGACTGCGGCTGGCCTGGCGCACCCTCGTGATCAGCGGCGTCACCGGGCCTCGGCAGGTGGAGCTGTTGGAGCAGGTGCTGGTCGCCGAACGGACCGGTCCGCAGATCTTCGCCACACTCACGACGTTGTACGCCCCGCCGCAGTGCACGCAGGTGCAGGTCATCCGCGCGGGGCATCCGGGTCTGCTGGTGCACGGGCCCACCGGTACCGAGTGGCTCGAGGTTCCCGGCGGGCCGGCGCTCGGCTTCGTGCCGGGCCGGGCGGACTGGCCGGTGCAGCGGGTGGACGTGCCCGCGGGAACCGGCCTGGTGCTGTTCACCGACGGCTTGTTCGAGGCGCGCACGAGCACCGACGGCGAGCGTCTCGGTGAGGACGGCCTGCTGTCGATGGCGACGGCGGTATCGGCCGATGAGCCCGCGCGGTATCTGGACGAACTGCTGAGCAGGGTCGAGGACGCCGCCGCGCCGGCCGGAGGGCTCGACGACGACGTGGCCGTCGTTCATCTGCGCTGGCGCGAACGCGGGCAGGAGGGCGACCGATGACGAGCACACGGCGTCGCGCCGGCAGTGTCGGGCGCTTCACCGTGCAGACCTGGTTTCAGATCGTGCTGGGGCTGATGATCGTGATGATCGTCCTCGGCGCGGTCGTGGCCGGCCAGGTGATCGTGCGGACCAACGCGGTGACCGATCGACTGCTCGACCGCACGCAGCCCACCGCCACGGAGGTCTACCGCCTGCAGTCGGCGTTGGTCAACCAGGAGACCGGTCTGCGTGGTTTCGCGATCGCCGGTGACCCGCAGTTTCTCGATCCGTACAACCAAGGCGTACAGGACGAGGCCGCGGCGGTGGCGCGCATCCGCGAGGTGGCTGCCGGGCGGCCGAAACAGCTCGCCCAGCTCGACAGTGTGGAGTCGGCAACCCGGCGCTGGCGCGGCGAATACGCCGAACCTCTGATCGCCGCGGGTGGTAACACCCGTGGTGGCGATACCGAGGCGCTGGTCAGCCGGGGCAAGATCCTCTTCGACGGGTTGCGGGTGGCCTTCGCCGCACAGAACGCCGACGCTTCCGCCGCGATCGTCGCCGACCGGCACGAGCTGACCGACGCACGGGCATGGCGCGATCGGGTGCTGATCGCGGTGGTGGTCGTGGTTCTGCTGACCGGTCTCGCGCTGATCGTGCTGATCCGGCGGCTGGTCGCGCGCCCGCTCGACGATCTCACCGCATCGTCGCTGCGGGTCGCGAACGGCGAGTTCGATCATCACATCAGCCCGCGCGGGCCCGCGGATCTGGCGACCGTCGCCGAGGCGGTGGAGCAGATGCGGGTGCGGATCGTCACCGAACTGTCGGCCGCGCGTGAGCAGGAGGAACGGCTCGCCAGCCAAGCCGAGGATCTGGACCGGCAGACGGTGCAGCTGCGCCGATCCAACGCCGAGCTGGAGCAGTTCGCCTATGTCGCCTCGCACGACCTGCAGGAACCGCTGCGCAAGGTGGCGGCGTTCTGCCAGCTGCTCGAGAAGCGCTACCACGATCAGCTCGACGACCGGGCCAAGCAGTACATCGACTATGCCGTGGACGGTGCCAAGCGGATGCAGCGGCTGATCAACGATCTGCTGACCTTCTCCCGCGTGGGGCGGGTGATCGACGGCACCGAACCGGTCGACCTGAACGCCACTTTGGATTCGGCGCTGGACAATCTGTCCGGTGCGATCGAGGACTCCGGCACGGTGATCGAAAAACCCGAGCAACTGCCCGAGATCACCGGCGATCACACCCTGCTGACGATGCTGTGGCAGAACCTCGTCGGTAATGCCGTCAAATTCCGCGCACCCGATACCACGACCCTGGTGCGGATCGAATGCGAGTCCAGCGAGGACCCCGGGCAATGGCAGTTCTCGGTATCGGACAACGGGATCGGTATCGCGCCCCAGTTCGCCGAGAAGGTGTTCGTGATCTTCCAGCGCCTGCACAATCGGGAGGAATACAGCGGCACCGGTATCGGTCTGGCGCTGTGCAAGAAGATCGTCGAGTACCACGGTGGCGCACTGTGGATCGACACCACCTACACCGGCGGCACCCGATTCCGCTTCACCCTCGCGGCGCACACCGCGCCCGTCCCCATCGAACCCGTAGCCGAAGGAGTCGACGCATGACCGATCCACTGGGCCAGCCCATCGACATCCTGCTCGTGGAAGACGATCCCGGCGACGAGCTCATGACGCGTGAAGCGTTCGAGGACAACAAGATCGGCAACACGCTGCACGTCGCGCACGACGGTCAGGAAGCGCTCGACTTCCTGTATCGAGAGGGGCAATTCCCCGAGGCGCCTCGGCCGGATCTGATTCTGCTGGATCTGAATCTCCCGAAATACGACGGCCGGCAGATTCTGGAGAAGATCAAATCCGATCCGGATCTGAACCATATTCCGGTGGTCGTGCTGACCACCTCGGCCGCCGAGGAGGACATTCTGCGGAGCTATCGGCTGCACGCCAACGCCTATGTCACCAAACCGGTCGACCTGGACCAGTTCATCGCCGCGATCAAGCACATCGACGAATTCTTCGTCCAGGTCGTCCGTCTCCCCAGGCAGCGGTGAGCGTGCCGGATACCGTCCGGATCAGTTCGCGGTCGAGCCGTTCAGCGCGGCCTCGACGCTCGGGAACAGTTCCAGCAGTTCGTCCAGCGCCGTCACCTCGATCGGACGGCGCGCCGCGGGCGAGGCCACGACGCGCAGCGCGGCGGTTCCGGCCTGCGAGACGGTCAGCAGCACACTCAGCCCCGCCGAACCGAGAAATCCGACCTCGCTCATGTCCAGGACGACGGCAGCGGGCGATTCCCGCAGCGCCTCGTCGAGCGCCGATTGCAACTGCGGTGCGGAATTCATGTCCACCTCGCCGTACACCGTCACCACCACGGCGGAACCCTCGGTGCGCTGTTCGGTGCGCAGTACCGGTGAGACCCGTTCGCCGTTCATCGGGCAACCTCCGGCGCGAGCTGGTGCGTACCGCATGTGGTCACTTCGATACCTCCGACATATCGCTGTCTGTGCCGCTGGCAGCGGCGCGGCGAACTGTCGCCGGTGAACAACATACCCCGTTCGCCACGGTTCGAACGGGCGCCGTCGAAGCGATCGGCCGATACCGCGCGAGCGCTCGCGTACGCTGGGAAATCGTTTTGCGGCACGATCATTGGGAGCAAGGAATGGGCATGGTGGAGAAGGTGTCTCCCGAGGCGGGGACCACTGCGGTCGGATTCCGGGTGCCGGCCGTCGCGGAGCAACTGATCATGCTCCGTGCCCTGACCGAAACCGTGGCACTGGTGGCCGATTTCGGCATCGACGAGGCCACCGACATCCGGCTGGCCGTCGACGAGGTGGTCAGTGCCCTGATCGTCGACGCGGTCACCACATCGGTGATCGATTGCGCATTCACCGCCGGTGATTCGACGATGGATGTGCGGGTGGCCGCGGTCACCACGAGCGCGGACTCTCCGGACACCACCGGTTTCGGCTGGCACATCGTCTCGACGCTGACACAGTGGGTGCACACGTCGAACTCCGATTACGACGAATCCGCGGGCGGCTACCCGACCGTCGTCGAATTCCGCTGGGCGCGTGGCGGAACCGATGTCGCCTGACAACAGCGCGGCCTCCGCGCCGGAGACGCCGGCGGCGCGCACCGGTACCCACCGGGCTCACGCCGACGGTTACGACGATGTGGCGCCCATGTTCGCCGAGCTCGATGCCCTGCCCGCGGACGATCCGCGCCGGGCACAGCTGCGCGAGCGGGTGATCAACCGCTGTCTGCCGCTGGCCGAGCACATCGCCCGGAAATTCAGCGGCCGGGGTGAGAACTTCGAGGACCTGCTGCAGATCGCGCGGGTGGGACTGGTCGGTGCCGTCGACCGCTTCGATCCCTCACAGGGCACGCCATTTTTGGCCTATGCCGTGCCGACCGTGATGGGTGAGGTGCGCCGTCATTTCCGCGACCATGCCTGGGCGCTGCGGGTGCCCCGGCGGCTCAAGGAGATCCAGACCGCGCTGGGACCGACGGTGGACGATCTCTCGCAGCAGCTGGGCCGAATGCCGCGTGCGCGTGAGATCGCCGAGGCCATGGGCGCCGATCTGGGCGAGGTGACCCAGGCATTGATCGCACGAAACGCGTATCAGACCCAGTCGCTGGATGTGCAGCCCACCGACGACGACAGCAGTTCGCGCTCGATCCTGGACACGATCGGTGACGAGGATCCGACCTTCGGCTCGATCGAGAACACACTCACGGTCAAGCCGTTGATCGACGCCCTGCCCGAACGGGAGCGGTACGTGCTCACGATGCGATTCTTCGCCGGGATGACCCAGGAGCAGATAGCGCGCAACCTCGGTTGTTCGCAGATGCAGGTCTCACGGATCCTGTCCCGCACGCTCAAACAACTCCGGGACAAGGCGCTGCGGGACTGATCGGTGACGGGTGTCGCCGCATGGTGTGCGCGAAAGCGGGTATCGCGGTGGCGAAGGCATCATCGGCTGCGATCGGAGTGAGAGTATGAGCGTGTTTCGGAATCCTCTGGACGACCATGTCCGGGGAGCCGGGATACGTCACTCGGCCGCGGCCGGAATCGAGCCGTTCCGATCGGATTTTCCGTCCGAAGCCGCGCGGGTGAGCGAGGTGCGCCACCGGTTACGTGGCTGGTTACAGCGCGGCGGGATCGGTTCGGATCAGATCTACGACGTGCTGCTGGCGGTGGACGAGGCCTGCACCAATGCCGTGGAGCACGGATATCGGGACGGTCCGGGCATCGTCGCGGTGCGCGGTCGGATCAGCGGATCCGACCTGTACCTGTCGATCATCGACCGGGGCAGCTGGGAACCCGTCGGTGACCGGCCGGATCCGCGGCGCGGTCGTGGCCTGATGATGATGCGGGCCCTGATCACCGATGTCGACATCGATACCGGCGCGGCGGGCACGCGCGTCGATCTACACACCGAAATACGGTCCGCGCAGCAGGATTCGGCCGTATTCGGTGACAACGGCGCGGATGGGTGGTGAGGCATGATTCACAGCGGACGGGCCGCCACGCCCCGTCGGGCGGGACTTTTCCCACCCCTGTCCGGGTTGTACTGGTGCAAGATTCCGGTGGGGACTCGACGCTGAAGGAGGAAGCGTGACCGACACACGCAAGGCGATTCTGGCAGGCGGATGTTTCTGGGGCGTACAGGAGCTGATTCGCCGGCAGCCGGGAGTGATCTCGACGCGCGTCGGATATACCGGCGGCCGCAACGATCACCCCACCTATCGCAATCATCCCGGCCATGCCGAGGCCGTCGAGATCGTCTACGACCCGGCGCGCACCGACTACCGCGCACTGCTCGAGTTCTTCTTCCAGATCCACGACCCGTCGACGAAGGATCGGCAGGGCAACGACGTCGGCAGCAGCTATCGGTCCGCCATCTTCTACCTCGACGAGGAGCAGAAGGCGATCGCGCTGGACACCATCGCCGACGTGGACGCTTCCGGACTGTGGCCGGGCAAGGTCGTCACCGAGGTGACCCCGGCGGTCGATTTCTGGGATGCCGAGCCCGAGCATCAGGACTACCTGCAGCACTACCCGGACGGTTACACCTGTCACTTCCCGCGACCGGGCTGGAAACTGCCCAGGCGCACCGCCGGTTCGCACTGACGCGCGGCGCGATGTCGGAACGGAAACGGGTGCCGGTATTGCGCAATCCGCTGCCGGCGCTGGGCCGGGCGCTGGCCCGCATTCCCTGGGTGATGCGCATCGGCCCACTGGTCGTCGTCCTGGAGCGGCTGGTGCGGCGGCTGTCCGGTGGCCGTCACGGGGTGCTGGATCTGGCCGGGTTGCCGTCGATGGAACTGACCGTGCTGGGCCGGAAATCCGGGCTGCCGCGCACGGTGTCGCTGCTCTACGTCCCCGACGGCCCACGGCGCCAGCTGCTGATCGGTTCCAATTGGGGGCGGCCCGAGCACCCGTCCTGGTCGGCCAACCTCGTGGCCGCCACCGACGCCGAGATCAACAGGGGTGGGGAGCGGACCAAGGTACGGGTGCGGCGGCTCGAGGGCGAGGACCGGGAGCGCGCCTGGGCGCATGCCGTGGACTACTGGCCCGGCTATGCGATGGAACAGCGGCTGGCGGGTTCCCGGGTCTTCCGGCTGTTCGAATTGACCCCGATCTGAACCGTCCCGGCCGCCGGTTCGCCCCCGCGACCGGGCGGTCTGCTGGACAATGAGGGTGAGCCGACCATCGCGCGGACCGACCCGCACGCCCAGCCCGGAGCAGCGCCGATTCGCCGTGGCGGCGAATCGGCGGACGTCTGACGGGTGAGATGCGGATGCGAGCAGGACAGGACGGCGCGTTGCGACGGCGACGTGAGGTCGCGGAGCGGCAGTGGGCGCACTGGGTGCCCGACGCGTCGGTGGAATCCGATGTCGCCCAACCACAACCGCGCGCCGAGGTGGCGCAGTCCTGGTTGCGTTCGCGCGCTGTCGTCGACCCGGCCACCGACTGTGCGCCCGCCGTCGGTGATGTGGCGTCGAGCTGGGCGTCCTCACCACTGCGGGGACCGGTCGGCGAGTTGTCGGATCAGTTGCACAGCATCACCCACGATGCCGGATTCGTCGCGGCCGTCACCGACGAGGCGGGCACCATCCTGTGGTCCGACGGCGGTCAGGTGATGCGGCGGCGGGCCGAACGGGTGGGGTTCACCCCGGGCGGCCGCTGGGACGAGGACCACATGGGCACCAACGCGCTGTCGTTGTCCCTGCACACCGGCCGCCCCAGCAGTGTGTTCTCCGCCGAGCATCTGGTCGAGGCGCTGCACGGCTGGGTCTGCTATTGCGCGCCGATCCGGGCCGCCGACGGCCGCCAGCTCGGTGTCCTCGATCTGTCCACCACCTGGGACCGGTCGCATCCGCTGGCCATGTCCACGGTGCTGTCGCTCGCCGCCGCGGTGGAGGCGAAACTCCTCGCCACGACGGACGCCGAATCCGGCGTGCGGCTGCATTGTCTCGGCGCGGCCGAACTCAGCCGGGCCGGTCGTCCGGTGCGGTTGCGGCGGCGTCAGCTCGAGATCCTCACGCTGCTGGCCCTGGAACCCGAAGGCTTCACTCCCGAGCGTCTGCATCTGGCCGTTTACGGTGATCGCGCCACCGGTTCCAGCACGCTCAAAGCCGATGTCTCCCATCTTCGCCGCGCCACCGGTGGTGAGATCAGCAACCGGGTGTACCGGCTCACCACACCGGTGCGCTGCGATGCCGCCGATCTGCTGGCCGCGCTGGCGGCCGGGGACGCGGCCACCGCGGTGCGCTTGTACCGGGGCCCGCTGCTGCCGGGTTCGCAGACACCGGGCATCGTCGAGTGGCGCGAGTATCTCGAGGTGGGGATGCGCACCGCGGTGCTGGCCCGGCCCGATGCCGCGCTGGCCCTCGAATACGGTGCGAAAGCCCTGGGTGACATCGCCGTTCACGAACACGCGCTGCGCCTGCTCCCGCCCGCCGACGCCCGCCGCGCGGTGGCGGTGGCCCGCCTGCACACCGCGTTGCGGGACTGATCGGGACACGCTCGGCGCGGATCAACCTTGTGCCAACCTCCGCCGCCCATAGTGGTCTACATCACGATTTCGCAGCCGTGATGCCGACCCGACTCAGCGAGGAGTGTCCGAGATGATCTACGCCAAGCCCGGCGCCGAGGGCAGCATCGTCGATTACGCCGACCGCTACGACAATTTCATCGGTGGCGAGTGGAGGGCACCGGTCGAGGGCCGGTACTTCGACAACCCCTCGCCGGTCGACGGGGAGACCTTCTGCCGAGTCGCTCGATCCTCCGCCGCGGATGTGGATCTGGCGCTGGACGCCGCGCACGCCGCCGCCGACGGCTGGGGCGCCACCTCCGCCACCGACCGCGCCAACATCCTGAACAAGATCGCCGATCGGATCGAGGCGAATCTGGATCGGCTCGCGGTCGCCGAGACCTGGGACAACGGCAAGCCCGTCCGGGAAACCCTCGCCGCCGACCTGCCGCTGGCGGTCGATCACTTCCGCTACTTCGCCGGTGCCATCCGCGCACAGGAGGGCGGGGTCAGCGAAATCGATTCCGACACCATCGCTTACCACTTCCACGAGCCGCTGGGTGTGGTCGGCCAGATCATCCCGTGGAACTTCCCGATTCTCATGGCGACCTGGAAGCTGGCGCCGGCGCTGGCCGCGGGTAATGCCGTGGTGCTCAAGCCCGCCGAGCAGACCCCGGCCTCGATCATGAAGGTGATCGAGCTGATCGGCGATCTGCTCCCACCGGGAGTCGTCAACGTGGTCAACGGTTTCGGTGTCGAGACCGGTAAGCCGCTGGCATCCAGTCCGCGGGTGGCCAAGGTGGCGTTCACCGGTGAGACCACCACCGGCCGGCTGATCATGCAGTACGCCAGCGAGAACATCATCCCGGTGACACTCGAGCTGGGTGGTAAGAGCCCCAACATCTTCCTGCCGGATGTGATGGCCGCCGACGACGCCTTCCTGGACAAGGCCGTCGAGGGTTTCGTGATGTTCGCGCTGAACCAGGGCGAGGTGTGCACCTGCCCGTCGCGCGCGCTCATCCACTCCTCGATCTACGACGAGTTCATGGCCCGCTGCCTGGAACGCACGAAGGCGATCGTGAGCGGGAACCCGCTCGACAGCGAGACCATGATCGGCGCCCAGGCCAGCAACGATCAGTACGAGAAGATCCTGTCCTACATCGACATCGGGCGTCAGGAGGGGGCGGAGGTCCTCACCGGCGGCAGCCCGCGCAAGGTGGAGGGTCTGCCCGACGGCTTCTACATCGAGCCGACGATCCTGAAGGGCCGCAACGACATGCGCGTGTTCCAGGAGGAGATCTTCGGCCCGGTCGTCGCGGTCACCACCTTCGACAGCACCGAACAGGCCCTCGAACTCGCCAACGACACGCTCTACGGTCTCGGTGCCGGTGTGTGGAGCCGCGACGGCAACACCGCCTACCGGCTGGGCCGCGGCATCAAGGCCGGGCGGGTGTGGACCAACTGCTACCACGCCTACCCCGCACACGCCGCGTTCGGTGGTTACAAGAAGTCCGGTATCGGGCGCGAGAACCATCGCATGATGCTCGATCACTACCAGCAGACCAAGAACCTGCTGGTGAGCTACTCCCCGGACAAGCTGGGCTTCTTCTGATGGGTACGCGCGTCGACCTGACCGGGGCAGCGGAGTCGTTGCTGGACAGCCTCGTTCGACAGCACGGGCCGGTGATGTTCCACCAGTCCGGCGGATGTTGCGACGGCAGCGCGCCGATGTGCTTCCCGCGCGGGGAATTCCGCGTGGGGGCCTCGGATGTACTGCTCGGCCGGGTCGGCGCCGATACCCCGTTCTGGATGAGCGCCGACCAGTACGAGTACTGGAAGCACACGCACCTGACCGTCGACGTGGTGCCCGGCCGGGGCAGCGGGTTCTCGCTCGAGGCGCCCGAGGGGGTGCGCTTCCTGATCCGCTCCCGCCTGCTCACCGACGCCGAGGTCGCCGAGTTCGCCGATGAGCGCCCGCGCACCGGAGCCGAACAGCTGGACTGATCTCGGGAAGTGGCACTCCGGCACGGGATTTCGCGGGTGTTGCGGTACCCGCTTTCCGGTCGGGAACCCAACGCCGTGTCGCTTCCCGTGGTTTCCGGCAGGCCGGTGTCGAATGGGTGCGTGGTGCGACGGGAGTATCGATGGCGGTGACCGTGGACGAGCTCGCGGAGCGGGTGCTCGCCGCGGCGCGCGCCGTGGGCAGTGCGCATCGGTATCTGCTGGGGATCACCGGCCCGCCGGGCGCGGGGAAGTCCAGGCTGGCTGCGCACTTGGCGACCTCACTCGACGGCCGGGCCCTGGTAGCGGGGATGGACGGTTTCCATCTCCCGAACGCGACCCTGCGGGCGATCGGCGCCGTCGATCGCAAGGGGCAGCCGGACACCTTCGATGTAGCGGGCTTCGTCGAGCGTCTGATGGCGTTGCGGGACAACGAGATCCAGGTTCCTTGGCCGGTCTACGATCGCGCACTGCACGATCCGGTCGCGGATGCGGTGATGTTCGGTGACCAGCGGATCGCGATCGTCGAGGGGAACTATCTGCTGCTGGATCGGCCCGGTTGGTCGCGGGTGCGCGCCCAGCTCGACGAGGTCTGGTATCTGGACGCCGACGAGTCGGTCATCGCGGACCGGTTGCGCCGCCGGCATCTCCGGGGCGGGAAGTCCCCGGAGCGGGCGCGCGCCATGGTGTCCGCCAGTGATCTGCCGAATGCCCGGCTGATCGCACGCGGCCGGGAACGCGCCGATCTGGTACTCACCGCCACCACCGGCGGTTTCCACATCCGGATCAACCGGACAGTTCACTGAGCGCGTCCCGCCAGCCGCGGGTGCCGAAGTAGCGGCAGGACAGCGTGGCGACCGCGCTCGCCCGGGTGAGTGCGCCGACGACATCGCGATCGCGTGTGTAGTAGGCGCAGAAGGCGCCGTGCAGGATGTCTCCGGCACCCAGGGTATCGCCGGTGGCGGTGGCGCGAACCGCGATCTCCCCTCGAATCCCGTTGGTGGAGTAGCGGATCGGCTCCGATCCGGAGGTGACCGCGACGTGGCGCGGCCCGAGCCGGTGCAGTGCCTCGAACAGATCCGCGGACTCGATGCCGGGCGGGGCGAACGACGCCGAGCAGATGGCGATGTCGACCAGCGGTAACAGGTCGGCATGGTCCGGCCGCCACCGGCCCGCGTCGAGAACGACGGGAATGCCCGCCCGGTGCGCCGTTTCGGCGACGCCCAGTGCCAGTTCGCGATGATGTCCGTCGATCAGGACCACCGGTGATCGCAGCACGTGCTCGGCGACCTTCGCGTCGAAGTGCGCTTCGATACCCGAACCGTCCAGGGACACGATGGTTCTGGTGCCACGGCCGGTCGCGACGACGATGGACGAGACCGGCGGCGGTTGCTCCCGCTCCGGTGTCGTATCCATCAGTTCGACTCCGTTGCTCGCCAGATCGTCGCGGACGAGCCCGGTCAGCGGATGCCGCCCGAGCGCTGTGATCAGCCGCGCCTCGCCGATGAGCACGGCGCACGCGACGGCGGCATTGGCGGCCGGTCCGCCCGCACCCAGGAATTGTTCCCGGGCAGTGGTTTTGGTGTCCTCGGCCGGATACGAACCGACGCCGTAGGCGAGGTCCACGGTCGTCAGTCCCGCGAACAGCGGTGCGGGGGCGTTCATGCGGTGGGTCTGTGTGCGGGCCGGAGTACGAGTGGTGCCACGAATCGTTCGACCGCGCGGCGCTCGGCGGCGGCATCCGGCAGCGGAAAGGTCAACAGGGACAACACCACCCGCACGATCCACTGCGCGGCGTCCTCGTCGGGCGCGATTCCGGTGAGCGCCGTCGCGATACCGCGCAGCTCCGGGACGGCGACCACATGATCGCCGGTGACACCCGCCCCGGACAGGAACGCCGCCAGCGCGGGTTCGCGGCGGATCGCGGCGAGCGAGGTGAGGATGGCCTCGGTGACCCGGCGCGGCCCGCGCAGCGACGCCACGCCCGCGGCCACCCGCTCGGCGATCTCTCGGGCGGCGGAGCTCATCACGATGCGGACCAGTTCGGATTTCCCGCCGACGTGCCGGTACACGGTGGCGCGCGAACATCCCACCCGCGCCGCCACGTCATCGATGCTCACCCGATCGATCCCGCGTTCGAGGAACAGTTCGGCGGCGGCGGTTTCGATCCGCGAGCGCGCGACGGTGCGCCGTACACCGCCCGCCAGCCAGTCCACCTCACCGGTGCGCACGGCAGGACCTCCGTTTCGTGTGCTCGGGCGACCCTGTCTCGAGACGAGACGAATCACATTCATCGTCGCATCGCATCGCGGATGAGTAAATACATCCTGAACTGTGGGTATGGGTGCGGAGCGCGGGTGGTGCAGGGAGCGGGCCGACGGTCCGGTCGGCACATTTCGTCTCATGCCGCGACAAGGATTGACAGCTGTATCCATGCCCCGCACGGTGGCCGCATCGCGTTCACGATGGGAGTTCACCGATGACGACGACCCTGCCGGACGGTTCGGCGCTGTTCGACCCCGCGCATCTGGACGATCCGTATCCGCTCTACGACCGATTGCGCCGCGATGCTCCGGTGTTCCGGGTGCCCGGCACCGACTTCCATCTGGTGTCGTCGTGGGAGCTGGTGGCCGAGGCGGCGGCGCGGACCGCCGACTTCTCCGCCAACCTCACCGCGGTATTGCTCCGGTATCCGGACGCGCCACCGATCGCGTTCGAGATGGATGGGGGCGCGGCCGTCCATGTGCTGGCGACCGCGGACGATCCGGCGCACGCCATACATCGCAAAATGGTGTCGGCTGTACTGGCCGGACGGGTGCGTGGTCTCGCGCCGATGGTCGCCGGCCTCGTCGACCTGTTGTGGTCGCGGTATGCCCGCGACGGCCGCACCGATTGGGCTGCCGACATGGCCGATCGGCTGCCACTGGCGGTGGTCGCCACCCTGATCGGGCTACCGGATGAGGATGTGCCGCGACTGCTCGGCTGGGCCTATGACAGCACCGAGATGATCGGCGGTGTGGTGGCGGCGGATCGACTGCCGGAGCTGGTGCGTTCGGCCACCGAGCTGGCCGGCTATCTGTTCGAGCAGGTGCGGTGGGCGAAGAATCGCGCGACGGGGGAGGGGCCGCCGCGGGATCTGCTCGACGCACTGGCGCGTGCCTGCCGGTCCGGTGACCTCACCGACGAGGTGGCGGCCCTGATCCTGATCCAGCTGGTCGGTGCCGGTGGCGAGTCGACCGCCGCTCTGATCGCCGCCGCGGGCCGAATTCTGGCCTCCCGCAGCGATATCCAATCGCTGTTGCGGCAACGCCCGGAGCTGATCCCGGCCTTTCTCGACGAGGTGCTGCGCCTGGAGTCGCCCTTTCGCGGGCACTACCGCCATGTGGTCGCCGATACCCGCCTCGGTACCGTCGATCTCCCGGCCGGCAGCCACCTGCTGTTGCTCTGGGGTGCGGCCAATCGCGATCCCGCCGTCTTCCCCGATCCCGGCGTTCTCGATCTGCACCGCCCGAATGGTAAGTCGCACATGGCCTTCGGTCGCGGTATCCACTTCTGCGTCGGTTCGGCCCTGGCCAAACTGGAGGCCCGCACCGCCGTCGCGGCACTGCTGGACCGGACCACCGGCATCGCGCTGGACGGCACGCCGCAGCGGGTGCCCAGCATCCTGGTCCGCCGCCATCGCAGTCTGCCGCTGCGGCTGAGTTGAGCGGCCGGAAATAGGACCGGCCGCCGCGATGGTTGTGCGAGGTGTACCCAACCGACCGAAAGGACCGGCCGATGCCGACCATGACCAGTTCCGAACGTGAGCAGTTCCTGGCCGAGGTGCATGTGGGGGTGATTGCGGTGGAACGCGCGGATCGCGCGCCGCTGGCGGTACCGATCTGGTACGACTACGAGCCCGGCGGCGACGTGCTGGTGTGGACCGAGGCGGGGACGGTGAAGGACAAGCTCATCCGTGCGGCGCAGCGGTTCTCGCTCACCGCGCAGGTCGAGCAGCCGCCGTACCGCTATGTCACGGCCGAGGGCCCGGTCGTCGGCATCGAACCGGCCACATCGGAGATCGTGGGTTCGCTCGCGGTCCGCTATATGGGCCCCGAGGCCGGGGCGGCATTCGTGGCCGAGAACCTGACCCCGGAGTCGATCGTCATTCGGATGCGCCCCGAACGGTGGCTGAGCACGGACTACTCGAAGGAGTAGTGCCCCGATTCGGCCGCCTCGGCGTTTGCGGCCAGATTGCCGAGGCGGCTGTGTGACGATGATCCGATGCTGCTGGCGCAGGCGTCATCGGAATCCGGTCCGTCGGCGATCGTCTCGCTGTTCTGGATCGCGCTGGCCGCGATGCTGGCACCGCTGATCGCGCGATTGCTGCGTGGATACGTGCCGGACGTGGTGGTTCTGCTGCTGTGCGGGATGGCCATCGGGCCGTTCGGGCTGCACTGGGCGGATTCGGCGGGCGGGGTCGACCTGCTCGCCGAACTCGGCCTGGGCATGCTGTTCCTGCTGGCGGGATACGAACTGGACCCGGCGTTGCTGCGCGGGCGCTCCGGCCGCGTCGCATGGTCGACCTGGGTGTGCTGTCTGTTGTTCGCACTCGTCTTCGTCTCGCTGTCGGCCACCGATGCCGACTTCACCACACATATCGCGGTCGCCATCGCGATGACCTCGACCGCACTCGGCACGTTGCTGCCGATCGTCAAACAGACCGGGGAACTCGACCGGCCGCTGGGGCGCGCCATCCTCGCACACGGCGCGGTGGGTGAACTCGCGCCCGTCGTGGCGATGTCGCTTCTGCTCACCAGCCACAGTGTCGGCGCGGCGAGCGTGATCCTGCTGCTGTTCCTGCTGGCCGCCGCCCTGGTGGGGCTGGTACCGCACCGCATCCTGGACCGGGTTCCCGGATTCGGCAGACTGCTGTCCGAATTGAGCGGTGGCACTGCGCAATTGCCGGTACGCGCGGTCTTCCTGCTGCTGATGATCCTGATGGCGGTCGCGGAGGTCTTCGATCTCGACGTCGTGTTGGGCGCCTTCGCGGCCGGGCTGATCCTGCGCCGGCTGATCGCCGCCGGACACCCGGATGTGGGGCCGTCGCTGGAGACGGTCGGCTACGGGGTGCTGATCCCGATCTTCTTCGTGAACTCCGGAATGGGGATCGATATCGGCGCGGTGGCCGCGAAGCCGGTGCTGTGGGTGGTCTTCGTCGTGTCGATTGCGGTAGCCCGCGGACTGCCGGTGTGGCTGAGCGAGCGGTTCGTGCCACATGGTGCGAACCTGGACTCCGGCCGGGAACGGGTGCAGCTGGCCCTGTACGCGGCGACCGGGCTGCCGATCATCGTGGCGGTCACCCAGGTCGCCACCGCGGCCGGACTGATGGGTCAGGAACTGGCGTCGACGCTGGTGGCCTCCGGTGCTACCACGGTGCTGCTGTTCCCGATGGTCGCTCGCGTGATCGGCTCCGCCCGCGCCCGCGTCGCCTGAGCGTGCCGCCGGGTTCCGAGGATCGAACCAGTGGTTTGCTGAATGTGTGCCAATGGGTCGGCTATCGGGTCGAAATGCCTCCGGCCTCGAACCGCGCGAACTAGCCTGACAGGCGACGCCGGGTGCGATCTCGCACGGGCCCCAGCCGCTCGACCGAAAGGAAAAGCGCTATGAAGGCACTGCAGTACGTCACCGTGGGAGCCGAACCCGAGGTTCGCGAAATCCCCACGCCCGAACCGGGACCCGGACAGGTGCTGCTGAAGGTCACCGCGGCCGGGGTCTGCCATTCCGACGATTTCGTGATGTCGATGCCACTCGAGAACTTCGGCTTCGAGCTGCCGCTGACCCTGGGACACGAGGGGGCGGGAACGGTCGCCGCCATCGGTGACGGGGTGCGGGGCCTCGAGGTGGGAACCAGCACGGTGGTCTACGGCCCGTGGGGATGCGGAAATTGCTGGTTCTGCTCACAGGGCATGGAGAACTACTGCTCGCGCGCGGCCGAACTGGGGATCTTCCCGCCCGGCCTGGGCGCACCGGGTGCCATCGCGGAATATCTGATCGTCGATTCGCCGCGTCATCTGGTGCCGATCGGTGATCTGGATCCGGTGGCGACGGTGCCGCTCACCGATGCCGGCCTCACCCCGTATCACGCCATCAAGCGGTCACTGGGCAAACTGCGGGCCGGTTCCTGGGCGGTCGTCATCGGCAGCGGCGGACTCGGGCATGTGGCGATCCAGCTGCTGCGGCATCTGTCGGCGGCGCGGGTCATCGCACTCGACGTCAACGACGACAAACTCGAGTTCGCGAAATCGGTGGGCGCGCACGAGGCGGTGCTGTCGAATGCCGCTGCCGCCGAGAACGTTCGCAAGATCACCGGTCCGGCGGGTGCGAGCCTGGTACTGGATTTCGTCGGTTATCAGCCGACCGTGGATACCGCGATGGCGGTCGCGGGCGTCGACTCGGATGTGACGATCGTCGGCCTAGGCGACGGAAAGTCCGCTGCCCGAGTGGGATTTGGGGTCAGCCCATACGAGGCGGCGGTGACATCCCCGTACTGGGGTACGCGCAGCGAACTCATCGAGCTGATCGATCTGGCACACGAGGGTGTCCTCGATGTCGCGGTGGAACGCTTCTCGCTCGACGAGGGGCCCGAGGCCTATCGACGCCTGGCGGCGGGCACGCTGCGTGGGCGCGCGGTGGTCGTGCCGTGAAGATCGGCGAATTCAGACAGCGACGCTCGACATCATGCGGGCAATACCGGTGGCGTTCGCCATTCGCTGTCCGCGAGCCTCGCCGGAGCTTCGCTCGAACGACTTGTCGAAAGCAGCCGCCGCTGTCTCGGGCGTATCGGTGCTCACCAACGCGCCGTACGCCCCCTTTTCGCTTGTCGACAGCTCGTGCATCAGAAAATCGACCTGGACGTCGAGGTTCTTCTCGCTGACCCCTCGTTTGGCAGCGAAGACTTCGAGATTGTGCCTGCGGCCGCCCTCCCACTGGCACAGCCCGATGGCCCCCTCGCCGGGGTTTTCCGCATTGGGGTTGAGGCCGGGAGCCTCGACCTGCATGTTGCCCACGATCCCGGCCGCCTGCGCCGGGGACAGATGATATTCGTTGATGAGACGTTCGTAGATGTGTTTGGCCCTGTCCCTCTCACTGCCCTCCAGCGGAGTGGGTGACCCGTTGCTATAGGAGGCGGGTGAGACTCCACCGCCGCCACCGGAATACGACGTCGGAGCGATTCCGATCGGCACGGCCGGAAAACTCGGGCTGCTGCCACCGCCGGAGCCGCCGGTGTCCGCCGGCGTCTTGGGGATCTTTCCCGAATTCGCGTTGTGGGCTTGGTGTGCTTTCGATACCAGGACACCGGCCTCTTCCACGGCCTTGTCGATGGCGCCGACGGCTCGCAGTTGTATATCCAGACTGCGCTCCGGCTTGGTGCTGCGATTGATTTCTTTTCCAGCGGTGAGAATGATTTCCTTGATATCGGACTCGAGTTCTTTCACCGCCGCCCGGGTCTGTTTGGATACTCCAGCGGAGTTCTCGGCGATATCCGACATGTGGGTGTCGAGCGAATCCCACTCGTCATTGTATTTCTTGATCTTCTGCTGCCGGGTGTCGTAATTGCTCACCATTTCGCTGGTGATCTCGGGTGGCTTCTTCCCAATTTGGGTGAGCGCCGCCATCACCTTCTTTTCCGCGGTGCCGTTGCCGACACCGTTCAGCAGCGCTTCGAGCACGGTCTCCAGGTCGGAGACGGCCGAGTTCAACAGGGTCGCACCGGCGACCCGGGGAAAGTTCACCGACTCGGCCATGACCTGCCCTCCGTCACACCGTGCCGACGACACTCGACAGCATCTGCCGGAAGTGTAGAGCGCAGGGCCGCCGCGCCCTACTCCCGCGGATGGGAAGAACGCTCGGTTGTCGTCACTCCGTGGCGCACTTGGACCAGGTGTTGAACGGCCCGGTCGCGCCGTAGTTGTCGGTGGCCGTGCCATTGGCCTTGGATTCGGCCTCCTCGGCGGTCTCGCCCCAGGTGGAGGCCCACGCACCGTTGTTGCCCACCACGATGGCGACACAGGCATTGCGCGCCCAGGCCGCCGGTTGTGCGCAGTTCGGGCAACGTTTGGCGACTTCGGCGGTGGCATCGTCGGAGCTGACGGTGCTGCGTACCCAGGTCACCTTGCCGGTGCCGGTGTCGTAGCCCGCGGCGATCCAGGTGTCGGAGGGCGCGGGTGAGGACGGCGGCACGACGGGCGCGCGGGTCGTCGGCGGCGCGGCGGAACTCGTCGTCGACTCGTCGTACGAGGTCGTCGTGGTCGTGGAGGAGCCGGCCGCGGTGTTGTTCGAATCGTCGTCGCGATTGTTGTTCCAGACGATGAATCCGACGAGCGCGCCGAGGATCAGCAGCGGGACCAGAATGGCCGCGGTGATCACCAGGCCCTTGTTGCCGCCCGAATTCGGCGGCACAGGTGGATAACCGGGGTATTGCGGACCGCCCGGATACTGCGGGTCCTGCGGATACCCCTGTTGATACTGCGGGTCCTGGGGATACGCCTGCTGGTATTGGGGGTCCTGCTGATACTGCGGTGCGCCGGGGTAGCCCGCATCCGGATAACCGCCCCCGGGGGGATAGCCGCCCGCATCCGGATAACCGCCCCCGGGGGGATAGCCGCCCGCATCCGGATAACCACCGGGCGGGGGATAACCGCCGGGCGGTATGTTCGGGCCCTGACCGTAGATCTGGGTCGGCACACCCTGATTCGGGTCGGGCGGGTACTGCGCGCCGCCGGAGAACGCCTCCGTGGGCGGGTCGGCCGGGCGCATGGTCGTCGGATCGTTCGAGCCGGGGAAGGGCGCACCGCCAGGCGGCGGCCCGCCGACCGGGTACGCCTGCGTCGGGGGCGCCGGATACCCCGGCGGATTCTGTTGTCCGGGTTGCTGTCCCGCAGGCGCGGGCTGACCCGGGTACGCCTGCGTCGGCGGTGCCTGCTGGGGGCCGTCCGGGCCCGCGCCCGGCGGCACGCCACCGGGAAAGGCGCGAGTGGGCGGTGCCTGATGGGGGTCCTGACCGGAGGGTGGTTGCTGCGGCCCGTCGGGACGATCATCGCCGGTCATCGGTTACCGCACCCGGCCCGCGGTAGAAATGCGTTGTGCCGTGGTCGGTATCGCCATCGAGCCTGCCCCCGTCTTTCCTGTGAACCGCATCGGCGAGCAACTGTAGCGCATCGCGGCGACACCTTCCGATCGGCGAATCGGCGGTGGATAAATTTGATTCTCCAATTTTGAGAGGAACATTGCCATGTCCAGATAGCCTGATTCGTGGAGCCTGAACCCGGGACGCCGGAGAGGACAGCATCGTGACAGTGCACTCCGAAAAGCACGGACAGCACGCCGAAGAACATCGGCAGCCGCGCTACGAATTCGATCGGCACGCGCCGCAGTACCGCGACAGATTCGACACCATCACCGACGAGATGCACCGGCGATGTCCGATCGCCTGGTCGCCGACCTACGGCGGGCACTGGGTTGCGGCGGGCAGCCGGGAGGTCTTCAGCCTGGCGCGCTCGGAGAACGTGTCCAGTGACCACGATCCGAACGGGGAGCGCCGCGGCTATCACGGAATCACGATTCCCTTCCCGGAGACGGGAATACCGATTCGCAACGGAATCCTCGAAATGGATCCGCCCGAGCAGCGACTCTGGCGGCAGGTTCTCAACCCCTATCTGTCCCCGGCCGCGGTCCAGCGGTGGATTCCGCTCGTCGACGAGGTGGTGCGCGCGAGCCTGGACGATCGGATCGAGAGCGGGAGTATCGATTTCGTCGACGATCTGGCCAATATCGTGCCCGCCGTTCTCACCCTGGCCATGCTCGGCATCCGGCTCGACAAGTGGCAGCTGTACTGCGAGCCCGCGCACGCTTCGGTCTACACCCCGCCCAATTCCCCGGATACACCGCGCGTGCGGCGCATGCACGAGGCAATGGGCCTGGACCTGCTGACCAACCTCATCGAGGTGCGCGAGCGGCCGCGGCCGGGAATCGTCAACGAACTGGCGCATACCGAGATCGATGGTGTCCGGCCGCCGGACATCGAGATCCTCGGCATGCTGGGCCTGCTCATCGGTGGCGGATTCGACACCACCACCGCGCTGACCGCCCATGCGCTGGAATGGCTTTCGGATCACCCGGACCAGCGCGCGGCGCTGAGCGCCGAACGCGATCTGCTGCTGAACTCCGCGACCGAGGAATTCCTGCGCTTCTTCACCCCCGCCCCCGGGGACGGCCGCACCATCTCCGCGGACTGTGAATACGCCGGAACCAGCTTCAAGGAGGGGGAGCGGCTGTGGCTGTCGTGGGCGATGGCCAATCGCGATCCGCAACTGTTCCCCGATCCGAACACCGTCGACCTGGAACGGAAGGGGAACCGGCACTTCAGTTTCGGCCTCGGAATCCATCGCTGCATCGGATCCAACGTGGCTCGCACGGTCTTCAAACGCATGGTGATCGCGGTCCTGGACCGGATGCCCGACTTCCGATGCGATCCCGACGGCGCGGTGCACTACGACACCATCGGTGTCATCCAGGGCATGCGGAAACTACCGGCCACCTTCACCCCGGGCCCGCGACTGGGACCGGGAGTCGACGAGACCCTCGAGACGTTGCAGCGGATCTGCGACGAGCAGCGCCTGGCCGACCCGGTCACCGTCCGCCGCGACAGCGCCGAGATCTGAGGAGAACGGGAAGTACCGGCCGCGCACCGTGATACGGCGGAGGCGGGCCCGGCACGATCGCGCCCGCCGAGGGTGGCACCGGCTGCCACTCCCGGCGGGCGAACGGTTCTCACGAGCGGCGGCGACCATGGACGCCGCGGGTGATCGCCCGGATCAGCGGATGATCTGCCCGCCGTCCACATTCATGATGTGCCCGGTCACCCACGCCGCATCGTCGGACAGCAGGTACAGGCAGGCGCCCACGAGGTCCTGCGGGGTGCCGATCCGCTTGAGCGGCAACCGGCTGACCATGTCGTCGACGATGGTGCCCGGCGTGACGGTCTGGGTGGCCTCGGTGTTGATGGGCCCCGGCGCGATGGCGTTGATCCGGATGTTGGATCCACCGAGTTCGACGGCCAGCTGCTGGGTGAGGCTGTTGACCCCGGCCTTGGCCAGTCCGTAGTAGTTCGAGTAGACCCAGGCCGCGGTCGAGGACTGGTTGACGATCGAGCCGCCGCCGCCCTTGGACATGTACTTCCACACGGCGCGAGTCATGTTCAGCGCGCCGTCGAGGTTCACGCTCATGAACTTCTTGTAGTAGTCCCACGGCACCGTCAGCAGCAGGTCGAGCTTCATGTCGCCGTAGATGGCCGCGTTGTTGACCAGATGGTTGATGGCGCCGAATTCGTTCTTGGTGAAACGGGCCACGTCGGTGACCGATTCGGGATCGGAGACGTCGACGGGGTGGAAGACCGCGGTCCCGCCGTCGGCGGTGATCTGCTCGGCGACCTGTTTGCCCTTGTCGGCGTTGAGATCCGCGATGACGACCTTCGCGCCCTCGGCGGCCAGCGCCTTCGCGTATTCCGCGCCGATGCCCTGCGCCGAACCGGTGACGATCGCGGTGCGATCGGTGAAACGAGCCATGAGTTGTCTTCTCCTACAGTGGGTTCGCGAGGATCTCGCGGGATGTCTACTTCTGTGCGGTGGCGATCAGCTTGGTCTCGAGGTACTCCTCGAATCCGGCCACGCCGAGCTCCCGGCCGATACCGGACTGCTTGTAGCCGCCGAACGGCGCGTCGGCGCTGTACCAGATACCGCCGTTGACGCCGAAGGTTCCGGTCCGGACGCTGTCGACCACGTGATCGATGCGTGCCTGATCGGTGCCCCAGACCTCGCCCGACAGGCCGTAGGGCGATTCGTTGGCCAGCCGGATGGCATCGTCGTCACCGTCGTGCGGGATCACCACGAGCACCGGGCCGAAGATCTCCTCCTGCGCCGCGGTCGAGGTGTTGGACAGGCCGCTGATCAGGGTGGGTTGGATGAAGAAACCCTGATCCCGATCGGGCCGCCCGCCGCCGGTGACGATGGTGCCGCCTTCGGACTTCGCGATGTCGATATAGCGCTGCACGCGATCACGCTGGCGTGCCGAGATCACCGGCCCGCACACCGTTCCCGGCTTGTTCGGATCGCCGGGAGCGATGCCGCCCATCGACTTCGCCGCCGCCTCGACCGCCGCGTCGTAGTGCTCGCGTGGCACCAGCAGGCGGGTGGTGAGCGCACAACCCTGTCCGGCGTGCACGCAGACCGTGAAGCCGGCGTAGCTTGCCGCCGCGGCCACATCGGTGTCGTCGAGCACGATGAACGCCGATTTGCCGCCGAGCTCGAGGAAGACCTTCTTCAGGCTCTGCGCCGCGTCGGCCATGATCGAGCGCCCGGTCTGCGTCGACCCGGTGAACGAGATCATGTCCACCCGCGGGTCGGTGACCAGTTGCGCGCCCAGCTGATGATCGTCGGAGGTGACGATATTGATCACGCCGGCCGGGATGTCGGTCTGCTCGGCGATGACGGTGCCGACCAGCGCCGCGACCCACGGGGTGTCGGGGGCCGGTTTGAGCACCACGGTGCAGCCCGCCGCGAGCGCGGGACCGATCTTGGCGAAGTTGATCTGGTGCGGGAAGTTCCACGGTGTGATCGCGCCGACCACGCCGATCGCCTCCCGGCGCAGGGTGCGCGCGGTGGGGATTCCCATCGGCTTCGCCACGCCCAGATCGGTTGCCCACTCGTAACTTTCGGCCATGTCGGCGAAATATCCGAGGTCGCCGATCGGGCCTTCCAGCTGTGGTCCGCTGGTGAGCATGCGCGGGGCGCCCACCTCGGCGATGGTGATCTCGCGCAGTTCCTCGATGTTCTCGCGCAGCGCGTCACGCAGTTGCCGCAGGCACTGTGCGCGGAACTGGTGATTGCGCGACCAGTCGGTGTTGTCGAAGGCCGCGCGGGCCGCGGCGATGGCCGCGTCCATATCGGCGGCATCGGCATTGGCGGCCTGACCGATGACTTCCTCGGTCGCCGGGTTGATCGTCGCGAACACACCCGCGCCGCCGGCGACCAGTTTGCCGTCGATCAGAAGCCGGGAGCCCTCGTCCTGGGGTAGCAGTTTTGTCATTCGCCTCTCCGATAGGGCTGTCTGGACACCTGTACGGAATATAGTTTGGATCAAGCTGTGAATACAAGAACGTGTTCCAGCAGATTGGACTGGAGAGGTGGTGCCCGCGATGACCGGAGATGCGACGCTGGCTGGTAGAGCGGCGATCGTGGTGGGCGGCGGCAGCGGTATCGGCCGCTCGGTCGCGGTCGAATTGGCTCGCCGGGGCGCCGGGGTGGTGGTCAACTCCCGCACCGAGGCGACGGTCGAAGCGGTGGTGCGCGATATCGGTGCCGACGGTGGCCGTGCGGTGGGTGTCGCGGGCTCGGCGGCCGACGAACGGGTCGCCGAACGGCTGGTCGAGCGCTGTGTGGCCGACTTCGGCGGGGTCGATGTGCTGATCAACTGTGCCGGTATCGCCGAACCGCAGCACTCCTCGATTCTCGATATCAGCACCGAGGATTGGCGGACGTTGCTGGATTCGCATCTGACCACGGTGTTCAACACCTGCCGGACGGTCGCGCCGCTGATGGTGAAGCGCGGCGGCGGCTCGATCGTCAACACCGGCTCGTTCGCCTATCTCGGCGACTACGGCGGCACCGGCTATCCGGCGGGAAAGGGCGCCGTGGCCAGCCTGTCCCTGGCGATGGCGGCCGAGCTGAAAGAGCATGGCGTCCGGGTGAACACGGTGTGCCCGGGTGCGCGCACGCAACTGTCCACCGGGCCGGACTACGAGGCGAAGATCGCCGAACTGCGCGATCGTGGCCTGCTCGACGAGTTCACCGCGCAATCGTCACTGGACGCCCCGCCGCCGGACTACGCCGCCTCGGTGTATCTGTATCTGGCCGATGATCGCTCGCGCGCGGTGACCGGTGAGATCCTCATCGCCGCAGGTGGATTCGTCGGCAGGTTCGCGCGGCCGCAGCTGCAATCGATCGGATTCCGCGATCACGCGCAGACCCCGCCCTGGTCGGTATCGGAATTGGACCAGCTCATGCGCGAGCGGAAATGATCATTCCCCTCTGCTGTGCGGTGCCCGTGCCCGATGGCGGCGGTGGCGGGATTCGCTTCCGAGTGGCCCGCGCGGCTCGGCGACCCGCCCCCATTGTCGGTTTTCCGCTCCGGTGGTAGCGTCCAGACACATGTCCAGTCCTGTGTCTCGGTTGGCGGTATGCATATGAGGTTCGGTGTGAACGCGTTCTATCTCGAGAGGTGGGTCCGATGACCGCGGCATCGCTGCAACCGGTCGTATTCGATCCCTACGACTACGGCTTCCACGACGACCCGTACCCGGTGTACGCGCGGCTGCGCGAGGAATCGCCGCTGTACCACAATCCGGACCTGGATTTCTGGGCGCTGTCGCGGCATGCCGATGTGACCGCTGCCTTCCGCGATGCGACGCGGTTGTCGAGCGCCAACGGAGTGTCCCTGGACCCGGCGGCCTGGGGGCCGCACGCGCACAAGACCATGTCGTTCCTGGCCATGGACGATCCTCGCCATCTGCGCATGCGGCAGCTGGTGAACAAGGGCTTCACCCCGCGCCGGGTGGGCGGGATGGCCGACCGGATCCGCGAGATCACCCTGCAGCACCTGGAACCGGCGCTGGCCAGCGGCAGTTTCGACTGGATCGACGAGGTCGCCGGCAAACTGCCGATGGACGTCATCTCCGATCTGATGGGTGTGCCCGAGGCCGACCGCGCCGAGATCCGCCGGATGGCCGATCTGGTCGTGCACCGCGAGGAAGGCGTGCTCGACGTACCCGACGCCGCGATCGAGGCATCGCTGAATCTCGTTGTCTACTACGCCGATATGGTCGCCGAGCGTCGTCGCAACCGCACCGAGGACCTGACCTCGGCGCTGCTGGACGCCGAGATCGACGGCGACAAGCTCACCGACGACGAGATCATCGGCTTCATGTTCCTGATGGTGGTGGCCGGTAACGAGACCACCACCAAACTGCTCGGCAACGCGTTGTACTGGGCCGGGCACAATCCGGACCAGTACGCCAAGGTGGTCGCCGACAACGATCTGGTGCCGGACTGGGTCGAGGAGACGCTGCGCTACGACACCTCGAGCCAGATGGTGGCGCGGTCGGCCTCGGTCGATGTCGAACTCGAACACGGCGTGATCCCGGCGGGTTCGAAGGTGCTGCTGCTGATCGGATCCGCCAACCGCGACTCCGCCGTCTTCGCCGACGGCGACCGCTACGACCTCGACCGCACCGACAAGGGCTCGCTGGTCAGTTTCGGTAGCGGCGTGCACTTCTGCCTGGGCGCGCATCTGGCCCGGCTGGAGGCGACCATCGCGCTGCGCGAGTTCGTCACTCGCGTTCGCGCCTACACCGTCTCCGAGCCCGGTATCGCCCGGGTGCATTCGACCAATGTCCGAGGATTCGCCAAACTCCCTGTCACCGTGGAGGTTTCGTAATGCCGCGTTTCGATCCGCATCCGGATGTGCGACCGGTCCTGATCGCGGGTGCCTCATCGGGCATCGGCGCCGCCACCGCGATCATGCTGGCCGAGGCCGGATTCCCGGTGGCGCTGGGCGCGCGGCGGGTGGACACCCTCCGGGAACTGGCCGACAAGATCGTCGCCAACGGTGGTACCGCCTTCGCCGGCGCCCTCGATGTCACCGACGACGCCTCGGTCGACGAGTTCGTCACCGCGGCCGAAACCGCCCTGGGCCCCATCGAAGTGGTGGTGTCCGGCGCCGGCAACATCGAATTCGGGGTGGCCCACGAGATGTCGCCGGAGGTGTTCCTGCAGCAGGTGAATGTGCACCTGGTCGGTGCGCACCGGCTGGCGCACCGGGTGATTCCGGGAATGATCGAGCGCCGCCGCGGTGATTTCGTGGTCATCGGCTCCGACTGCGCCGATCAGGTGCGCCCTCGCAACGGCGCCTACAACGCCGCCAAGACCGGCCTCGAGGCGATGGCCCGGCAGATGCGGATGGAACTGGAGGGCACCGGAGTTCGCGCGTCCATCGTGCGGCCGGGTGCGACCCAGACCGGGATGGGCATGGATGCCGCACCGGAGCAGGTCGGCCCGCTGCTCGACGACTGGGTGAAGTGGGGCTTCGCCCGTCACCCGTTCTTCCTGCGCGCCTCCGATATCGCCGCGGCCGTCACCGCCGTGGTCAACACCCCTCGTGGCGCGCACCTGGTCCTGGCCGAGGTGCAGCCGGAAGCGCCCCTGCGGGAACAGGATTCCGCACCGGAGGGCAAGAGCTGATGCGCATCGAAGTGGATCTGGACCTGTGTCAGGGCCACGCGATGTGTGAGGCCGAGGCCCCCGATTACTTCAGCGTGCCCAAACACGGCAAGGTCGAGTTGCTGCGCACGGATGTGGATCCCGCCGATCGCGCCGACGTGGAGAACGCGGTGCGATACTGCCCGACCCAGGCGTTGTCGATCGTGGAGGACAAGTGAGCGGGGCGCTGGGATCGTCGGCTCCGCGCCCCGGCGCCGGGGGCCGGGGCGACTGGCCGATGACCTTCGGCGGGAAGTCCCGGGCGAGGGGAGTACGGCTGTGATCAAGGTGATTCAGTGGGCGACCGGCGGTGTCGGACGTGCCGCGATCGAGGGCATCCTCGATCATCCGGAGCTCGAACTCGTCGGCGCGTGGGTGCACAGTGCCGACAAGAAGGGCACGGACCTGGGCGCGCTGGTGGGCCGCGAGCCGATCGGCGTGACGGCGACCGACGACGCGGAGGCCCTGCTGGCACTCGACGCGGACTGTGTGCTCTACAGCCCGATCTTCGCCGACACCTCGGTGCTGCGCGCGATCCTGCGTTCGGGCAAGAATGTCGTCACCCCGCTGGGCTGGTTCTATCCCCGGCAGCGCGACCGCGAGAAGTTCGACGCGGTCTGTGCCGAAGGCGGAGTCACGTTGCACGGCACCGGAATTCATCCCGGCGGTCTGACCGAGCGGTTACCGCTGGTGGCCTCGGCTCTGTCGGGTGCGGTAACGGGAGTGCGGGCCGAGGAGTTCTCCGATATCCGCACCTACGGCGCTCCGGACGTGGTGCGGCACTGGATGATGTTCGGCGCCGACCCCGAGAAGGCCGCGGGCAGTTCGGTCGCGTCGATGCTCGCCGGTGGTTACAGCCAGTCGGTGTGGATGATCGCCGACGAACTCGGCTTCGACCTGGACCCCGATATCCGCACCACGCACGACATCGCCGTGGCGACCGCGCCGATCGACTCGCCGATCGGGGTCATCGAGCCGGGACAGGTTGCGGCACAGCACTTCCGCTGGGAAGGCACCGTCGCCGGCGAGCCGGTGATCACGGCCGCGGTCAACTGGTTCATGGGCGAGGAGAATTTCGATCCGCCGTGGAGTTTCGGTCCGAACGGGCAGCGCTTCGAGGTCGAGATCCGCGGCGATCCCGGCTGTGTGCTGACCCTGTCCGGATTGCACGCGCACGATCCGGCCGAGGGTGCGCGCCGCAACCCCTCGATCGTGGCCACCGCGTTGAACTGTGTGAACGCGATTCCGTACGTCGTGGCGGCGGAACCGGGTGTGCGGACCTATCTCGATCTGCCGCTGCCCGCGGGCCGGGCGGCCGCGGCATTGCATCGCGATCGGCGGACCGAGGTGATCCGATGACGGCGACCGGCTGATTGTCCGGAGTACCGGACGGCAGCGCCCGGAAAACGGGCAATACAGATGAATACCCTGCGGCGAACTGCGGCGCGAACGATCGGAAATCCCGGTCGATCGGGCCTTTTTCGGCATGCCGGGAAATTGTTTGTCGCAATTTATGTTTTTCCGAGATCCGCACCGGTGCAGCCTTTTCCGTCTCGCCTGCAACGTGTTCTAATTGAGGGAGAACACGTTTCGTAACAATCCATGATTCGCAGTGCAGCGGACACGAGGAGGAACTGTGGCTGCTCCGTCGATACCGGCCGGATTCGATTTCACCGACCCGGGGCTCTGGGCCGACAGAAGTCCGGTCGCCGAATTCGCGGAATTGCGGCGCACGGCGCCGGTGTGGTGGAACGCCCAGAACGAGGAGCAGGCCTATCCCTTCGAGGATGGCGGCTACTGGGTGGTCAGCCGGCACGAGGACATCAAAGAGGTCTCGCGCCGGTCCGACATCTTCTCCTCGGAGAAGAAGGGCTCCATCATCCGCCTGCCCGGATATGCCACACCCGAACAGCTGTCGGTGACCAACGCCCTGCTGGTGAACATGGATCCGCCCAAGCACACCAAGGTCCGCCGCATCATCTCGAAGGGCTTCACCCCGCGCGCGGTCGAGAGCCTGCGGGCGGCGCTGACCGAACGCGCCGAGCGCATCGTGCGCGAGGCCAAGGAGGCCGGCGGCGGAGATTTCGTCGAGCAGGTGGCGTGTGAACTGCCGCTGCAGGCCATCGCCGAATTGCTGGGTGTACCGCAGGACGACCGGCACAAGCTGTTCGACTGGTCCAATCTGATGCTCAACTACGACGATCCCGAATATGGAGATCCCGTCGTCGCCTCCGCGGAAATCCTCGGCTATGCCTGGAATATGGCCGAGGAACGCCGGGCCACTCCCGCCGACGATATCGTGAGCCAGTTGGTCAATGCCGATATCGACGGCGAGGCGCTGGCATCTGACGAATTCGGATTCTTCGTCATTCTGCTGGCGGTAGCCGGAAACGAGACCACTCGTAATGCCATCAGCCACGGAATGAAGGCATTCGTCGATCATCCCGAGCAGTGGAAGATCTTCCGCGAGCAGCGCCCGCGCACCGCGGTCGACGAGATCGTGCGCTGGGCGACGCCGGTCACCGCATTCCAGCGCACCGCCACCGAGGATGTGGAACTGGGCGGTCAGCTGATCAAGGCCGGCGACCGGGTCGGATTGTTCTACAGCTCCGCCAATTTCGACGAGGCCGCCTTCGACAAGCCCTTCGAGTTCGATGTCCTGCGCGACCCGAACCCGCACCTGGCCTTCGGCGGCACCGGTGCGCACTTCTGCGTCGGCGCCAACCTGGCCCGCCTGGAAATCGACCTGATGTTCAACGCCATCGCGGAGGTCATGCCGGACCTGCGGCAGCTCGCCGATCCGCAGCGGTTGCGCTCGGGCTGGATCAACGGCATCAAGCACTGGGACGTGAGTTACTCCTGATCTGGGATCGGCAGGTGGCGGGCGTCCGGATTCCGGGTGCCCGCCACTGTCATTTCTGTGATCGGAGGCCGTCGAGCACGACGCCGGTCAATTGTTCGGGGGCGCTGCGTGATCGGGCGCGGCGCTCGGCCGCCGCCGTGCCGATGAGCAGGTCGAGCACATCGGCGACATCGACGTCGGACCGTACTTCCCCGGCCTGTTTCGCCTGGGCGAGCAGAGTGCCGAACGAGTGGATGAATTCGCGCCGGAGCTCGACGGGAATCGCGATGGCGGTGCCGTCGTCGCCGTCGAGCGCTTCGCACAGGGCCTGATTGAGGGCGACCTCGCCGACCAGATGGGCGAAGAAGTCGCAGAAGGCGTCCGGTGGTGGGGTGCCGGCGGCAGAGAGAGTGCGCGCTCGCGCGGTGAACTCTTCGACGCGGCCGACCACGACGGCCTCGAACAGTGCGTTTCGGGTGGGGAAGTGCCGGTACACGGTGCCGACGCCTACTCCCGCGCGCCGTGCGATCTCGTCGAAGGACACCGACGATCCGTCGGCCGAGAGCATCTCCCGGGCGATGGCCAGTACCTGATCGCGGTTGCGACGCGCGTCCGCACGCAGCGGCTTGGCGATCCGGCCGGCGTTGTCACTCATCGTTCGATCGTAACGGCCACCGTTGCAAAACGGAGAGTTCTCTCCGTATAGTCCTCATCAAACGGAGAATGTTCTCCGTTTACCGCGTGGCTCGTCCGCACGGTGAGATCAGGGGCCGATCACGGAGGACATATGAATCAGGTTGTTTTCGTCACCGGTGCGACCGGCCAGCAGGGCGGTGCCGTCGCGGACCGACTGCTGCGGGACGGATGGCAGGTGCGGGCGCTGACCCGGCATCCGGACAGTGCCCGAGCACGGGCCCTGGCGGACGCCGGGGCGCAACTGATCGCGGGTTCACTGGAAGATCCCGCCACGATCGACCGCTGCGTCGACGGGGTGTACGGCGTGTACAGCGTGCACCCCGGTCCGCTGGCCCCGGACCAGGACGAGGTCGCCGCCGGCAAGGCCGTCACCGACGCCGCGGTGAAATACGGTGTGGCGCATCTGGTCTACAGTTCCGGACTGGGAGCCGACCGCGGCGGGCAGCCGACCAAATGGGAGATCGAGCAGTACATCGCCGCCTCGGGCGTCTCGGCCACGGTCCTGCGACCGAGTTCCTTCATGGAGAACCTGATCACGCAGTCCGCGACCGTCGGGATTCGCGACGGCGCGCTGCGCACCGCCGCCGCCGCTCACGTGCGTCAGCAATTCATCGCTCTCGACGATATCGGTGCCTTCGCCGCCCTGGCATTGCGAAATCCGGACGACTACCGCGGGCGGACACTGGAGTTGGTCGCCGACACGCTGACACCACCCGAGGTGGCCGCCGAGGTCAGTGCCGCCATGGGACGGCAGGTGCCCTACCTGCAACGTCCGATCGAGGAACTGCGCCGTATCAACGAGCGATTCGCTCGCGGCTACGAATTGCTCAACAGTGGGGACGGCATCGTCCCCGGGGTCGATGCCGACGCATTGCGGGCATTGCATCCGGGGTTGATGAGCTTGCGGGACTGGCTCGATCGCAAGGGGGCCGAGCTGATCCGGCCATTGCTCGATCCCCGGCCCTGATCGCGTTCGGTGCGCATCCGGCTCGGGCGCGGGCACCCCACGCCCGAGCCGAATGCGGCGGGCGACAGGTCAGGAGGCCTCGCCGCTGCCCGCGGCCTTCTTCACCAGTTCGCCGATGTATGCCTCGTCGGCCGCTGTCAGTCGCGTGATCGCGAACGAGGTCGCCCACATGGCGCCGTCGTCGAGGGTGGCCTTGTCCTCGAAGCCCAGGGTCGCGTAGCGCGACTTGAATTTCTCGGCACTGCGGAAGAAGCACACGATCTTGCCGTCCTTGGCGTAGGAGGGCATGCCGTACCACAGTTTCGGGGACAGATTCGGTGCGCTCGCGGTGACGACGGCATGGATGCGTTCGGCCAGCACACGATCGGACTCGCCCATTTCCGCGATCTTGGCGAGCACGTCCTGTTCCCCGTCGGCCTTGGTGGCGCGGGAGCCGCGGCGTGCCGCCGTCTTCAGCTCCTGGGCGTGTTCCTTCATCGCGGCGCGTTCGTCGTCGCTGAAGGCCGGTGCGGTCTTGCTCTTACCGGAGTTCGTTGTTCGGGTTGCCATGTCGGTTCCTCTCGTTGGGGTTCGGGTGGGGATGGTTCGGGGTGTTCACCGGGCCAGTTGCAGCGCCAGCGTCGCGGCGACGGGGATGATGTACAGCACCGGGAAGATCGAGGTCTGATAGGAGCGAGCGCGCAGCGCTGTCGCCGTCGCACCAAGGAAATACAGGATCAATCCGATGGCCGCGGCGATGCCGATCGCCGGTATGGCGAAGCCGACGATCAGGCCCAGCGCACCGGCGGACTTGGCGGTGGCCAGCCAGTTCCACCACGACCTCGGTACTCCGTACTGTTCGAGCGGTTCGACCACGAACTTCTGCTTCGTGAACAGCGAGTACCCCGAAAAGCCGACCCATAGGGCGGCGACCACTCCTACGACGTAGTAAGCGATGTTCATCGAATTTTCTAACCTTTCGACAGCACTGGTGGTCGGCCCGCCGCATGGTCGGCGGGCCGCGTGAACCCGGATTCCGGGTCGACAAATGTGGATTGCGCTACTCCGTGTGACGGGCGGGACGTGCGACCGGTGCGCGGCAATAGATTTCGGCGGGATCGCCCCGGTACCGCACTGTCTCGACGCCGATGCGCCGCAGGACCCATCGGGAATCGGCATTGACCAGCTCGGTGGTGCAGCGGTAGGTGAGATCGGCCCCGACGCTGTTGTCGGCGAGCAGCCGATGCCGGATGTCGAGCAGCGCGCGCAGGTCCGCGCGGGGACCGTCGACGACGACCGCCGATTCGGTGATGGCGTGGGTGGTCCGCACGCGACTGTGGAAGATTCCCAGCAGAATATCCACGATGGCGTCCCGGCCGATCAGGCGCGGGGCCCGCGCCGACCATGCCACGGTGGCGGCGCGCGGGTCCAGTTCGGCGTCGGTGGACAGCGCCGATATCAGCAGGTCGCGGTCCCACGACTGGGCGCCACGACAGAACCGGTGCAGCGCTTCGGTCACCTGCCCGTCCATGGGCCTCCTCCGGTTGATCGCGATCGGGCACGGTGGGCTCGAAACCCGTTGTGCCGGTGCGATTCAGAGTGCCGGTCTTGAAAACCCGTATCAAGCAGGCATTATGTAACCATCGT
The DNA here is from genome assembly GCF_040679495.1 of Nocardia sp. NPDC052254. Classification (NCBI taxonomy): domain Bacteria; kingdom Bacillati; phylum Actinomycetota; class Actinomycetes; order Mycobacteriales; family Nocardiaceae; genus Nocardia; species Nocardia sp. NPDC052254. The sequence goes on along the minus strand of NZ_JBFAUW010000005.1, from coordinate 195,178 downwards.
TTAGTCAGATTCACAGATCGGTGTGCTCATGCTCGACAGGCTCGAATTGGAGGCGTTCCTGACGCTGGCCGAGGAACTGCACTTCAGCCGGACCGCCGAACGTCTGCGGGTCTCACCGGGCCGGATCAGCCAGACCATCAAGAAGCTGGAGCGCCAGGTCGGCAGCCCGCTGTTCGAACGGACCAGCCGCCACGTCGCGCTGACCGAACTCGGGCAACGTCTGCGTGACGATCTGCTGCCGGGCTACCGGCAGATCGAGCTCGCCGTGGAGACCGCGACCGCGCTCGGGCGCGGCATTCACGGGGTTCTTCGGGTCGGTTTCACCGCGGCGTGGAGCGGAAATCTGATCCTCCGGGCGACGGATCGGTTCCGGGCCCAGCATCCCGCCTGCACCGTCGAACTCCGGGAGGTCACCTATCGTGCCGCCCGGCAATCGCTGCTCTCCGGTGAGATCGATCTGACCTTGGCGGAAAGCGAACTGTTCGAAGGTGATTCCGCGTTCGTCATCGGTCCGACGGTGTTCACGCGCCCACAGGTCCTCGCGGTCCCCGCCGGTCATCGGCTCGCCGATCGCGACAGCGTCACACTCGAGGATCTCGCCACCGTGCCGCTGATCCTTCCGGACGGAGTTCCCGACGCCGTCCTCGACGCCTACTTTCCCGATGACACACCGTCGGGACGCCCGATTTCGCGTGGTCCGGTCGCCGCCGGATGGCAGGAGATGCTCTCGCTGATCGGTTCGGGCCGCGGAGCAACCCCCACCTGTGACTGGGCCGCCGACTACTACGCCCGGCCCGGCGTGGCCTTCGTCCCCTTCGCCGATGCCGGACCGATCCGCCAGGCACTGATCCGGCCCGCTGCGCGCGACTCCGTGGCGACTCGGATCTTCACCCAGGCCGTCACCGAGCAGGTGGAGGCCGACGGCTCGCGCCGATGACCGATCAGCGCGCGGGCAGGATGTGCGGGTTGAGCGTGAGCGTCGGATCGACGCCGCTGCGAATCGCCTTCATCACCTCGATGTCGACGGCCGAACGAGCCAGGTGTATCCAGGGCGCCTTGGATCGGCCGATGCCGTGTTCGGCACTGATGCTCCCTTCGTGCGCGGCGACCAGTTCGAAGACGCGACCGGTGACCGGCAGGGCCTGCCCTGGCTCGACATCGAGCAGGTTGACGTGCACATTGCCGTCCGCGATGTGACCGAAAAGGATCGGTCGCGCGTGCGGGAACTCGGTGGCGAGGGTGTGGGTCAGCGTGTCGACGAAGGATTCCACCGCGGCGAGCGGGGTGGTGATGTCCAGCTTGACCGGCGGTGTGGAGGAGGCGGCGTTGATCGCCTCGGTGTGGCTGTCGCGGTAGCTCCACAGCCGCCGCCCGCGCTCGTCGTCGACGGTGGCGTCCAGTACCAGATCGCTCGCGCGTTCCAGCGCGCCCAGCAGGAGACCCTCGGTGTCCGCTGGCCCGGACACCTCGACCAGCAGGTAGTACGGCGGCTCGATGCGCAGCGGAGCCCGCAGCGCGCGGTGCCGCCGGACCAGCCGCATGCCCGCATCGGTCATGAGTTCCGCGGCCTCGATCGTCAGCCCGGCCCGTCGCAACAGGTCGACCAGTGCCGGTGCCGCACCGACCGTTCGGACACCGACCAGCGCGCAGTACGAATGTGACGGCGGCACATGAAGTTTCATCAGCACCCGGGTGACGACGCCGAGTGTCCCCTCCGATCCGGCGAGCAGGCCGGGCAGGTGATAGCCGGCATTGTCCTTGCGCAACGCTTTCCACCGGGTGAGCACCGTGCCGTCGGACAGCACTGCTTCCACGCCGAGCAGCTGGGCCCGGGTGTCGCCGTACTTGATCACCCGGACCCCGCCCGCGTTGGTCGCGACGATTCCGCCCAGAGTCGCAGAATCCCGTGCGGCCAGATCTATTCCGAAGATGAGACCGGCTTCGCGCGCGGCGTCCTGCGCCCGTGCGACGGTGACGCCGGCACCGGCGGCGAGGGTGTGGCCGACGGGGTCGGGATCCTCGATCCGGTCCAATCGCGTCACGCTGAGCACGATCTCTCCGTGCATCGGGATCGAGCCGCCCACCAGTCCGGTGTTGCCGCCCTGCGGGACGACGGCCACACCGGCGCGGTGGCACACCTCGAGCACCCGTGCCACCTCCACGGTGTCGGCGGGCCGCACCACCGCGGTGGCGCGGCCGTGCCACCGTCCGGTCCAGTCCGTGGTGTATCGCGCCGTTGTGTCGGGATCGGTGAGAACGTGTGCCGCACCGACGATTTCGGCCAGTTCGGAGACGATGCTCGAGGGCATGTGCTGGATCACTCCCGTCCGGATTCGGCACCGGCACCGGCGCGTTCGGCCGCGATGCGCAGGACTTGCCGGCGGGCGACGAACCAGCCGCCGACCAGCACCGGTCCCATGATCACCAGCGCGGCGATCACCGCGCCACGCTGGATCTCGTCGTCGCTGCAGGCCATCAGCACGACGACGGCGGCGAGGAACATCAGTGTGGCGATGCCGGTGTACGGTGCGCCGATGAGCCGGAACGCGGGGCGTTCGACCAGGCCCTGCCGCGAGCGCCGCCACAATCGCAGTTGACACAGCACGATGGCGGCCCACGCCGACAGCACACCGATCGCCGACATGTTCAGCGTGATCTCGTACGCCTTGTCCGGCACCACGGCGTTCACGCCGACGCCGAGCAGGGCGATCGCGGCGGTGGCCAGAATGCCGATGTAGGGCACGCCGCTGGTGGACAACCGGGCGGCCGTCGTCGGCGCGCTACCGTTCATCGACATCGATCGTAGGATTCGGCCGGTCGAGTAGAGCCCCGCGTTCAAGCTCGAGAAGGCCGCGGTCAGAACCACCAGGTTCATTATCGAATCCGCCCCTGCAACACCGAGTTTCGAGAAGAAGGTCACGAACGGGCTGACTCCCGCGGCATAAGCCGTGTACGGCAGCAGAAGCCCCAATAGAACCAGCGAACCCACATAGAACACCGCGATTCTGGCGATGACCGAATTGATCGCCCGGGGCATGATCTCGGCGGGTCTTTCGGTCTCGCCCGCCGCCGTGCCGATCAATTCGACCGCGGAGTAGGCGAAGACGACACCCGTGGTGACGGTGACCAACGGCAGCAGGCCGGTCGGAAACAATCCACCGTCGGCGAGAACCGCTGTGCCCGTGGCCTGCCCGTCGAGGCGGAACCGGCCGGCGAGGAAGACGGCGCCGACGACCAGGAAGATCACCAGCGCGGCGACCTTGATCAGCGCGGCCCAGAACTCCAGCTCGCCGAACCAGGTCACCGACACCAGGTTGATCGAGACCACGACCGCCAAGGCGATCAGCGCGATCGTCCACTGCGGCATCACCCGGAACGCACTCCAGTAGTGCACGTAGGTCGCGATGGCGGTGATGTCCACGATGCCGCTCATGCACCAGTGGAAGAAGTACATCCAGCCGACGCCGAAAGCCAGCTTCTCCCCGTAGAACTCGCGAGCGTAGGACACGAACGAGCCCGAGGCCGGCCGGTACAGCACCAGCTCACCGAGGGCTCGCAGGATGAAGAAAACGAAGACCCCGCACACGGCGTAGACCAGGAACAATCCTGGGCCCGTGGCGTGCAGGCGCCCGCCCGATCCGAGGAACAGCCCGGTTCCGATCGCGCCGCCGATCGCGATCATCTGCAACTGCCGGGGTCGCAGCGATTTGTGATAGTCGGCGTCCTCGGCGGCCAGTGTGTCCGAGGAGGATCCGGTAGGTCTGATTGTCGCCATGGTCGACCCTCTCCGCGGCACACAGTAGATCGCTGATCAATGTACCGCTGAATGACGGCACGTTCCATGGGTGGAGAAGTTGGGTGGCGTCCTTCGTCTTCGGTGTCGACCGGCACGGTCATCCAGGTCTGCGCCCAGACCGCGCCGCGAAAGGCATCCGGGTGCCGATGTGCGGCAATCGCGAATACGATCGGGGTCATATCGATGGCCGGGCGGGGGAGCCCGTTGTGGACGGAGGCTGCGGGCGTGAGCGAATCGGAGTTCGAACGGGGTGGTGAGCCGGCGACTGCCGATTCCGATTCCATAGTGCCGCCGCCCGATCCGGCAGCAGTCGATCGGGCGTGGCAACACCCGGATCGCCCTGTACCCGGGGAACTTCCGCCGGGGTACGGATATGGGCCGCAACCTGTCACCGCGCCGTCGGCGGGCTCCCGCAGGACGGGGCCGATCATCGCGGGTGTGACCGCGCTGGTGCTGGTCCTGGGTCTCGGTGTGGCGGCGGGGGGCTGGATCCGCGGCCGCGACAATGGTGGGCACGCCGCCGGCGCCGCATCGGTATCGGCGTCGCCGTCGTATTCGATGGCCGCGGTCACCGACGCGTGCGACCTCGTCGATCCGAAACCGCTGACGAAGTGGTCACCGAATCCCAAGGGCCCGCCCACACACGAGGAGACGCGCCCGACCACAGACGACGCGGGCAGTCTGAGCTGCGATGTCGCCTATACCAGCGCCACCCGCGGCGGATACTCCTTCGACACCATCGCGATGAGTCTCGAGGTCGAATTCACCGACGGCACCGCCCCGCCGTTCTACGACCACTGGAAACACCTCGACACCGTCACCCGCGCGGGTCCGGGAACATCCACGGGCGCGGTCACCGACCTCGGTGCGCAGGGCTACTGGAGCTCCGCGATCGCCGACAGCCTCACCGTGCAGCGCGCCTATGTCGTGTGTGTGCAGGACGGCAATGTCTCGGTGCGAGTGAAGATCGATCTGAGCCGTGACGACACACGCGGGCCGGTCGCGAGCTGGGCGGAGCTCGATTCGATCGCGCGCTCCCAGATCCGGCTCGCACTCACCGGATTGAAGCGGAAATAGAACCGGAATCCCGCAGTGATCGGACGAGCGCATCGCCGGTCGGCGGTAGACCATCGGACGGGGAGGCAATGCCCGATTCTCGGCACGAACCACACGATCAACCGATAGCGGACGTCGGGCCACCGGTCGCGCCCCATACCGACCCGGTATTCGACCCGCCGCCCCCGGACGCCACCGACCCGCCGCCGCACGCGCAGTACCCCGCCGCTCACGAGCCGCTCGGTCATCTATACCCGCAGCCGCCCAGCGCCTCGCCGGCCGGTGGTAGCAGGGCCGGGTTGATCGCCGCGGGTGTGGCCGCACTGGTGCTGGTCCTGGGAATCGGTGTGGCAGTAGGTTTCTCGGTCGGCGGCGACACCGGTGACCGCGGTCGGTCCGCCCCAGCCGATACCACGACAACGGCCGCGGCGTCCGCGACCGGCACGACCTCGGCGCTGCCGCGACCCGCGCCGGGGATCTACTCGATGGACGCGGTCGCCAACGCCTGCGATCTGGTCGATCCCGCACCGCTGACCAAGTGGTCGTCGACCCCGAAGCCGGTTCAGCACAACGAGATGCGCCCCGCCGAGCACGGCATCGGCAGCCTGCTCTGCCAGCTCGGCTACACCAGCACATCCCCGGTCGACGATGTCACGAGCGACGAAGCCTCGATGAGTGTGCAGGTCGTCTTCACCAACGCGGGCCTTGCGCCCGAATACGACAAGTGGAAACAGGATGACACCACCCGGACCCAGGAGGGTTCGGCCTCCGGCGGTGTCACCGATATCGGCACACAAGGCTATTGGCGTTCGCTGGAGGGCAACTCCAGTGTTTCCACGGGCATGAACTACATCGTCGGCGTACAGGACAGCAACACATCGGTCCGGGTCGAGGTTGCCGTACTGCGCGCGATCGGAGAACCCCCGGTGAGCGCGGGTGAACTCGAATCGATCGCCCGCGCGCAGGCTCGCAAGGTGCTGGACGGATTGCGGAAGCGATGACCCTCGTGTGATCCGGGTCGTGAAACCGAGCAGCCGGCCACGACCCGGTCCTGAACGTGTCCCGGAAACGACCGAGGGCCGCACGGAGGATCGTGCGGCCCTCGGTCGTGGTCTCGGGAGGCTCAGCTTCCGCGTTTGATCCATTCCGGCAGGTGCGGCGCCTCGGCGCCGATCGTGGTGGAGTCGCCGTGGCCGGTGCGCACGACGGTGTCGGCCGGCAGGGTCAGCAGGCGGGTGCGGATGGATTCGATGATGGTCGGGAAGCTGGAGAACGAGCGGCCGGTGGCGCCCGGTCCACCGGCGAACAGGGTGTCGCCGGTGAAGACGGTCTGTTCCGAGGGCAGGTGCAGGCTCACCGCGCCGGGGGAGTGGCCGGGGGTGTGCAGGACCTCGATCTCGCTGCCCGCCAAGGGAATTCGCTCCCGATCGGTGAGCGCTTCGTAACCGGTGTCGGGATACAGGGCGGTCCACAGCATCTCGTCGGCCGGATGCAGCCGGATCGGCGCGTTCAGGGCCTCGGCCAGCTGGGAAGCCACGTTGATGTGGTCGTTGTGGGCGTGCGTGCACACGATCGCCCGCACGGTGCGCCCGGCGACGGCCGCGATGATCGGCTCGGCCTGGTGGGCGGCGTCGATCACGATCACCTCGTCGTCGTCACCGACCACCCAGACGTTGTTCTCGACATCCCAGCTGCCGCCGTCCAATTCGAACTTCCCGGAGGTGACGACCCGATCGATCCTCACAGCGTCACCACCGATCGCAGGACGTCACCGTGGTGCATGGTGGTGAAGGCCGCTTCGACCTGATCGAGGCCGACGCGCTCGCTGACGAACCGCTCCAGTGGCAACCGGCCCTGCCGGTACAGGTCCAGCAGCATCGGGAAGTCGCGTTCGGGCAGGCAGTCGCCGTACCAGGACGACTTCAGCGAGCCGCCGTGCGAGAAGAAGTCGATCAGTGGCATGTCGAGCTTCATATCCGGGGTCGGCACGCCGACCAGCACCACGGTCCCGGCCAGGTCGCGCGCGTAGAACGCCTGCTTCCAGGTCTCGGGCCGCCCGACCGCGTCGATGACGACATCGGCGCCGAATCCGCCGGTCAGTTCCTGGACCTGCTCGACCACATCGTCACCGGCCTCGATGGTGTGGGTGGCCCCGAGATCCTTGGCCCACTCCAGCTTTCGCGAGTCCCGGTCGATCGCGATGATGGTCGTCGCCCCGGCCAGCCGGGCGCCGGCGATGGCCGCGTCACCGACACCGCCGCAGCCGATCACCGCGACCGAATCGCCGTAGCTCACCCCGCCGGTGTTGATCGCCGCGCCCAGCCCGGCCATCACGCCACAGCCCAGCAGCCCCGCGACCGCCGGGTCGGTCTCGGCGTCGATGACGGTGCACTGGCCCTCGTGCACGAGTGTCTTGTCGGCGAATGCGCCGATGCCCAGCGCGGGCGTGAGCTCGGTGCCGTCGGCCAGGGTCATGGGACGGCTGGCGTTGTGGGTGTCGAAGCAGTACCACGGCTTGCCGCGCTTGCAGGCGCGGCACTGACCGCACACCGCGCGCCAGTTGAGCACGACGGAATCACCCGGCTGGACGTGGGTGACCGCGTCGCCGACGGTTTCCACCACGCCTGCCGCCTCGTGGCCGAGCAGGAACGGGAATTCGTCGTTGATACCGCCCTCGCGGTAGGTCAGATCGGTGTGGCACACGCCGCAGGCCTGCACGCGTACCACCACGTCGTGCGGGCCCGGGTCGGGAATGACGATCTCGACGATCTCGACCGGTGCGCCCACACTGCGGGCGATGACGCCGCGAACCTTCTCGGACATGGAGTCTCCTTTACACGTCGTGGTGCCGATTTCACCGAGGCTCAGTCTAAGCCCGCCGGGATTCCTCCGGACACCTGTCCGGACTATAGTTCGGTCCACCTCGGCGGGACGGGCGAGTCCTGGTGGAAACCATTTTCACCACGAGGTCCCGCCCGGCGATCGACGCATCCGCCCGTTCGTCACGGTCCGGACTTCCGGCGGAACTCCTCGCTGATCGCGCACCACAGGCTGTGATACTCCGGCGCGAGAAAATGCGCGACGGCCAGGGTGGGCGGATCGGCGAACACCACGCCGTCTCGGGAAGTGCGCACGACCCGGTGGTTGACGAAACATGCCGTGTCGATGAGGTGTTCGCGATCGGTGAGGTGAGTGACCTCGATCCGCTCCTCGCGTACCACCCGCCACCAGGCCGAGTGTGGTCCGACCTCGGTCCGGAAATGATGACTATTCGTGTCGCCGGTCACGGTATCTCACCTTTCGCACCCGGTCCTCGAGGGCAATGCGGTCCAGAATGGCGGAAACCGAGTTGTGTGATTCGTTTCGGGAATTCCGTTCCGGCCAGAACACTGCGAGCAGGATTACTCCGAGTGGAATACTCAGAGCTAGAACGATACCCGCACTCATCGCGACCGTCCCGTGTCCGGTACCAGGTGTTTCGCCTCGATCAGTCTTTGTTTCGCCTGTTGTTTCACCGGGCAGACGCACAATGCGCAGTCGATGTGCAATTGCATGACGACATGCGCGAAAGACACTGTCATTATCGGCATTCGATCGTGCTTCAACAGTCCCATGATGGATACTTTCCCTGCGATGTGAAAGTGGTTGTCGGCGTTGAGGTTGCACCGATTCGGCCGCGAGTTGAAGCCGAATGACGGCGATTCCGGGCACGAGCCACCGTGCCGATTGTGTGAACTCGTCCGTCAGCGACCTGTCCAGAGGGGACCTGTCCAGAAAACCGGGACACGAGAGATAGGGGAGCTAACGATATGGGGTCAGGAAGTACGCTCGCGCAGCGCGCATTGGGTCGTGAACTGCGGCGACTGCGGAATGCCAAGGGGATGGGGCAATCTCAGGCCGCGCGCATCGCGGAGACGTCGCACCAGACGATCGGCAGGATCGAGGAGGGGCAGACGACGCGGATCACCCAGCTGCAAGTCAATGCGCTGTGCGACAAGTACGGAGCCACCGGTGAGGAGCGGCGGATCTGCCTCGATCTGGTGAAGGAGATTCGTGCGTCACGGGAGGGGAAGGTGACAGCCAGCTGGTGGAGAGCCTATGCGGACGCGCAGGCGACCGGATTCAATCACTATCTCGCACTTGAAGATGCAGCGAGCCGTTTGACGATCTGGAAAACGGCCATCATGCCGGGGCTGCTCCAGACCCCCGCGTATCGGCGAACGATGGCATGGACGGAATATCCGGACATGCCCATTGATCATCTCGAGCGGCAGATCGAATGGCAGACGCATCGTCAAGAGAGGTTGATGGATCCGAACCTGCAGGTGACAGTGTTTGTGTATGAGACCCTTCTGTACGAACAGGTCGGTGGCCCAGCAGTATTCGATGAACAACTGCAGCAACTGGTCTCGCTGGCGGTACTACCGAACGTTTGCATCCGGGTCGTCCGGTTCGCTGCTTCGAGCCACCTCGGGGCCTATGCCGGGAACTTCACGCTGCTGGAATTTCCAGACCTCGTGTCCGGTCTGCCGCAGCCGCCGATCGTCTACGTCGAGGGGTGGACCGGTGATCTGTACTTGGAGCGTGAGGCTGAGCTTCAACGTTATATGCAGGCACTTCGGGAGATTGATCGTGTAGCGTTGACTGAAGCTGAGTCGGTAGCACTGATCAAGGAGCGCATGCGGTGAGCAACGACCTGTCTGGGGCGAAGTGGTTCAAGTCGAGCTTCTCGGGTTCGAGCAAAGATTGCGTCGAGGTGGCTTTCGTCGATGCTGGTGTGGGCGTGCGTGATTCGAAGGATCCCACCGGCCCGGCTCTGGTCTTCACCCCCTCCGAATGGTCTGCTTTCACGGTCGGTGTCACGATGGGCGAGTTCGACCAGGCATAGGAGCATTCCGGTGAGCAACGACCTGTCCGGAGCGAAGTGGTTCAAGTCGAGCTTCTCGGGTGCGAGCAAGGACTGTGTCGAGGTGGCTTTTCTCGATGCTGGTGTGGGCGTACGTGATTCGAAGAACCCCACCGGCCCGGCCCTGATCTTCACCCCCGCCGAGTGGTCCACCTTCACCGCCGGTGTGCAACACGGCGAGTTCGACCAGGCATAGCCCCGCTCCACACAAACGATCCGAGCCCCCGAAGCCGATCCTGGCTGATTCCACATTTCGATGAAACATAGTGTGGCGCAGTATTTTCAGATCCAGATCGCTGCCGGGGCAAGGTGCGACGGCGTGCGCACATTTCTCACCACCTCCGGCAGCCGATTCCCTGACCGTCAGCTGCCGGTGTGTGGTGGTGCGGCGGGGAGTTGCACGGAGACCCGGAGCCCGCCCGAGGGCCGGGGCGTGAGGGTGAGGGTCCCGTCGTGGGCTCGGACGATGCTCTGAACTATCGCCAGGCCCAGCCCGGCACCCGCGTGGTCGGTATGGATGCGTTCGGTGCCGCGGCGAAACGGTTCGACGAGCGTGGAAACCGCTTGTGGCGAGAGTATCTCGCCGGTGTTCTCGACCGTGAGTACGACCGTTCCGGGGTGCGCGCTGGTCGTGACCCAGACGGTGCCACGGTCGGGCAGGTTGTGCACGATCGCGTTGTGGACGAGGTTCGTGCTCAACTGCAGCAGGAGTGCGGGTGAGCCGATGGCCGGGGTGATGTCGCCGGAGGTTTCGATGGCGACACCGCGTTTCTCCGCGAAGGGGAGAAGTGTTTCGGAGGCTTCTTCCGCCATGAGGGACAGATCGACGCGTGCTCGGGTGAACGATCGCTGGTCGGCGCGGCTGAGCAGGAGTAGCGCCTCGGTGAGGTCGATCGCTCTGGTGTTGACGGCGCGGAGTCGGTCGACGAGTTCCGGGGTGCTGCTTTCGGGATCGTTGTGCGCCACGTCGAGCAGTGCCCGCGTGATGGCCAGCGGGGTGCGCAGTTCGTGGGAGGCGTTGGCCGCGAATCTCTTCTGTTCGCCGACATGAGCTTCCAGCTGGGCGAGCATGGTGTCGAAGCTGTCGGCGAGTTCGCGGAACTCGTCGCTACGGCCGGGCAGCCGGATCCGCTGGGACAGCGATCCGCCGGCGGCCGTTCGGGTGGCCTCGGTGATTCGAGTCAGTGGGGCGAGCATGCGACCGGCGAGAATCCACCCGCCCACGAGGCCGAAGACCAGCAGGAACCCCAGCACCAGGACTGCCGCCGGGACGAAGACGGCGGAACCGAAGCTGTGCGGGTCGAAGGCGCGCCGGAAGTCGGACAGATCGGGAACGAACAGGACGTTCGAGCGCCCTCGCAGGAGGAACACCCACACGGCGGCCAGCAGCAGGGCACCCGCGACCATGAGAAACCCGACGTAACTGAGGGTCAGTTTGAGGCGAACGCTCAACCCCGGCGCCCTGTCCACGGTCGACTCCCTCACGTTCCGGTGTCGATGCGGTAGCCGACCCCGGGCACAGTGGCGATGAGCCATGGCTCACCGAGCCGTTTGCGCAGTGCCGAGACGGTGATGCGCACCGCGTTGGTGAAGGGGTCGGCATTCTCGTCCCACGCCCGTTCCAGCAGCTCCTCGGCGCTGATGACACCACCCTCGGCGGCGACGAGAACGTCGAGTACGGCGAACTGCTTGCGGGTGAGCGCCACATAGCGGCCTTCGCGGTAGACCTCGCGACGGAACGGGTCCACCCGCAGGCCCGCGATCTCCCGCACCGGTGGCCGGCGGTGGACGCGCCTGCGGTCGAGCGCCCGGAGCCTGAGCGCGAGTTCACGGAGTTCGAACGGTTTGGTGAGATAGTCGTCGGCGCCGAGCTCGAAGCCGGAGGCCTTGTCGTCGAGCCGGTCGGCGGCGGTGAGCATCAGGATCGGCATACCGGAACCGGACGCGACGATGTGCTCGGCGATCCGGTCACCCGAGGGGCCGGGGATGTCGCGGTCGAGGACCGCTATGTCGTAGGTGTTGATGTTCAGCAACTCCAGGGCCGTGTCGCCGTCACCGGCGATATCGGCCGCGATCGCCTCCAGGCGCAGCCCATCCCGAACGGCTTCTGCCAGGTAGGGCTCGTCCTCGACGATCAGAACACGCATGATCTCGATGGTACGAGGCACGACATTTCGTGAGCGTATGGAAAATCGCATACGGGCCGGCAACACCGCCGAGTCTTGACTGGCGGCATGAGTCGAAGAACTGGATCACCGACAACGACCCGCCGGCCTGCCGCGGCCGGTCTGCTCGTCGCCACTGCCGCGGTCGCCGCCACCCTGGTCTACCAGTCGGCGTCGTCATCGGTTCGCTTGGTGAGTGAGGTCCTGCGCGGCGACCACACCGGCCGGGCCGTCCCGGACGAGGGTGGTCTCCCGAACGGCGTCACAGTGTTCGACGACGAGTATCCGGGCGTGGCCAACCTCGCACCCGATCTGATCGGGGCGCTGCGTGCCGCGGCGGCCGACGCGAGCCCCGAGGGTGTCGAGTTCCGCGTCAACAGTGGCTGGCGTAGCCGGGAGTATCAGAATCGGCTGCGTCGCGAGGCGGTCGCGAAGTACGGCTCGACGCGGGCGGCCGCCCGATTGGTCGCCACCGCCGACACGTCCGCGCACGTATCCGGCAACGCGGTCGACCTCGGCTCCGGCGCCGCGGCATGGCTGTCCGCACACGGCGCCGCGTACGGACTGTGCCAGATCTATCGCAACGAGCCGTGGCACTACGAACTGCGCCCCGAGGCGATCGAGAACGGTTGTCCTGCCATGTATCCCGACCCGGCACACGATCCAAGGATGCGGCCGTGACGACTACTGTGACCATGCCCAGGGTGGAAACGCAGCCGGCTCGACGAGCGCGGTGGAACACGCTCACCCTTGTCGCGTTCCGGTTCTGTTTTCTGTACTTCGGCTTGTTCTGTGTACTGACTCCGCCGATCCTGTTCGTGCTGACCGGCCCCCTCGGCCGCCGGCTCGGCTACAACGCACAGTTCTGGCACATCCGGAAACTGCAGCCCGCCCTGAACTGGGTGGGCCGGGAGCTGTTCGGCACCCCCGTACAGCTGTATCCGACCGGGGTCGGTGACCAGACGATCTTCTGGGTGCTGCTGTTCTGCATCCTGGTCGTGGCGGTGACCGGCACGGCGGTGTGGTCGGTACTGGACCGGCACCGGACGCACCATCGCACACTCGCGGGCTGGTTTCTCCTCGGCATCCGCATAATGCTGGCCGGTCAGATGCTGAGTTTCGGCGTCGCGAAGGCGATTCCGACACAGATGCCCGAGCCGTCGCTGACCACGCTGCTGACGAAGTACGGTGACCTCACGCCGATGGCCGTGCTGTGGTCGCAGGTAGGTACGTCGAGGCCGTACGAAATGCTGCTCGGCGCGGCGGAAATCACGGCGGCGATCCTGCTGCTCATCCCACGTACCGCGTTGCTCGGCGCGTTGCTGGCACTGATCGACACGCTGCAGATCGTCGTATTGAACATGACCTTCGATGTGCCGGAGAAGATCTCGTCCACCCATCTCCTGCTCATGTCGTTGCTGCTGCTGGCGCCCGAGACCCGGCGGCTGACCCGAGTGCTGCTGCTCGACCGCGCGACCGGTCCCTCCGCCGTACCGTATCCGTTCCACACCAGGAGATCTCGCCGTATCGCGGCGCTGACGCAGATCGCGCTCGCCCTGTGGATGACGGTGGCGCTCGTGTACAGCGGCTGGCACGCTTGGCATTCCGGCGGGCCCGACCGCACCAAGCCACCGCTGTACGGCATCTGGTCGGTGTCGCAGTTCACCCGCGACGGGCAACCGGTGCCACCGCTGACAACCGACGAAACACGCTGGAAGACAGTGGTGTTCGACTATTCCAACAGGATCACCGTTCAGCGGATGGACGACACCCTGGTTACTGCACCTGTCGATGTGGACGCCGCATCCCATCGGATCCAACTGATCGAGGGGACACCACCCTCGGGACCGGTGGCAACATCCGACGGCACTCGAAATCCCTCGGGCACACTGACCTTCCAGACAAACTCGCCGGACCGAGCCGTCCTGACCGGCGAACTGGACGGCCACCAGGTCACCCTCACGCTCGACCGGATCGACCCGGACAGCTTCCCGCAACGCAGCACACCGTTCCGGTGGGTGCAGAACCGCCCGAACTTCTGACCGGACACCCATCCACGCCGATTCACCCGACCGGGGATATGAAGCCCCGGTGGTGGCGGCCGCCTGGCCGAGGATCTCTTCGAGGCTGGCGGTGAGAACCTGAGCGACGGACTCGCTCAACGTATGTCCGGTCCACGACGAATCCCGGTTCAGGAGATCGCGTGAACGGAATTTCCCTACGCCCGCCGCTCTTTCCGGACTTTCCGGACCGGAAAAGTCGGCGCGCTGCGGTCAGCCGAGGCCGCTGAGCGCCGGTGCGAGGCGGGTCGAACCAGCTACGCCAGAGACGAATTCGGTGCCGATCGGTGCCAGCAGAACGACATGGTCGGCACCGGCGTCGAGGTGTTCGCGCACCTTCGCGGCGATCGCGTCCGGTGTGCCGTGCGCGACGAGCGCGTCCACCACACGATCGTCCGGCTCGCCGTGCTCCGTTACCGGATAACCGAATTCGGCCAGCGTGGCCCGGAAGGCAGCTTGGCCGGAGTGCCCCGTGACCACCTGCCGCGCGGCGGCCCGGGCTCGATCGTGATCGTCGTCGATCACCGCCGAGAGTCCCACCACGAGGAGCTTGTCCGGGCCGAGTATGCGCCTGGCTCGCGCGGTGTGTTCCGGTGGCAGCCCCGCGGGCAGCGCACCGTCGGCGATCTCACCGGCGAGTGCGAGCATCTTCGGGCCGTTCGCCGCGAGCAGCCGCGGATACGCCACATCCGGTGCGGGCGGCCAGGTTTCACCGTCCATTCCGGCGAAGTAGTCGCGCATGGTGGTCAGCGGACTACCGAACGGCCGGCCCACACTGTCGGCCTGCTGCGGGTAGCCGACGCCCAGACCGAGCGCGAACCGGCCCGGATACGCGTCGGCCAGATAGGCCGCCGCACCGTGTGCGGTCTGTGGCGGCCGCGCCCAGATATTGGCCACACAGGTGCCCACCGCGATGTGTTCGGTGGCGGCGAGCAGCACGGCCAGGTGCGTGAACGCGTCCTTGCCGATGACCTCGTTGGTCCAGATGGTGCCGTAACCGGCACGTTCGAGCAGTCGGCCCGCATCCCGCTGCGCGGCAGCCGGTGGGGTGCTCGTGAAGGAGACCGGCAGGCTCACCCCGACCGGTCCGAGCGTTCGGCGTGCCGCGTCGACCGCGGGGTTGATCGTCATGGCGTTCCTCCAGATGAATTCGCCGCGGGCGCGGATGCGCACGCTCGAGTCCACTCTGGTTCCGAATGAGGCTCTCCGGCCAATGAATCTTTCGCATCAGGCAATACGTTTCGCGCATCACCGCAGCTGGTGCGGCCAGGTCTGCGACAGTGATGTTCGGGCACGGTTAGTGTGGCGATATGACCGATGTGCCGCCCGCAGTGGATCTCGACCTGCGGCTCGTGCATTGCTTCACCGTTGTCGCCGAGCACGCGCACTTCGGTCGTGCCGCGGAGATCCTGCACGTCACCCAGCCCTCGCTGAGCCGGCAGATCAACCGGCTCGAACGGCAGCTCGGCGTCCGGCTGCTGGACCGCGGTCCGCGGGGCACCCGGCTCACCGAGGCGGGCGAGGTGTTCCTGCCGCAGGCGCGCACCTTGCTGCGGACCGCGGGCCGGGTCGTTGCCCAGGCCCGTGCCGCCGCCCGCCCCGGTCACCTCACCATCGGCTACACCGGAGACCTGATCATCACCCCCGTCGTGCGCGAGATGCGCCGCCGCCATCCCGACGCCGAGGTGCGCGCCCATCATGTGCAGGTGACCGACGTCCCGGCCGCACTGCTCGATCACCGGGTCGACGTGCTGGTCTCCCGATTGCCCTTTCCCACCGAGGGATTGCAGGTCACCGTCCTCTACGACGAACCGCGCGTGGTACTCGTACCGGTCGATCACCGGTTGGCGCACAACGACTTCGTGACCCTCGACGACATCGCCGACGAACCCGTGCCCCGCCTGCGCGAGTCGAATCCGGCCTGGGAATCCTTCTGGCGCATCGATCCTCGCCCCGACGGCCGCCCCGCGCCCGACGGCCCGATCATCGACGCCATCGAGGACAAACTCGAGGTCATCGCGGCCGGTGAGGCCATCGCCATCGCGGCGGGCCGCAACCTCCCGTCGATCCGGCCCGATATCGTCGCGATTCCGTTGCACGGTGTCGACCCGGCCCACGTCGCCTTGGCTGCCCGCCGCGACGACCGCGACCGGCTGGTCACCGCATTCCGAAAGTACGCGCAGGAACTACTCACCGTGAGCGCCGGTGGGTGACCGGTCACGGCGGCCGGTTCGATGGGCGGGGGCGTCGACCAGCGAATAGCCGGATTGCCGGGATTGCCGAGCGGGAAATTTCCACGGGACCTTGACGCGGGGGTAGTTAGCAGAGCTAAGTTAACGGTGATGCGCGCCATATCGGCGCTCGGGCGGCGACTCGCCCACAGGGAACGACCGAGGGAGACCCGCCCATGGCCGCGACGGACCGGAAGGCCGAGCGTAAACGGCGACTCGCCGCGGCGAGGGAGGATGCCGAGGTACTGGCGGCCTGGCCGCGGGCCGAGGTGAGCGAGGCGATCGAGGCTCCCGGTCTGGGATTGCGCGCACTGGTCGACACGGTCATGACCGCCTACGCCGATCGCCCGGCGGTGGGGCAGCGGGCCGCCGAGTTCGTCACCGATGCGAGCGGTCGCCGGGTCCGGCGCCTGCTGCCCCGCTTCGAGACGCTGACCTATCGGCAGCTGTGGGCGCGCTCGGCGGCGCTGGCGAATGCCTGGTATGCCGCGGGGGTGCGGGCCGGGGACTTCGTCTGCACGGTCGGATTCGTCAGCAGCGAGTACGTCATCGTCGATCTAGCGGGCGTGCGACTCGGGACCGTCGCCGTTCCGTTGCAGGCCACTGCCGGTGTGGCGCAATGGAACTCGATCATCGGCGAGACCGGCGCCCGGGTGCTGGCGAGCAGTGCCGAACTGCTGGACGCGACCGTCGAGGCCGCGCTGGCGAGCGGGTCGGTCGCGCATGTGGTCATTTTCGACACCACCGGTACCGATGACGGGAACGCGGCACTGGCGGCGGCCCGCGAACGACTGGCCGCATCCGGGCGAACCCTCGCCACGGTCGGCGAACTCCTCGACCGTGACGCGGCACCGGGCCCGGAACCGGCTGCGGCGCAGGACGATCCGCTGGCACTGCTGATCTACACCTCCGGTAGCACCGGAACGCCCAAGGGTGCCATGTACACCGACAGTCTCGCCGCGACGATGTGGCTGTACACCGCGAAAGCCCCGGTGCCCGCGATCACCCTGAACTATCTGCCGCTCAGTCACGTCGCGGGCCGCCTGCAACTCGGCGGCACCCTGGCGCGCGGCGGCACCGCGTACTTCACCGCGCGCAGCGACATGTCGACGCTGTTCGAGGATCTGGAACTCGTCCGGCCCACCGAACTGGTCTTCGTACCCCGGGTCTGCGAGATGCTGCTGCACCGGCATCAGGGCGAGGTCGAGGCCCGGGTGGCAGCCGGTGGTGAGCGGGCCGTCGTCGACGACGAGGTGAAAGTCGCACTGCGCCAACGAGTACTGGGCGGCCGCTTCCTCGGAGCCATGTGCGCCAGCGCTCCGCTCGCCCCGGAGATGCGCGCGTTCATGGAATCGGTGCTCGGGATCGGGCTGCACGACGGGTACGGCTCCACCGAGGCCGGCGGCAGCGTCATCGTCGACAACAAGGTCCGGCGCCCACCCGTGCTGGACTACCGGCTGGCCGACGTTCCCGAACTCGGCTACTTCGCCACCGACCGGCCATATCCGCGCGGTGAACTGCTGCTCGAGACCACCACCATGTTCCACGGCTACTACAAGCGGCCCGAGATCACCGCGGCGATGTTCGACGAGGACGGCTTCTATCGCACCGGCGATGTGGTCGCCGAAATCGGGCCCGATCATCTGGTCTACGTCGATCGGCGCAACAATGTGCTCAAACTGTCCCAGGGTGAGTTCATTACCGTGGCGAAGCTGGAATCGGTGTTCTCCACCAGTTCTCTGATCCGGCAGATATTCGTCTACGGCAGCAGTGAGCGCGCCTATCTGCTGGCGGTGATCGTGCCCTCCGAGGAGGCACTGGCGCTGCCCGATCCGCGCTCGGCGCTCGGCGAGTCGCTCCAGCGCCTCGCCCGGGAGGCGGGACTCAACTCCTACGAGATCCCGCGCGACTTCCTGCTCGAGAACGAACCCTTCACCCAGGACAACGGTTTGTTGTCGGGGATCGGGAAACTGTTGCGGCCCAAACTCACCGAGCGCTACGGCAAGGGTCTGGAACAGCTCTACACCGAACTGTCGCGAGAGCAGGCCGACGAACTGGCCGCACTGCGCCGCGAGGCAGGGGAGCGCCCGGTGACCGAGACCGTCGGCCGGGCCGCGCGGGCGCTGCTGGGCTGCGCCGGAGCCGATATCCGGCCCGAGGCGCATTTCACCGATCTGGGTGGTGATTCCCTGTCGGCGCTGTCGCTGTCGACGCTGCTGAGCGAACTGTTCGCGGTCGACGTTCCGGTGGGAACCATCGTGCATCCGGCGAATACGTTGCGGCGCCTGGCCGACTACATCGAGACCGAACGCGGACAGGGCACCCGCCGTCCCACCGCCGCGACCGTCCACGAGTCCGGTGCTCTGGTGCGGGCCGGAGAGCTCACCCTGGACAAGTTCATCGATCCCGGAACACTCTCCGCCGCAACGGATCTGCCGCCGGTGACCGATCCGCCGCGCACCGTGCTGCTGACCGGCGCCAACGGCTATCTGGGCCGGTTCCTGTGCCTGGAATGGCTCGCGCGCCTCGACCCGATCGACGGGACACTGATCTGCATCGTGCGCGGCAGCGATGCCGAAGCCGCCCGTGCCCGCGTGGACGAGGCCTTCGACAGCGGCGATCCCGCACTGCTGCAACGGTATCGGGAGCTGTCGTCGCGGCTGACCGTCCTGGCCGGTGATATCGGCGAGCCGAATCTGGGTCTGCCCGAACCGGACTGGCGCGAGCTCGCCGACACCGTCGACCTGGTGGTGCATCCGGCGGCCCTGGTCAATCATGTGCTGCCCTACGACCAGCTGTTCGGGCCGAACGTGGTCGGCACGGCCGAGATCATCCGGTTCGCGATCACCGGCCGCCGCACACCGGTGACCTACCTGTCGACCGTGGCGGTGGGGGACCGGATCGAGCCCGCCCGATTCGCCGAGGACGGCGATATCCGCGAGATCAGCCCGCAGCGCGCCGTCGACGCCGGTTATGCCAACGGTTACGGCAACAGCAAATGGGCCGGTGAGGTGTTGCTGCGGGAAGCGCACGACCTGTGCGGTCTGCCGGTGGCGGTGTTCCGCTCCGATATGATCCTGGCGCACAGCACATTCGAGGGACAGATCAACCTGCCGGACATGTTCACCCGGCTGCTGCTCAGTGTGCTCGCCACGGGTCTGGCACCCGCCTCGTTCTATCGCGGCGACGGCGGCCATTACGACGGCCTCCCCGCCGATTTCACCGCCGCGGCGATCACCGTGCTCGGCGCCGGGCCAACGTCGGGATTCACCAGTTTCGATGTGCTGAATCCGCACGACGACGGCATCGGCCTGGACACCTTCGTGGACTGGCTCATCGCATCCGGCCGCTCGATCGTCCGCATCGACGACTACGCCGACTGGCTCAGCCGCTTCGAGACCGCGTTGCTTGCCCTGCCCGAACGGCAGCGCCGCCACTCGGTCCTGCCGCTGCTGCACGCCTTCCGCCGGCCCGCGCCACCGGTCGCGGGATCGGTCCTGCCCGCCGACGGCTTCCGGGCCGCGGTGCGCGCGGCCGGTATCGGTCCCGATCGCGACATACCGCATCTGACCCGGGAATTGATCGAAAAATACGTCCGCGATCTGACTGCTGCGGGTCTGCTGTGAAGATTCCCGAATCCGGACACAACGTGGCTGTGCGGGCGTACTGTCTTGCCCCACAGCGTTGATCGGCACGGTGCCGCGGGTGACGGTGTCGCCCGCCGCGCCGACCGCGCGACAAGGAGGTCGATTTCGGTGCACCGACTCGAGAAGTCCGCGTTCTGGCGCTGTGTTCTGAGCGGATTATCCGCTCTGGGAGCGGGTTTCGGCGCGATGGTCCCTGTCTACTACGACTGTACCCAGCTCGTCGAGGAGCCCGAGCCGGTGTGGGACTGGTCGATTCCCTACGAGTGGTTCGACCACGCCAACGGCTGACTCGCCGCTACCCACGAAGATTCCCGTCAACCGCTGCGGACGCGACCTGCTTGCGGGTCAGGTCCCGGCGAAGTAGTCGGCGCCACCGATGTAGATGGTGTGGCCGGGTGCGGTCGTAGCCGAGGTGGCATCGGCGATGGCCGTGGCGAACTCCTCGATCGTGGGCAGCGCGCCGTGCTCGGTGCGGGCGGCCACAGCTTCCGGGGCACGTCGCTCGAGCAGGCGCACGATGATCGTGCCCTCGATCATGTCTCCCGAGACGACGGTGAAACCGATACCGCGCGAAGATAATTCGTCGATCCGTGCCCGCAGTGCGTCCTCGCCCGCGCGTTTGCTCGCCGCGATCGGTTCATAGCCGGGTGGAGCCGGTGTGCGGCCGTGGAAGTGTGCCTGATGGCTGGTGACGAACACGATGTGCGCGCCCGGTTTCAGCAGCGGCAGCGCCGAGTCGACCAGTCGCAGCTGAGCGTCGCGGTTGATCGCCATGGCGTAGTCGGGGGCGGCACCCTGTTCCAGACCGCCGGAGGCGTTGAGGATCAGCACATCCAGGCGTCCGAACCGCTCGCCGATTCCGGCGATCAGCTCCGCCACCGCATCCGGATCGGTGAGATCGGCGCCCAGTGGCGTCGCGGCACCGCCGTCCGCGGCGATCTCCGCAGCGAGATCATCTGCGCGCCTGTGCTTCTCGCGATAATTCAGGACGACGTGATCGCCGCGGCCGGCGAGGATCCGGGCGGTCTGCGCCCCGATACCGCGCGCGGCGCCGGTGATCAACACGATGCGTTGCGAATCCATCTGCACTCCCGCCGATTGCTTCTGATTCAGAATCACTATGGTGGTTCGAAATGAGAAGTGCAAGCGATGGTGCGGCGGCCCCCAAGGCGGCGATGGAACTGCTCGGGCAGCGCTGGATGCTGCGTATCGTGTGGGAACTGGAACCCGGCCCGCTCGGATTCCTGGAATTGCGCCGCCGGATGGATCACTGCTCGTCCAGCATCCTGTCGGTGCGGCTGCAGGCCCTGCAGGCGGCCGCAATCATCGTCAAACGTGCCGACAAGGTCTACGAACTGACCGATGCCGGCGCCGGGCTCGGCCGCGCACTGCATCCGCTCTGGACCTGGGCGGGCGGCCATCTGGATCCGGATCGGAGAGTCCCGGACCAGCGGTGACCCCGCCGCGGCGGACTTGCCCGCGGGTCTCGATCCACTAGGTTGGGGGCCACCCGCCCGAGCGGCGGGCCGCACTGCAAGCGATGAGCTGGGGACCGATATGAACAGTGACACGATTCGGCGCCGGGGCCGCCCGCTGTTCGGGGCGATCGCGGCCGCCGCACTACTGATACCCGCCGGCTGCGGATCCACCGACTCCGGAACCGCCCGCCCGGCGGATTCCACGGCGGCACAGGTCAGCGCCCGGGGATCCGCCCCCGAAGTTATCGACTGTTCCTTCGATGAGCCGGCCGTCCGTCCCGACCATCTGATCCTCGCCTGTGCTGATCTGGGAGCCCAGGTCGAGCAGATCGCGTGGCAGAACTGGGGGCCGGAACAAGCGCAGGGCGACGGCATCGAACGGGACAACACCTGCGATCCGAACTGTGCTGCCGGCACGTTCGTGACCAAGAAGGTGCATCTCACGCTGACCGACGTGGCCCGTCCGGGCAATGTCTTCACCAAGGTGACCACGGCAGACGCCGAGGGGCATGCGAAGACCTGGCCGATGACCTCGCGCTGAGCGCACACCCTAGGCAATCTATGTGGTACTCAGGGTGTCGCATATCGTCCAAAAGTTGCTACGCTGGCGTAGCAATGGTCCCTGCGCGATCGGGACCCATGGCCGACATGACGACCAGGAGTACCGATGAAGTTACTTCCCCTGCGCAATGGCGATGCGGGCGAACCGGGTGAGGTAGCGCTGCACGCACGCAATGTGCGGTTCGACTGGCAGGCGACGCCGCTGCAGTGGCTGGCATCGGAACCCATCGCCGCCCATGTGTTCAATTCGCTCAACCTGCTGCTGCCCGAGGGCGAGCGCATGTTCATCGAGACCTTCTCCGAGGCGCTGCCGCTGATCAAGGACGAGAAGCTGCGTGAACAGGTCATCGGCTTCATGGGACAGGAGGCCATGCACGCCGAGACCCACAACGACTCGGTGCAGCAGGTGTTCAAGGCACACGGCGTCGATGTGGACAGTTACGCGCGTCAGATGGAGTACGTCTTCCGCAAGGCGCTGGGACCGCGCGCCGGACAGGACGCGCGCGCGGAGTTCCAGACGCTGGTGGAGCGGCTGGGCTTCATCGCCACCCTCGAGCACTTCTTCGCCTTCCTGGGCGACTGGATCATCAATGCCGATCTGGAGCAGTTCGGTGCCGCGCCCAATATGCTCGATCTGTATCGCTGGCACGGGGCCGAAGAGGTCGAGCACCGCTTCGTCGCCCACGATGTCGCCACCTACTTCGAGGTCGGCTACGTGCGCCGCTGCGCGCTGATGGCCATCGTCTTCCCGGTCTTCGTGGCGCTGCTGCTGCGCGGCACCAAATACCTCGTCCATCAGGATCCGGAGCTGCCGAACATGCGCTACCCGCGCATCGTGGGCAAGGCGTTCGGCGCCATGTGGCGCGGTGCGCTGCCCGGTATTCCGTCGCTGCTGTGGTCGGCGCTGTCGGTCGCCAAGCCGGGATACACCCCCGCCTCGGTCGGCTCGACCGCGCAGGCCGTGGCCTATCTGGCGAAATCGCCTGCGGCGCAGGCACTCGCCTCGTGAGTACCCGGCGTCCGGTACCGGCCGAACTGCCGCCGGATCTCTACCGCAAGACCGGCCGCGACCGGCCGACACAGCTCATCAGTTTCCTGGCACAGGCGCGCCTGCGGTGGTCGTCGACGATCAATCGCCAGGTCACCGCCGGTGGTGTGGACGACGGACGGCTGCGGCTGACCGTGGTGGAACGCCGGGTCGAGGCGCGCGACACCGATGTGATCAGCCTGTTGCTCGCGGCTCCCGACGGCCGGATGCTGCCGTCCTGGCGGCCCGGCGCCCATCTGGATCTGGAACTGCCCTCCGGCCGGTTGCGGCAGTACTCGCTGTGCGGTGATCCGGCCGATCGGCACCACTACCGGATCGCCGTGCGCCGGATTCCGGCCGGGCTCGGTGGTTCGGTGGAGGTGCACGACACCGTGCTGCCCGGCACCGAACTGACCGTGCGGGGGCCGCGCAACGCCTTTCCGTTCGTGCCACCGGGATACGGATCCGGTGCCGCGCGAGTGCATTTCGTCGCCGGCGGGATCGGCGTGACGCCGATCCTGCCGATGGTGCGGGCGGCACATCGGCTGGGGCTGGACTGGTCGCTGGTCTACACCGGCCGCAGCCGCGACACGTTGCCGTTCCTGCCCGAGATCGAATACTTCGGCGATCGCGTCACCGTACGCACCGACGACGAATACGGCCTTCCCACCGCGGCCGATCTGCTTCCTGGCGTGGGGCGTGACACCTCGGTCCATTGTTGCGGACCGGTGCCGATGACCGCGGTGATCGCTGCCGCCGTCCGCGAGATGCGCGGTGTGGAACTGTATTCCGAGCGCTTCTCCGCCGCGCCGGTGGTGGACGGCAAACCGTTCCGCGTCGAACTCGCGCGCACCGGCGAGGTCCTCGACATCCCCGCCGACCGCTCCCTGCTCGAGGAGGTGCTGCGGGTGCGCCCCGATATCGCCTACTCCTGCCGGCAGGGCTTCTGCCGTACCTGCAAGGTGCACGTCGTGGCCGGGGAACCCGACCACCGCGACACCGTTCTGACTCCCGGCGAACGCGCCGACGGCGAGCTGCTCATCTGCGTATCTCGCTGTGCCGGTGAACGTTTGGTACTCGACCTCTGACCATCCCCGCCCCCATCGGGCCACCCGAGGAGATTCTCGTGACCGACACCGCTGTCGTACCGGACACCGAACACTTCGTCCGCAACGGCGAATTCGACATCGCCGTCTACGAATACGGCGATCCGTCCGCGCCGACCCTGCTGCTCGTGCACGGCTGGCCCGATGACCATCACCTGTGGGATCGCGTGATTCCGCTGCTCACCGATCATTTCCACGTCGTCGCCTATGACACTCGCGGGCACGGCCGCTCGACCCGAACCTCCCGCACCGAGGACTACGGCCTGGACCGATTCGCCTCCGATTTCTACGCGGTCGCCGATGCGGTGAGCCCGGACGCGCCGGTGCACGTGCTCGCCCACGACTGGGGTTCGGTGCAGGTCTGGGAGGCGGTGTGCGAACCGCGGGCCACCGCGCGGATCGCCTCGTTCACCTCGGTATCCGGCCCGAACCTCGACCACCTGGCGAAATGGACCCGGAACCGGATGGGCCGTGGCGCCGTGTGGGGACCGGCCACCCAGTTGCTGTCGTCGGCCTACACCTTCCTGTTCATGACCCCCGGGCTGAACAAGGCGGTGCTGCGGCCGCTGTCATCGGAGAAGGTCTGGAAGCGGTTCATCGGCCTGATGAACGAAACCTCGCCCGACAACGTCACACTCGGTCCGGCGTTCCGGCAGGACTTCTTCGACGGGATGCGGATCTATCGCGCCAATATCCTGCCGCGCATGCTGGGACCGCGGGAGCGCCACACCGAGGTGCCGGTGCAGCTGATCATCGCGCGCCGCGATGTCGCCGTCCGCCCGGCCGGCTACGACGACGAGACCAGCTGGACCGACCGGCTGTGGCGGCGTGAGGTCGCGGGCGGGCACTGGCTGCCGTTCTCCCATCCCGAACTGCTCGCCACCGCCGCGATCGAACTCGCGGATTCCCTCGCGACCGGCGAACAGCCGCGCACGCTGCGCCGTGCCGAAGTCGGTAAGCAGAGCGCACCGTTCGGCGATCAGCTGGTCGTGATCACCGGCGGCGGCAGCGGAATCGGCCGTGAGACCGCACTGGCCTTCGCCCGGCTCGGCGCCGAGATCGTGCTGTCGGACCTCGACGCGGACGCGGCCAAGCAGACCGCCGAACTGATCACGGCCGCGGGCGCGACAGCACACGCCTACCCGGTCGACGTCTCCGACGAGGCGGCGATGGCCGAGCACGCGGCGACCGTGATCGCCGCGCACGGCGTGCCCGACATCCTGATCAACAACGCCGGAATCGGCCAGGCCGGAGACTTCTTCGAGACCTCCGCCGCCGAATTCGACCGCGTCCTGCGGGTCAATCTGGGCGGGGTGCTCAACGGCTGCCGGACATTCGGCGCGGCCATGGCGCGGCGCGGGCTCGGCGGCCACATCGTCAATCTGTCGAGTATGGCCGCCTACAGCCCGCAGCAGGGTTTCAGCGCCTATTCGACCAGTAAGTCCGCGGTGTTCATGTTCTCCGACTGCCTGCGCGCCGAGCTGGCAGGCAAGGGCATCGAGGTGCACACCGTCTGCCCCGGCGTCGTGCACACGAATATCGTTGCCACCACCAAGTTCTCGGGTCTGTCCGATGCCGACGAGACCGCGAAGCAGGCGAAATACGATGCGCTGTACCGCCGGCGCGGCTACGGGCCGGAGAAGGTGGCGCAGCGGATCGTGCGGGCGGTGCAACGTCACCGCGATATCGTCCCCGTCACCCCGGAAGCGCATCTGCAGTACCACTTCAGCCGCCTGGCACCGGCGATCCACCGCTTCGTCGCGGCGCGCGTCAAGCTCACCTGAGCGCATCCGGGCACGACTTCGATTGCCGTGCATCCGATTCGACGTCGCGCAGGATCGTGGATCGAAGCGATACCGGACGACAGTTCTCGGGATCTACCCGGCGCGTGGATGTGCGCCGGGATTCTCGGCGCCCGGGAGAGCCGGGCCCGGCCGGCTCGGGCGGCCATCGGCCGGGACGGGAGCGCTCGCCTCGGCACGGTTGGCGGGGGCCGGTCCGGGGGATCGGGCGGTGTCCTCGGGGTGTGTGGTGGGCGTGTCCGCGGCCGACGGTTCCCCGGGCTCGCTGTCGGCCGGGGTCGAACGCTCCAGAAAACGCAGCAGCTCGACCGGGAAAGGCAGCACCAGCGTCGAATTCTTCTCCGCCGCCACCTCGACCACGGTTTGCAGCAGCCGCAGTTGCAGTGCGGCCGGTGCCGACGCCATCCGATCGCCCGCTTCAGCGAGCCGGTGGGAGGCCTGCAGCTCGCCCTCGGCGGTGATGACGCGGGCGCGGCGTTCGCGCTCCGCCTCCGCCTGCCGCGACATCGACCGTTTCAGCGATTCCGGCAGCGCCACATCCTTGATCTCCACCCGGTCGATGTGCACACCCCAGGCGAGCGCCGGGCTGTCGATCATCAACTCCAGGCCGCGGTTGAGCTGTTCCCGGTTGGAGAGCAGATCATCGAGCTCGCTCTTGCCGATGATCGATCGCAGTGAGGTCTGGGCCACCTGCTCGACGGCGAACAGATAGTCCTGCACCTCGACCACCGCCTGCACCGGATCGATCACCCGGAAGTACACCACCGCGTCCACCCGCACCGTCACGTTGTCGCGGGTGATGCCCTCCTGGCCCGGTACCGGCATCGTCACCACCTGCATCGGCACCTTGTGCATCTTGTCCGCGAACGGGATGAGCAGCCGCAGCCCCGGGTCGCGGGTGGCTCGGACCCGGCCGAAACGGAACACCAGGCCGCGTTCGTATTGCTGCACCACCCGCAGTCCGGTTCCGGCGGCGAGCCCGGCGAGAACGGCCCCGGCCGCGATCACGAGAGAGATCACTGTCGCAATGTCCATAGCGCCACCACCATGCGGAAACGCCCGGCGCGCCCGCGACCGGGCTCCTGTCATCGATCATGGCACCGTTGCCGCGGATCGGCCACGTCCTCCCGAGTTGAATCCGATCCTCGGGCGACCGTCGGAATTCGCGGCTAGCCTCCCAGCATGGGGTTCTTTTTCATCGCCGTGGTGATAGGCATCTTCGTCTGTTCGATCGTCGCGGCCTTCGTCGGCCGAGGATCGTCGTCCGAGCGGCGCGATCGCTGGAGTGCCGGTGATTCCGGTGGCAGTGACGGCGGAAGTGGTTGCAGCGCAAGCGGTTGCAGCGGCAGCGGGTGCAGCGCCGGGAGTTGCGGCGGGGGCGGCAGCAGCTGCGGCGGGGGCAGCAGTTGTGGTGGGGGGAGTAGCTGTGGTGGGGGCAGCAGCAGCTGAGCCGGTCACGGTTCCGACGACGCCCCGCCGTTCAGCCTGGCCTCCACCTCCGCGACCCGCTCCGGCGAGATTCCCCACGGATGCTGCACGCCGACAACCGAATCCAGATCCCAGAGCACACATTTCTCGCCGGGTGCCGCGACCATCGACCACGCGACGACCGTGCGGCCGAGCTGGGCGGCCATCGGCACAGCGCTGCCACCGCCGTAGCCGTCCCCCTCCGGGAAGTGATGCAGCATCCGCCCGTAGGCGGCATCGCAGAAATCGGCATAACGCTTGGTACACAGGATGAGCCCGTGCCATGCCTCGTCGACAGCGTGTGAGGGCATCCCGATCACCTGATCATCGGCCATCGCCGCACCACAGCACCGCAACCATTGCCGCAGCCCCGTCTCCACCAGTTCGCGCGGCTGCCAGGGGCAGGTCTTGAACACCGCCTCCGGCAGGTGCAGCGCGTGTACGGCACGTTGGGTGCGAGCCGGGGCCGGGCGCCGGAAGCGAGACAGCACCCGACCACGCTACGGCGGATTTCACGCACCGGGCAACCGGCGGTACCGCTACCCCACGGTGGAATCGGCTGTGGCGGAATCGTCGTCGGACGATCCCCGGGTGGCCAGCAGACTGGTCACGGTGACCACGCCCAGAACCACCACGATCACGACCAGGGACGCCGCGGTCGGGATCTCCGGCAGCCGATCCCAGTACCCGTGCGCCCAGTGCAGCACCAGCTTGACGCCGATGAAGCCCAGGATCACCGCGAGGCCGTAGGCCAGGTGTACCAGCCGGGCCAGCAGCGACTGCAGCACGAAATACAGTGCGCGCAGCCCCAGCAGCGCGAAGGCGTTGGTCGCGAACACCAGATACGGATCACCGGTGACCCCGTACACCGCCGGTACCGAATCGATCGCGAACACCAGATCGGTGGCCATGACCGCGGTGACCACCAGCGCCAGCGGTGTCAGGGCCCGGCGACCGGCCTCCCGGACGGTCATGCGCGTGCCGCGATAGTCGTCGGTGACCGGCATGAATCTGCGCATCACCCGCACCGACCGCATCCGCGAGATGTCGACCTCCTGCTCGTGCCCGGTGAGCGCGTCGCGGAGCAGTTTCAGCGCGGTGAGCAGCAGCACGGCACCGAACAGCAGGAACGCCCAGTCCAGCGAGGCCAGTGCGGCCGCGCCGACGGCGATGAAGATGCCGCGCAGCACCAGGGCGCCGACGATACCGAACAACAGCACGCGCTGCGCCAGTGCCGCCGGGACCGCGAAGGCGGCCAGCAGCAGCATGAAGACGAACAGGTTGTCCACCGACAACGATTTCTCCAGCACGTAGCCGGTGAGGAACTCGGTGGCGGGCGTGGAGCCGTAGCCGGCCCACAGAATGCCGAAGAAGGCGACGGGAAGAGCCAGGTAGAACACCGTCCACCCGACCGCCTCCCGCATCGATACCTCGTGCGGTTTACGGGTGACGACGAAATCCAGCGCGACCAGCACGAGCACACCGGCGATGGTGGCGGCCCACAACCATGGACTGCCGATGGTGTGCAGCTGCTCTGCGGCCAGAACGGGCGAATTCACAGGTCTCCTCGGTATGCGTTAGCACCCGAGGTCTCCTTCACCCGGTATCCGGGTGGTCACCCGGGGATCCCGACGGCGGAATCCGTACTGACCGGTGTGACGCTTGGGAAGTACTCCCCTCGGAAGCGAGGATAACGAAATCTTTGCCTGAAACCAACTGACCAGTCGTGCGCCGCGTGCGCTGACCGGGAACGATGCCGGCCACGGTGTCGCGTCTCACCACCCGGTCGCCCATCGGCGGCCGATTCGCTCAGCGCGGAGTGAGGACGACGACCGAGATCGGCCGATCCGTCTGCTTCTGATACTGCGTGTACCGGCCTTTGTTGACGTCGTCGGCCAGCACCCAGTGCCGCGCGTAGTCGACATCGTCCGGATAGGTGGCCCGCGCCGTCACCGGAATCCGCCGATGCCCGACCTGGATCTCGCACTCCGGCGCGGCCTTCACATTCGCCAGCCACCCCGGCGGTCGTGCCGCCCCACCGTTGGACGCGGTCACCAGATAATCGGCCCCGTCCCGTGCGTAGGTCAGCGCACTGGTACGCGGCTGCCCGGTCTTGCGCCCCACTGTCCGCAACAACAACGTCGGATTCCCGAACAACAACCGATGCCCCACATATCCATCGGATTTCTCGTACACCCACTGGTGCACCCGCAGCGCATTCGCGAACAGTCCGGCCATCCCGTACCTCCTGTCGGCATCCCCGCCCCAACCTTATCCGCCCGCACCCCGCCCGGCCCGGCCGTCGAAGCAACCGCACCCCGTGTCGGTACCGATCACGTCCGGTCCGGCCGCCGCGATGTGCGGTAGGGCTCGCCGAGCACCACGGAGCCCGAGGGGATCGGTGCCGGCCGCGCCGCCGAACGATCGGGTCGCCGGGATGCCGGTCACGCCGGTGCGGGCGCGATTCCCGCGACCGGTCGCGATGAATGTGCACCGGCGCCACCCACTTTCGCCGCCGCCGCGCCGCGTGCGGATCCCGGCTGGGCATACCCCCGCCCGACCCGGTAGCATCCACCGAGCCCGCATATTTCGCGGCAGGGGGCGGTAGCTCAGTCGGTTAGAGCCGCGGACTCATAATCCGCTGGTCGTGGGTTCGAGCCCCACCCGCCCCACAAATCCACCTCTACCAGCGGAAATGCCGTACCGGTTCAGTCGCGTTGATCCAGGACAACGCTTGTAACGGTGCCGCCGCCACAGAGGCCACCTGTTACGAAACTCGTTGCCAGGCACCAGGATGTGCGAAGGCCCTCACCCGCTCCGGCACGGGCCGCCCAGGGCGCTACTGCTCGACCGCCTGCCGGATGCGGGCCCGCCGCGCACGACTGGCGAAGTGCGAGCAGCAGGCCGACGCAGTCCATCGGCAGTGGCACGTCTGGACAGACTGTGAACCGCGAGGCGAGATGGGGAGAAGGTAGCGCGACGTGTTAACCAGTGGCCGACGGTCTTGTTGATGAAGCGAGGCGTTGCCATTGCCGCGATCGCCAGCGCCATCCCGATCCCGTTCGCCGCTAGTGCCATCGCCAGCCCTGGAGGCGACACCGATCCGATCTACGGCCGCGCACAGTGCGAAAGCTTGGCACGCCGATACCAGGCCGCCGGTTACAGCGCCTCCTGCTATCCGCATCACGGTGACTGGTACTACGTCCACTTCTCGCCCCGGGCGGGCGGGTAACAGTCCGATACCCGACGCCGCGGGCACTTGGGCGGCCCGGTTTCCTGCCATGACGTTTCGCGTTATAGTGGACTGGTGACCCTGTCGTTCAAGGGCAAGGAGGCGGAGACGCTTTGGATCGAACGATCAGCACCGAAGCTTGGCGCCATCCAGCGGGTCGCGCTCAGGAAGCTGACGATGCTCGATGCTGCGGTGAACTTGAATGATCTGCGAGTGCCTCCAGCGAACCGGCTGGAGAAGCTCAGCGGCGATCGTCAAGGGCAGCACAGCATCCGAATCAACGACCAATGGCGAATCTGCTTTGTCTGGGAACCTGCCGGACCGCGAGACGTCGAAATCGTCGACTACCACTGAAGGGAGGGAAATCATGAGTACCACGGCACCGCTGCCTCCGACCTCTCCTGGCGAGATCCTCGCCGAGGAGTTCCTGCAGCCGATGGACATCAGCCAGAATGCACTCGCACGTGCGCTCAGCCTGCCGCCGCGTCAGATCAACGAGATCGTGCACGGCAAGAGAGCGATCACTCCGCGTACCGCTCTGTTGCTGGCCAAGTACTTCGGTACAACGCCGGAATTCTGGCTGAATCTCCAGACGCACTACGAACTCGTGCGCGAGCGTGAAAGCCTTCGTGACTGGCTCGATCGGGTGAAGCCGCGGGCTGTCGCCTGCTGAGCGGAACCGGTGATGATTGACCAGGGGCATCCCGTCACGGCGGGGTGCCCCTGCTGCGGCTGGGCGCCGAGCCTTGCTCGCCTGTGCGCTTCGCGGTGCGTGGATCCGCCATCGGGGCCCATGGGATGTGCTCATGTCTGGCCGATTGCGCAACGCCGTCGGCCCGCGCGCTGCAGCGTGAATGCCGTCTCCGCGTCGACGGGCTCTGAAAAGCATTGCGGTGATCGGGAACTGGATCCCGGTGTGCGGGTTGTGCTTCCGGTAGTGTCGGATACGGACGGGAGGGAAGTAGTGCCGACACTCGAGGGTATCGAGCATGATGCCACGGCAAGGCTGAGCCGACTGTGGCGGACTATCACCGGCGATCTACCGCACCCGCCACAGATCATGCGTCAGTGGTTTCGTGGTGAGAACCCGGGGCAACCGATGGTGCGGCTGTGTCTGGTCGCCGGACAGGAAGCGCCGCATGCCATCCTGGCGCAGGCGGCCACGGTGATACGGCGCGAAGGGAACCGGATCGATGAGCGCGTGCCGGCATCCGGTGGCGTCGTTCACGGAAAAATCGGCGACGACGACATCCATGTGCGCTGGAGTGACGGAATTGTGCTCGTGGTCATTACCAGCGAGTCCGGGCCGGTCAGCGAAGCCCTGCCGGCCGGTCTCGATCAGTTCGTCCCGTATCGCGAGGGCGATGCGTACGCCGCTGATGACGGTCCGTCCCCGCGCGTCCACGATTCCGCGGCGGCTGCGGCTCGGATGCTCGAGACGGCGGTACTGCTGCGGGATGTGTATGCCCGAAAACGGTTGGAACAGATCGAGCGGCAGGTCCCCGCGATAGACAGGCGTTCGGCAAATCGCTTCCGTGCCGGGCGGGCGGGCGGCTTTCTGGATCATGCCGCTGAAGTCCTGGGGGCATCCGGTTTCGGATTGCTCGTCGTCGGCGGCGTGGCGATATTCGGTCCGGATCACAAGCAGGCTGCTTTGAAATGTTTCATGTTTGCCGTGCTGCTTCTCCTGGCGTGCGCCCAGATCCTCCTCGTCGAACGCCGCTTCTGGCCCATTCTGGGCGCAGCGGTGGGCGGAACTGCCGCGTTCACGACCATATATTGGCCGCAGTTGCAGATCGCCGGATACGCCGCTTTTCTTGTGGAATCGGCGCTCTACGCGTGGCTGCTGCCGACGTATCGCGCTGCATTACAGGCGGAGCGGACCTGACCGCGACATCACAGGGACGTATGTGCCCGCGAGTTTGACATAGAGCGCGGGTCCCTCGACGGTCAAGGTATTCGGGTTCTGGAGCGCTGGGCCCGCACATCCCACTGTCGCGATCGGTCGCCACCGTTGCGGCCTCCTCGCCGGTGAGCGCGGCCGCGTGGTCGAAGCCGAGAAGTGAAGCGCCGATACCGATGTGGCGGTAGCCCTGCCTCGTTTGGGGAACCGTCCGGTCCGATTCTGGTGTAGGTTAGCGCTGCTAATCAGTTTCGAGGAGTGAAGATGTTGAAGCCCTATGGTGCGGTGGGCTTGGTGCCCACGATTCGAGCAGCGCATTCCCGGGCCGACATCGGCCGGAACATCGACCACCTCGAGGATCTCGCACACGGTGCGCTGTGGTTGTCGGGGCTGGATGTCCCGGTGCGTCTGCTGGTCATTCCGGAGGGTGCGCTGCAGGGATTCACCGACGAGGCGCTGGACATGGATCCGAAGGAATTCGCGCATGATCACGCGATCGAGATCCCGGGACCGGAGACCGATCGGCTCGCCGAACTCGCCAGATCGATGAATGTCTATGTGATGGCACAGGCCAAGGCGCGGCACGAGGACTGGGACGATCTGTTCTTCAATGTGGGTATCGTCATCGATCCGCGTGGTGACATCATCTTGAAGCACTACAAGATGACCGCGCTGGCAGCATGTGAACGGTCCACGTCGCCGCACGATCTCTTCGACTGGTGGATCGAGAAATACGGCCGCACGCTGCAGGCGTTCTGGCCCACCGTCGACACCGAAATCGGTTGTCTCGGTGTCATGATGGCGATGGAGGGCATCTTCCCGGAGAACGGCAGGGGGCTCGCGCTCAACGGCGCGGAGGTCGTCTACCGGGCCTCGCTGCCCAATCCGTTCGTGCAACGCGACGTGCTGGAGATATCGAGTCGGGCGCGGGCGCTGGAGAACAATTTCTTCGTGCTGAGTCCGAATATCGGCCCGATCTACATGGGCGCCCAATCGACCACTCCGATCGACGCCGGTGGCGGCAACTCGTTGTTCGTCGATTACATGGGGCGGGTCATCGGCCGGCAGCGCGACAGCAACGGTTCGACCTATATCGGCGCGACGATCGATATCGAGGCGCTTCGGTATCACCGGGAGTCGGCGAAGGTCACCAACTGGGTGAAGGACATTCGCACCGAAGCGGCGCAGTTGATCTACGAGAATCCGATCTATCCGAAGAACCTGTATCTGGACGAGACGCCCGGCAGACACGAGTGGTATCAGAAGCAGGTCATCGACGAGCAGGTGCGCAAACTCCAGGACAGCGGGATCTGGCGGCGCTCCGGCTATCGTGACTAGCGCCGGTCGGGCCGGGATCAGCGGCCGAAATCACGGAGTCCGGTCCAGGACGAGATCGGACAAGCGCACCGCGTAGATCGACACCAGAACGGCTTCGTCGTGCCCGGGTCCGGTGGGAGGCAGCTCGGCGCGCAGGGAATCCGTTTCGTGCATCAGGTCGAGCAGCGCCGCGCGCAGAGCCTCGGGGCGCGGTGCGGTGGCCAGGGTCTGGTTGCTGTGCCGCCAGCGGTAGTCGTCGACCAGGCGTGCCAGCCGTTCGGCCTCGACCACGTGGTGATACCGCACCTCCTGGGAGTGCGAATCCAGGGCGGACAGCAGCTGCTCGACCTCGGTGAGCCGATCCGCCACCCCGGTGAGGCCGGCGCTGTAGGCGATCTCGCCGGAGTTGTGGATGGCGTGCGCGCAGGCCTGCGGCAACGCCCAGGGCAGCGAGAGCCGTGACTGCGATTCCGATTCGGGCCCCGGCCAATACGGTCCCGGACCGGTATCGATACCGAACAGCACCGCATAGGGGTAGCCCGCCAGGTGCAGGGGCTCGTTGTCGTGCCATTCCGGTTGCCGTGCCACATGTTCGAGCATCCGGCGGCGCAGCCGCACCATCGTCGCCAGTACCCGGTATCGGTCGGGGCGTGACCACCGGAAACCGTTATCGGCCAGTCGTTGCCGCACGGTCTCGGTGAGTTGCTTCCAGCCCGGCCCATCGGTGCACGCGGCGATCCGGACGGAGTAGCCGTTGCCGAACAGGTGGCGCAACAACTGCTGTTCCTCCTCGGCCGCGGGTTCGGGCGGCTCGGGCAGAAGTACGGCGCGCAGCGAGGTCGGCCCGACGAATTCGTCACCGCCGACGTGCAGATCGATACGACCCCGGATCGCGAGTGCGGCCAGTTGCGCCGCGACGATGCGACCGTAACGGGCGGCGCCCTGGTCCTGCATGGTCGGCGCGAGCAACATCCCGGCTTGCAGCACTGTCATTCGCGCCGACAGTTGGTCGAACGCCGCAGCCATCGGGCCCGGTTCCGGAGGTATGCGCACCACTCACCTTGTGACGCAGGACGATCAGGTCCGCCACAGTGTAGTTCCCGGCGCGTCGCCCGAGCGCACGATTGGTGTCACGATCGAATTGCGCCGGGACGCAGTCGACCGTCCGGGCACTCAGTCCGCCGCGTGGATCTGCGCCCGGATCAGTTTGCCGGTCACATTGCGTGGCAGCGGCTCCGTGGTGATCCGCCAGCGTTCGGGCACCTTGAAGTAGGACAGCCGCTCGCGGGCGAAAGTGTCGAGATCGGCCTCCGACACCGCGGACCCGGCGGTGACCACGACGATCGCGGCCACCTGCTGGCCCAGATCCGGATGAGGTTCGCCGACCACGGCGCATTCCACCACATCCGGATGTTCGTCGAGGCACTGCTCGATCTCGACCGGGTAGATGTTCTCACCACCGCGCAGGATGAGATCGGAGCGCCGGCCGGTGAGACGCAGGCGCCCGCCCTCCATCACTCCGAAATCTCCGGTACGCAACCAGCGTTCGCCGTCGATCGCCAGGGCGGTCGCCTCCGGATTGCGCCAGTAGCCGAGCATCACGAACGGGCTGCGGACGAAGACCTCGCCCTCGACGCCCTCGGGCAGCGCGGCGCCGTCGGGATCGCGGATCTCGAGCGCGACGCTGATGATCGGACGGCCCAGGGTGCCGGGTGCCTCGGCCAGGTCGGCAGGAGTGGCGACCGCGACGGCGGTACTGCACTCGGTGAGGCCGTAGCTGTCGACCAGCGCATCGGCGGCGAACGGAACCTCATCCCGCAGGCGCTGTTTGAACGCCGTGGACGAGGGCGCGGAGGCGAGGGCGAAGGCGGTCAGCGAGGACGTGTCGTAGCGGCCGATATCGCCGTGCTCGAGCAGCCGGGATGCCATGGTCGGCACCGCACCCCAGTTGGTGACCCGTTCGCGCTCGATCAGGCCGAGGATGCGGTCGACGTCGAATCCGCCCTGCGGCATGATCACCGCACTGCCGGTCGCGATCCGCGGAACCACCAGATTGTGCAGGCTCGCGATGTGGAACAGGGGAGAGGTGAGCAGGCAGCGCAGATCCAGCGGTGCGCCCGGTGTCACCGTGGCGCCGGTGAAGGCCGCGGCCAGCGCGTCGGTGTATTCGAAGTATCCGGTGACGGCCAGCAGATTTCGCTGGGAATGCAATGCCGCCTTGGGCTTTCCGCTGGTTCCGCTGGTGAACAGAATCACCGACGGGTCGTCCTCGGCGACGTCGGGCACCACGAGTTCGGCACCGGCGTGTGCGGCGATCAGGCGGGGCAGATCCTGCTCCATCGTGAGTACCACTGCCGGGGAATCGATCTCGGCCAGCAGTGCGGCCCGCTTGGCATCGGCCACCACCACGGCAGGTTCGGTCAACTGCAGGCCGTAGGCGATCTCGCGCGGCACCCACCAGCCGTTGAGACCCACCGCGATGGCGCCCAGCGACTGGGTCGCCCAGAAGGTGATCACCCATTCCAGCGTGTTCGCGGCGAGAATCGCCACCCGATCACCGCGCCCGACGCCGTAGTCCTCACGCAGGGCGGCCGCCAGAGCCGCTGCGGCCTCGGCATGTTCACGGAAGGACAACCGCCGGTCTCCGGCGACGAGATAGTCCCGATCGCCGAAGACCACCGATTCGGCGAGTAGTTCGGCCACTGCGCGCCGGCGATGCCGCAGCACCGGCATCCGGGCGCCGAGCACATCCTCCTCGACGAGTTCGAACCGGCCGCCGGGCCCGGTCAAACCGTGCACGACGGCGGCGAGGTCGATACGGGGGTCGGAGGTCGCGGTCATCGGCTGTCCTTCTGTGCGGAGCGTCACAACCCTCGCACTGTGTCACGGACCACCGGGGTGTTCGCCGAAGTTTCCGCTCAGCGAGACTCGGCGCGAATTCGGGCCGGGTGCACGGTGACGTTGCGCCGACGGCTCAGGCCGAACGCGGCGACGAGGTGATCGGCCGGGCGACGTGCCCGCGCGGTCCGGTCACCGGCGTGGGCCGGCCCGCCGTCTCGGGGAACAGCAACCGTGAGGTGCGCGCGGCGGCATCCGCCACCAGCGGGGCGAGTCGTTCCATCGCCGCGAAGCTCGTCTCCCCGCACAGGCAGATCGCCGCGACCGGGCCCTGCGGTCCGCGGACCGCCGCGGCCACGCTCGGCAGCATGCGGCCGACCACCCTGTTGGTCCATTCCCCGCGGTCGAAGGACAGGCCGCGATTGCGCCGGATTCGGTTCAGTTCCTGATACAGACTGGGCAGATCCCAGCCCTGCGCGGTGGCCGGGTCGGCCAGCCGGCGCCCGAGCATCGACTCCACTTCCTCCGGCGGCAGCCATGCCAGCATGGCCCGGCCGCCGGTGGTGAGGTGGGCGAGATTGCGCCGCCCCACCCGGGATTCGAGGGTGCGGGCGAACGGACCGCCGAGCTTGTCCAGGAAGATCTCGTCGGTACCCTCGAGCGCGGCCAGATGCACCACCATGCCGGTGCGCAGCTGCAGGTCGTGCAGGTAATCGGCGGCCGCCTCGCGGATCTCGCCGTGCCGGCCGTCGTATCCGCCCAGGCCCAGTGAGCGGCGGCCCAGGCAGTAGCCCGACGGCGTGTGCTCGAGCCAGTGCAGCTTGACGAGCTGCTCGAGAATGCGGTGCGCGGTCGAGCGCGGCAGTCCGCTGTGGTTGCAGATCTCCACCAGGCTCAGCCGCGTCGATCGGTGCTCGAACATGTCGAGAATGAGCGTCATCCGCTCCACCATCGATGGCGGCAGGGGCCGGGGATCTGAGGTGGCCAGTGGCATCGATGCCTCCGATCGTGAGTCACTTCCATACTGCCCCCCGAAATCGGGACAGAACCGGAATTGACCCCGAGTGTAGTGACGGCAAACACATCGCGTGCGACCGGGCGACGCTCGGCCCGCGCCGTCGCCGCCCGGCGCCGGGTCGCGCCGGGCCGCGGCGAACAGCGCATCGCAGCCGGTTCCGCTGACCGGAATACCGGCCGTACCGGGGCTTCGAACCTGCCACGGTGAGGCGGTTGGCCAGCGGAAAGGAGCGGTTGTGCGGCTCGCGGGAAAGATTGCGATCGTCACCGGCGGTGCGGGCGGTATCGGCCGCGGCATCGTCCGGGCATTCGCCAAGGAGGGAGCGCGGATCCTGTTCGTCGACATCGACGACGATTCCGGGCGTGAACTCGAGCGCGAACTGGATGGCGCCGGGTCCTATCTGCACGCGGACATCTCGCTCGAGTCCAGTGCCGCCGAGATCGTGACGGCCGCGATCGACCGGTTCGGCTCGGTACACGTTCTGGTCAACAACGCGCACGCCTCGAAGCAGGCGCCGTTGCTCGACACCACACAGGAGATGTTCGACCTGTCCTTCGGAACGGGCTTCTATCCGACCTTCCGATTGATGCGCGCCTGCTATCCCCACCTGGCGGCCAATCGGGGCTCGGTGATCAATTTCGCCTCCGGTGCCGGGATCGACGGCCAGGTGCGGCAGGGATCGTACGCGGCTGCCAAGGAGGCCATCCGGGCCATCAGCCGGGTGGCCGCCAACGAGTGGGCGGCACAGGACGTCAATGTCAACGTGATCTCGCCGCTGGCCCTGACCGAGGGCGTCGCGGCCTATATCGACGCCAATCCGGGAGTGGAGCAGGCCCTGCTGGCCCGCACACCCCTGCGTCGCTTCGGCGATCCCGAGACCGATATCGGCCGGGTGGCGGTGTTCCTGGCCAGCGAGGACGCGCGCTACATGACCGGCCAGACGCTGATGGTCGACGGCGGTTCGATCAAATTGCGCTGAGGCCCACCGGGCGCGCGGTCAGGACGAACCGCGTTGCATCGACGCGGTGACGGCGGCGAAACCGTGCTCGAGCATGTCGATCTCGTAGTCGCGCACGGCTTCTCGTACCGATCCGGTGGGGGTGGTGATCGCCCGGCACAGCGCGGCGGCATCGCGCAGCGCCACCCCGGCGCTCATCCCCGCGGGAATCATGGTGTGAATGGCATCGCCCATCAGGGTGACCGGACCGGTTTCCCAGTGCGGCAACGGATTCGCGGTGCGAATGGTGGTCGACGCCACGCTGTCCGGACAGCCCCGCCCGATGATCGCGGCGATATTCGGATGCCAGTCCGCGACCATCTTCCCGGCGATGTCGAGCAGGCTCGCGCCATCGGCGCGGGTGAGGTCGGCCGGGAACATCGTCTTCGGGGCGACCACCACCCACATCGCGTAATCCTCGCCGCCGGAGCGGTATTCGTGGGCCGCGAGCGGGACGAAGCGGCCGTCGTCGCCGACGATGGTGGTGAAGCTGTCCATCGCGGCAGGCGGCATCAATGCGCGCACCTCGTCGGTGAGTGGAGTCTTTCCGTAGATCTCCGACTGGCCGGTTTCGATCACCTCGGCGTGCGGCAGCAGCTGTGCCCGGATGCGGGAATGGGTGCCGTCGGCGGCGACCAGGAGATCTGCCTCGGTGACCGTGCCGTCGGAGAACCGCACCCGCACCCGGCCGTCGTCGAGCGGATCGAAGTGCTCGAAGGCCGCGCCGTGGTGAACATCGATACCGGACAGCATGATTCGGCGCAGGGTCTCCCGATCGACGGTCAGATGCCGGCCGGTGTTCTCCACATCCGGTGGATCCGGAACGAGGATCTCGTGCACGACGTGCAACTGCGGATCGAGGACCCGAACACCGGAACCTCGTTTACCCGAGGTGGCAAGTACGCGTTCGTAGAGCTGCGGTGGCAGCCACTCGCGCAGCGCGAGATCGCCCTCGGGTTCGAGATGGATGCGATAACCCTGGCCGTGCCGGTCGGCCTGCTCGCGCTCGAACAGCGTCACGTCGAGCCCGGCTTGCCGCAGGCCCTGTGTCAACAGCGAACCGGCGAGGCCGGCGCCGACTACTACAATATTCATAGTTACAAACTATCTGAATTCAGACGATCTGTCATCGGTCATAATGATGGGGTGCGGGAAACCATGGAAGGCCTGAGTGCCCGAATCGGTGGCCAGATGTATCTGGCCCATCGCTACGCGCGGGCCGCCACCAACGAGGCGCTGCGAGAATTCGGCATCGAACTGCGTCACCTCGGCGTGCTGAACATGCTGGCGCAGGACGGTCCGATGAATCAGCGCGCGCTGGTGGATCGGTTGCAGCTGGACAAGTCGTCGATGGTGTACGTGATCGACGAACTGGAACGGCAGGGGCTGGCCGAGCGCCGGCGCGATCCGCGAGATCGCCGCAGTTACCAGGTCTCGATCACCGATGCCGGGCGGGAGCGGGTCACCGCTGCCGCGGCGGCCACCGCCGTCGTGATGGATCGCCTGTGTGAGCCGCTGTCCGGGCAGGAGCGCCGGCAGCTCAGTGACCTGCTGGGCCGGTTCATCGCGAACGCGGAGCGCTGAACCGGCGGTTATCGTGGGGGTATGGGCGTGTTCGGTGAGATGTTTCCCGGAAAGAAGCTGACCGACGAGAGTGGCGGCGACAGTGACGGTCAGCCGCATCAGCCGCGGCTGGATCTGGACCTGGATGCCGGGGTGATCCGGCTGTCCGGCTCGTCGTCGCGGTCGGAGGACGATTCGGCCGAGTGAGCCGGTGCGCGTGATGTCTCGATAGCGGTATCCGCATCGCTGGTCCGCTGGGGGTTCCGCTAGCTCATCTAGCAATCTAGATTGCTAGCATGTTAGCGTGGGAAGGTGGCTGGTGCCGAAGTCAAGCAGTTCAACGTCTATCTCCCGGTCGAGCTGATCAAGCAGGTGAAATACCGGGCGGTGGAATCCGAGATGTCACTGTCGGCGCTGGTGACCGAGGCGCTGCAGGCGTATCTCGGCGCCGGCCCGTCCTCGCGTGAATCCGAGAAGGAGAAGTGATCATGGCCGACCGAGGTGTCGAGGCGATCTATCTG
Organism: Nocardia sp. NPDC052254; assembly: GCF_040679495.1. Lineage (NCBI taxonomy): Bacteria > Bacillati > Actinomycetota > Actinomycetes > Mycobacteriales > Nocardiaceae > Nocardia > Nocardia sp. NPDC052254. The sequence continues at coordinate 154,487 of NZ_JBFAUW010000005.1, read as the reverse complement.
GAAACACACAACTGGGGGAAGGCGGCCAAGTTCTTCCAGCAGCTGGGCTTCGAACTGGAATTCGCGACCGACCACGATTCCGGGCAGCTCCGCAGCGGTGACGGTCCCTTCCTGTTCATCGCGGAGGTGCCCGCCGATCGTGAGCCGGACATGCGGGTGGTGCTGAAAGTGCCTGATGAACAAGGGTTTCCGGCGGATTCGCCGGTCGAGGTGGTCTCGCCGTTCGCCGATACCCACTTCGGCACCCGGGAGATGACCGTGCGCGATCCCGACGGGCGCGACTGGATCCTGCAGGCCCCGGGGAGTGCGCGATGAGCGAGTCCGCAGCGGTTCCCGATTCGACAGCGGTGCGGGTGGCGCTGTGGCGCGCACTGCACGTGGAGCTGGATCCGCCGCCGCATGTGCTCGTCGACGAGATCGGTATGCGCCTCGCCGATCCCGCCGACGGGTGGCGGGAACGCGGCGATATGGATCCGGTGGGCACCAGCCGGTTCCGGGCCAGCATCGTGGTGCGGTCGCGGTTCGTCGAGGATCTGCTCACCGAGCAGGCCGGCCGGGTGGGGCAGTACGCCCTGCTGGGTGCGGGACTGGAGACCTTCCCGCAGCGCCGGCCCGACATCGCCTCGCGGTATCGGATCTTCGAGGTCGACGAGCCGCGGACGCAGCAATGGAAACGGCAGCGCCTGATCGAAACCGGGTACGGGCTCCCGGAATGGTTGCGATCGGTTCCGGTCGATTTCGAAACCGATTCGTGGTGGGAACGGCTGGGCGCGGCCGGTTTCGACGCGTCCGAGCCCGCGGTGGTCGCCTCGCTCGGGGTGAGCATGTACCTCACCGACGCGGCCAATCGCGAAACCCTGTCGCTGCTGGCGCGACTCGCGCCCGGCTCGACGGTGGTGATGACCTTCTTCCTGCCGTTCGAGCTGCTCGACGAGCAGGCGCGATCGGGGCATCGGTTCTCGTCGAAGGGCGCGGCGGCCGAGGGGACCCCGTTCATCAGCTTCTATTCACCGGACGAGATGGTCGAGATGGCGCGCGCGGCGGGTTTCGCGGAGGCCCGGCACATCTCGGCAGACGAGCTGAACGCCCGCTACTTCGCCGGCCGCGGCGACGGGCTGCACACCACCAACGGTGAGGAATTGCTGGTGGCGACCACCTGAGCCCGGCCACCGCCGCCTACGATCGGCCGATGAGCAGATCTCAGCGGCTGCATATCGTGCCCTCCCGGTTCAGTGTCGACCATGTCGCGACCGCGACCTTCCCCGAGGACGACGAATGGGTGGCGCTGGTGCGTGCGCCGGAGGGACTGACGGTGGTCCGGGAGGCGCCGCCCTGGGAACAGGAACGTTGCTGGGTCGGTCTGTATGCCGCCGTCCCGCGCGAGCTCGGTAACTCCGGCGTACTCGCGGATATCCTGAACCCCTTGGCGGGCAATGGTATTCCGGTGTTCGTCGCCTCCACCTTCCACGCCGACCTGGTACTCGTTCCGGAGACGCGCATCGCGGCGGCCACCGAGGCGCTGACCGCCGCCGGCTACGAGATCGTGGGGGCCCCGGCGGGGTAGCGGTCAGATGTGGTCGCCCTTGTCCCGATTGCAGCCGCGGCACAGAATCTGCAGATTCGCCGCACTGGTGGCGCCGCCGCGGCTGAGCGGAATGATGTGGTCGAATTCGAGATAGTGTGCCGCACCGCATTCCACACACCGGGCACCGTCGCGATGCCACACCTCGGCCTTGATATCGGGCGGGATGGTACGGCTGTCGCGTCTGCCGGGGGCGATGGTGAGCCGTTTGGCCACGCGCAGTGCGCCTTCGGTGACCGCGGCCACCAATTCCGGTTCGTCCACCTCGAATTCGGCGCCGCCGCGTGCCGAGGTCGCCGCGACCGCGATGCCGCCGTCGGTCACGGTCACCGAAACTGCTCTGGCCCAGGGGATTTCGATACCCGCGTCCGATCCGATGAATCGGAGTTTGGTATTCGAGCAGATCAGGCGGCCATCGGTCGCGCGCGCACCACGGGCCGCGCGGCGGATGCGGGTGGCGCCGGTGTCGAGATGGACCCGCTCGCCCGAGTCCAGATGCAGATCGGGTACCGCGATGACCGGTAGCTCCCCGTCGCGCAGCCGGGACAGAATCCGCACCCGGCGCAGGTCGCGACGCAATTCTTCCACCGCGCCACCGCGCAGTCCGAGCGCGGCCACGACGGCATCGAATCGTTGCATCTCCGCACCGCTGACGGTGCCGTCGGCCAGGGCGAAGGCGGCCGTTCGTTCCAGATGTGCCGCCCCCGGCCCGCGCAATGCGGCCTGGGCGACCGGCTCCTCGATGCGATTGTGGCGAATCTGGGTCCACAGCTGCTCCCAGTCCGGACCGCCGGGACCGGATGTGGCCAGGGTCCGCACCGCCCGGCCGCACCAGCCCGTCAGATAGTCCTCGATCTCCGCCGCGCAGGCCCGGCAGGGCGCCGAGCCGATCAGCCGCCAGCCGCGCCGCGCTCCGCAGCGGCCGCACAATCGGACGTCGGCGGGAGGGCGGGGTGCGGTCTCCTCGGTCCAGCGGGCGCCGTCCCACCAGCGCAGGACCGCGGAATCGCCCGGATCGGGATGCCAGTCCGCGCGTTCGGGCGCGGCGGGTGCGGGCGGCGGCGCCGCGAACCGGTTGCGATGCAACGAGATTCGGTCACCGCGACCGGCGCCCGAGGTGTCGACCGACGCGCCGAAGGCAGCGAAGAGATCCGCCACATCGCCGCATTCGAGCCCGCCGGGAACGAACCACCAGCGCCCCTCGCCACGCCGGAACTCGGCGAACACGGCCGCCCGCGCATCCGGCGCGGCGGCGATATCGGCCCGCGCCACCAGCCCCTCGGCATCGTCGACCGATACCGCAAGCCCGGGCAGCGCGGACAGAGGCTCGCCGGCACCGGAGCCGGTGAGCAGGATGCGGTCGACCTCGGCCTCGGTCCGGGGCAGCGAGACCGACAACCGGGCCGTACCGGGCTGCGGATCCTGATCGAGGGTCACGGCCTGCGACGGATGCCGGGGAGCATTGAAGTACACGACGTCGCGAGCGGACCGGATGCGCCCGCCGGCGGCCAGCAGGATCGCGTGCGCGTCCAGCGGCGCCGCCGAGCGCCACGAAACCAGCACCGACAGAAGCGAAGTCGGAACCGGCGTCGCATCGCCGTGGAGGGTGTGCCGCGTGGATGTCATCGCTGTGAACTATGCCAGGCCACTCCGACACGAACCGTGCGGTCGGCGCGGAGCTTTCCGTGACCCACCGGGTGCGGCACAGTGGAGACATGACGAACCCGAAGGGTGAGGCCGGGCGCAGGTCCGGTGGGTCGCGGGTACCGGGGACGACGGAAATTCTGGCCGCCGCCCAGGCCGCCGCGCAGGCGGCCCAGACCGCCGCGGGGCAGGCCATCGACGCCGCGCAGGTCACCGCGGGTGCCGCCTTCGGCACCGCGGTACGGCTGCCGCCGGCCTCGGTGCAGCTGGCCGCGCAGCTGCCCGATCTGGTGGAGAATCTGGCCGTCGCCATCGATCGGCTCAATTCGACCATCGACCGGCTCGACCGCACGCTGGCGCTGGCCGACCCGGCCTTCTCCGCCTACGACCGGCTGCTGCCCCGGCTGGAGGCCGTGATCGCACTGGGCGAGGATGTCTTCGGCCGGCTCACGAAACTGCCCGGAGCCTCGATTCTGGGCCGGCTCACCGGTCGTGACAGCGAGCCCCCGGAACCCGAGCCGCGTTCGCGCCGGCGACGCTGATCCGCCTCAGCTCATCGGCGCCGTGCCGTCACCGGCGGGGACCGGCGGTCCCGCCACCCGGGCCACCGCACGCAGTGCCGCCGCCGCCTTGAGCACCATCTCGTGGAACTCCGCCTCGGCGTCGGAGTCCAGCACGATCGCACCGCCCGCGCCCACCCGCCAGCCGCGGGCATCGCGGACCGCGGTGCGGATGACGATATTGAGATCCGCGGTCCCGCCCAGACCCAGAAATCCGATGGTGCCCGAATAGATCCCGCGCGCCTCGGTTTCCAGTCCGTCGATGATCTCCATGGTGCGCAGCTTCGGTGCTCCGGTCATCGATCCACCCGGGAAACAGGCTCGCAGGCAATCGATCACATCGATCTCGGGGCGCAGGCGCCCGCGTACGGTGCTCACCAGTTGATGCATCGTGGTGTAGGTCTCGGCGACCATCAGCTCGGGAACGTGCACGCTGCCGAGCTCGCAGACCCGGCCCAGATCGTTGCGCAGCAGATCGACGATCATCAGGTTCTCGGCCCGGGTCTTCGGATCCAATTCCAGTGTGCGGCGCAGATTGTCGTCGGCCGCGGGGGTGGCGCCGCGTGGTGCGGTGCCCTTGATCGGCTTGGTCTCCACCGTGCGGGTGCGGTCGATCTTGAGGAATCGCTCCGGCGAGGAACAGGCGATCTCGAGTTCACCGAAGCGCAGATACGCCGCGTAGGGCGCCGGATTGCTGCGGCGCAGGGTGCGGTACACATCGAGACCCGCTGCGGCGGAGAGGATCTCGGTGCTGTCGGTGAGATTCACCTCGTAGGTCTGCCCGGCGCGCAGCTGGGTGTCGATCGCCGCGATATCGGCGAGGTAGCGGTCGCGTCCGCGGGTGAGCCCGGAGGTGACCGCGGCCTCGTCGGCGGGCAGCGCCAGCGCCCGCGGTTTCGACCAGTCCGGCAGCGCCGCGACGACGGTCAGGGTCTCGGTCAGCCAGCGCCGGTTCTGCTCGGCGGTGGCCGCATCGGTGACGGCGAGCAGATGGGTGCGGTCGGCGACATGATCGACGACCACCAGCCGATCCGCGAACACCCACTGTGCGTCGGGATACCGCGACCGGTGCGCGGCGGTGGCGCCGCAGTCGGCTTTCACCTCGTAGCCCAGGTAGCCGACATAGCCGCCGACGAAGTCGAAAGGGACGTCCGGAAAACGGATCTCGCGCTCGCACAGCCGTCGTGACAGGTACTCGAGCACCGGCCGCGCCTCGGTGCGTACTCCGTCGCGGTCGGTGACGACACACCCCGCGCCGACCCGATACCGCACGACCTCCGCCAGCGGCCCCGACGCGTCCCCCACGAACGAGAATCGGTCCAGCCCCGGTTCGATGTGCGCACTGTCGAGCCAGAACGCCGTCGGCGAATCCCGATACAACCGCAGCACAACCGATTCCGTGTCGACGGCCCGATCGATCACCTCGTGCAGGACCGTGAGCGAAACCGCTGTATCCGCTTCGGTGGACTCGTGTCCACGGGCGTCGGACACCGATGCCGATCCCGCGCCGTGCGCCGTTGTGCTACGGCGGGGGCGTCGTTGCGTACCGTCCCCGTCCTCGCGCCGGTCGGAGGTCGGATCGGACCGGGTGCCGATCGTCGCCGCGTCGCGGGTGTGGGCGGGGACGTCGACCGGCGTCTGCCCGAGTTCGCCCGTGACCCCGGATCCTCGGTTGGCGCGTATCCACTCGCGGGTGAGCCGCGCGAAGTTCCGCAGCAGCGGGGCACCGTATTCGCCGGCTATCGATTCCGGATGGAACTGCACTCCCCACTGGGGCCGCTGCCGGTGGCGCACGCCCATCACCACGCCGTCCGGTGCGGTCGCGGTGATCGCCAGGGCGTCGGGCAGCGGCTGTGCCGCGCACAAGGAGTGATACCGGACCGCCAGGAAATCGCGGGGAATTCCGGCGAACAGGCCGGATCCGTCGTGGGTGATGCGATCCGGATAGCCGTGCCGGGGCGCGGGCGCGGCGACGACCTGCCCGCCCGCGGCGGCCACGATGCCCTGATGGCCGAGGCAGACTCCCAGCAACGGCAGCTCCGCGGTCTCGATCAGGGTTCGCGAAATCCCGAAATCCCTTGCGTTGCCGGGATGTCCGGGACCGGGCGAGATGACGATACTGTCGAATCCGGCCAGGTCCAGCCGCGTGAGTGCGTCGATCTCGTCGTTGTGGATCACGGTGGGCTCGGCCCCGTTCACCACACCGATCAGCTGGTGCAGGTTGTAGGTGAACGAGTCGTAGTTGTCGATCAGCAGGGTGCGCAGGGGTGCGGTTCCCTGGTCGATGCTGGCCTCGTCCGGATCCCGAGGCCGGGTCGTGCTCATGGCCTCACCGTATCGGGCATCCCGAACCATGCAGTGATGGCATATGCCTTCAGTTGCCGGGGTCCGGTGGTGCACAATGTGGGGCATGTCTGTGGTGCAACCGGCCGAGGTGGAGCGCGAGGTCGTCGATTTCGCGGCCGTCGGTGAGTGGATGGAACAGCAGGGCCTGCCCGGCGGTGATTTCGAGGATGTGGCATCGCTCGGCGGCGGCACCCAGAACATCATGCTGCGCTTCGGCCGTGGTGGTCGCGAGTTCGTGCTGCGCCGCGGCCCGAAACACCTGCGGCCCAAGAGCAATGATGTGATCCGCCGGGAATCGCGGCTGCTCGGTGCGCTGGCCGGTACCGGGGTGCGGGCCCCGCGGGTGATCGCCGCCGGGGCCGACGAGTCGGTGATCGGGGCGGTCTTCTATCTGATGGAACCGATCCACGGTTTCAACCCGCAGACCGAGCTGCCCGCACTGCACGCCGGTGATCCGGAGGTGCGGCGGCAGATGGGGTTGTCGGCGGTGGAGGCCATCGCCCGGCTCGGCGCACTCGACTACGAGGCGCTCGGGTTGGCCGACTACGGTAAGCCGGACGGATTCCTGGAACGTCAGGTGCCGCGCTGGCTCGGCGAACTGGATTCCTACAGCGCCAACGACGGATATCCCGGACCGCAGATCCCCGGTGTGGATCGGGTGGGGGAGTGGCTGGACCGCAATCGGCCCGCGCAGTGGCGGCCCGGCATCCTGCACGGCGACTGCCATCTCGCGAACATGATGTTCTCCTATGACGGCCCCGAGGTCGCCGCGATGGTCGACTGGGAGATGTCGACCATCGGTGATCCGCTACTGGATCTGGGCTGGCAGATCGCCACCCGTCCGGAGCCAGGCACCACCGGCGCCGCGCTGGTCGGCAAACTCGGCGCGGTGGGCGGCCTGCCGACGGCCGAGGAGATGATCGCCCACTACGCGAAATTCTCCGATCGCGATCTCGGCCATGCCACCTGGTACACCGTGCTGGCCTGTTTCAAGCTGGGCATCGTGCTGGAGGGTACGCACGCGCGCGCGTTCGCCGGCAAGGCGCCGAAGCAGACCGGAGACTTCCTGCACGCCATCACCCTGGAACTGTTCGAGAAGGCGAACCGGCTCAGCGAGTGAGCCGGCGCGGTCAGCTCGCGTCCAGCAGTCCGGCCGCGATGGCGAGATCCTTGTCGCCGCGGCCGGACAGGCACACCAGGATCACCGCGTCCTCCGCGATCTGGCGATGCTCGGCCAGTTCCAGCAGATATCCCACGGCGTGCGCGGATTCCAGCGCGGTGATGATGCCCTCGGTCCGGCACAGCGTGTGCAGCCCGTGGACGGCGACCGCGTCGGTGGCGACGGCGTGCTCGATCCGCCCGATGTCCTTGAGGTGGCTCAGTTCCGGTCCCACTCCCGGATAGTCCAATCCGGCCGCGATGCTGTGGGTGCGGGCGATCTGCCCGTCGCCGTCCTGCAGGACGTAGCTGAAGGATCCGTCCATCTCACCCGGTGTGCCCGCGCTCAGGGTCGCGGCGTGCTCACCGGTGTGCAGACCCCGCCCGCCCGCCTCCACTCCGATCAGCCGCACCGCGGGGTCGCCGGTGAAGGCGTGGAACATGCCGAGCGCATTGCTGCCACCGCCCACACAGGCGATGACATCGTCGGGTAATCGCCCGGTCAGCGCCAGCAGCTGGGTTCGCGACTCGGCGCCGATGCGGCTCTGGTGATCGCGCACCATGCGGGGATACGGTGCCGGTCCGGCGGCGGTCCCGAACAGGAAATGCGTGTCCTCGGTGTGCGCCACCCAATCCCGTACCGCCTCGGTGACCGCCGACTTGAGGCGCCGGTCACCCGAGCGCACCGCCCGCACCTCGGCGCCCAGCAACCGCATGCGCACCACATTGCTCTGCTGCCGGGCCATGTCCTCGACGCCCATGTAGACCACACACGTCAGCCCGAGCATGGCGCACACCGTGGCCACTGCCACGCCGTGCTGGCCCGCGCCGGTCTCGGCAATGATCCGGGTCTTGCCCATCCGGGTGGCCAGCAAGCCCTGCCCGAGCGCGTTGTTGATCTTGTGAGCCCCGGTGTGTGCCATGTCCTCCCGTTTGAGAAACACCCGCACGCCGGGGATCGCGAGCGACTGTGCCAGCCGCGGCGCCGAATGCAGCAGCGTCGGCCGGCCCACTCGATCACGCAGCAGTTCGTCGAGTTCCCGGTGGAAGTCGGGGTCCGCCCACGCGCGCCGATGCGCGTCCTCCACCTCTTCGAGCGCGGCCATCAATCCTTCGGGGACATAGCGGCCGCCGAAGGCGCCGAAGCGCCCGCGGTCATCGTGCCCAGCGTCGTAACAGCCGGTCGCGTGCGCCGACGTGTGTCCGATAACCATTCGCATCAGTGCTTTCTCTTCGCCATCCGGCCGGGACAGTGTGTGCTACTCGCACGCACACGAAGTCACCTGCCGGGGACGAATGAGTTAACAAGACAGAAGCGCTGATCCTCAGTGGTGGCGAATCGGCGGCGATCCAGATCAGCCGCAGCGCAACAGCGCTGTGCGAATGGTGCGGGCACGGGCGTCGTCGAGAACCGCGGTGCCGAGCCGGTTCATCGCATAACCGAAGCCCAGTCCCGTCGTCGGGTCGGCGAAACCGAACGATCCGCCGTAGCCGGTGGTGCCATAGGCGCGTTTGTCGCTGCCGAAGCGGAAACTGCCGCAGGACTTGCGGAAACCCAGGTGGTAACGGCTGCGGGTCAGCAGCACCAGATCATCGGGCGGTACGTCGTCGACGGTGTCGGCGGTGGCGATCCGATCGAGAATGCCGGGCGCGACGGGCAATTCACCGGTACGCCCGGCCGCCGCCCCGTACACCCGCGCCAGCGATCGAGCGGTTCCCACCCCACCCGCCGCCGGACTCTCGACGCCCAGGAACTCCCGGCGCGAGGCGCGCTCGGGTGCGCCGGTGCGTGGACTGCTCAGGGCCCGGTAGGTGAGGCCGCGGCGCAGCACCATCTGAATCGCGATGCGCAGCGGCACGTCTCGCTCGTAGCGCACGACATCCAGGCCCGAGGTGGCCGACAGGGCCGCGATCCGGTCCAGCGATTCCCGCTCGGGCACGCCGATGAAGAAGTCCAGTTCGAGCGGTGCGGCGAATTCCTCGGCGAAGATCTGCCCGATACTGCGATGCCCCGGATCCACCCGCCGGATCAGCTCACCCTGATACAGGCCCGCCGTGATCGGGTGATAGCCCTGCCGGGTTCCCGGACTCCACAACGGTTTCTGCTCCGCGAGGATCTTCGCCAGCCGATCCCGATCCGCCATATCCGCCAGCCGCACCACCCGGTCCAGTACGGGCAGTCCCGCACGATGGTCGAGCAACTGCCGCACGGTGATCGATTCCTTGCCGTGTGCGGCGAACTCCGGCCAGTACTTCGCGACGGGCGCCTGGTAGTCCAGACCGCCGCGGGACACCGCGCTCGCGACGACGAACGCGGTCATTCCCTTGGTCGACGAGAACACCGGGACCATGGTGTCGCGCTCCCACGGCTGCGTGCGCCGACGATCGCGGAACCCCGCCCACAGATCCACCACCGGCCGGTCACCCTCGTAGACCGCGACGGCCGCGCCGATTTCGCCGAGGTGCGTGAAGTTGCGTCGAAAGGCGTCCGCGACCGGCCCGAATCCGTCGGCCACTTCACCGTGAACCTGTGCAACCTCGCCCATAGTGCAACCGATGGTAACGGTCATCGCGGTGGCGCTCGACGTGGCGCCGTCCGAGGTGCTCGCCACCGCTGGTCCGCCATCGCCCCTGCGGGCAGCCGCACCGTGATCCTCTCGTAGGCTCGATGCCGTGCGAGCACTGGAACAGATTCGCGAATGGCCCGTCCGTCACGCCGCCGCCGGCGTCGCCGATGCGAGCGGGGTCGTCGGTACCGAAGGCGATCTCGACCGGGTCTTCGCGCTCGCCTCGGTGACCAAACCCCTTGCCGCCTACGCGGTCCTGGTCGCGGTGGAGGAAGGCGCGATCGAACTGGACCAGCCCGCCGGACCGCCCGGTTCCACCGTTCGGCACCTGCTGGCGCACACTTCCGGCCTGGCCTTCGACACCACGGTGATCCTGTCCGAACCGGGACAGCGCCGCATCTATTCGAGTTCCGGATTCGAGGTCCTGGCCGAGTTCCTCACCCGCGAAACCGGAATCGAATTTCCCGACTATCTCCGCGAGGCGGTATTCGAGCCACTCGGAATGAAATCCTCGGTTCTGGCCGGCTCGGCAGGTCACGCCGCGCGCTCGACGGTGCACGATCTGCTTCGTTTCGCTGGCGAATTGCTGAACCCGGAACTGGTATCCAGCGCGACCCTCGCCGAGGCAACCACCGTGCAATTCTCCGGCGTCGGCGGAGTTCTTCCCGGATACGGTTCGCAGCGCCCCAATGATTGGGGTCTGGGATTCGAGATCCGCGACCACAAGACTCCGCATTGGACGGGGGGAGCCAACTCGCCGCAGACCTACGGTCACTTCGGGCAGTCCGGCACCTTCCTGTGGGTGGACCCGCGGATCGGAGTGGCGTGTGTGGCATTGAGCGATGAGAATTTCGGGGATTGGGCGCGGGCCGTGTGGCCCACGCTCAGCGATGCCGTCATCGCGGATATCCAGCGGATTCGCGACACGGCAAAAAAGTAACAGCCGTAACACCGGGCACTCCAGTAAACTCGGGCAACGCCTGCGCTCGGCGGGATGTTGGGGAAGACGTCCCACGTCGAGGCTGGAGGTGTACAGGTGCGCGCATCTGATCAGTTCGCGGATGTGACATGTGGAGTGGTGTACGTCCACGCGTCACCGGCCGCGCTGTGCCCGCACATCGAATGGACGCTCTCTTCCACACTCAAATCACCGGCATCACTGCGCTGGACCGCGCAACCCGCGGCCGCGGGACAACTGCGCGCAACCACGGACTGGGTCGGTCCGGTGGGGACCGCCGGGCGAATAGCCAGTGCGTTGCGGGATTGGCCGGTACTGCATTTCGAAGTCACCGAGGATCCCTCCGAAGGCGTCGACGGCGAGCGCTACAGTTTCGTTCCGGGCCTCGGATTGTGGTCCGGCGCGATGAGTGCCAACGGCGATGTGATGGTCGGCGAAATGCGCCTGCGGGAAATCATCCGCACCGCCCGCACACGGCACGGTGACATCTCGGCGGACATAGATCGCGCCCTCGGCACCGCCTGGGACGACCAGCTCGAACCCTTCCGCACCGGCGGTGAGGGCGCCGAGGTCACCTGGCTGCGTCGCGACGTCGGCTGATCGGACTACTCGGACTACTCGGTCTCGGTCGCCGCGGCCTGTTCGGCGAAGAACGATCGAATGTCTCGCAGGCTCGCCGCCCCCGGCACCACATCGGGCAGATCTCCCAGCTCGTCCAGGTCGGCGACGACCGGTGTGGTGAGCGCTTCGCCCTGTCGCTGTGCGGCCTGTGCCGCGGCCTGCACGGTCTCCAGGATCGAGCTCGCCAATTTCTCCGGTGTGGTGCGCATGGCCCAGCTCGTCAGCTGCAGATCGGTCAGCACCCCGCTGCTGTCCACCGTCACCTCGACCGCCTGATCCGGTGAACTGGCCTTTACCCGGAGCGATTCGAGCTGCCGGCACACCTCGCCGAGCTGGGACTGCTGTTGTTCGAACGCGTCGAGCAGATTGTCGACCTGCCGGCGCAGGCCGCTGTTGGCCGACCGCAAGTCCTCACGCTCCCACTGGTCCATACCCGCCTCCTCGGTGTGGTCGCCGCCATCGGGCTGTGCGACTCATCGACTGGATCCGCATCCCAGTTTCGGTGCGGATCGGCCGTCTCCCCATTGTTGGGAGGGGTGACCGGGCGCGGGCTCGGGGACGCCGCGACCGGTGTTCACCGGGAATCGAGGCGGCCCGCCTGTGAGACGAGCATTCGGTGCAGCACTCTGGCCGGCGCCGGGGCCTCGTCACCGCTGAGCTCCACCATCGCGAATGCGGTCGCCATGGCGTGGTCGGGCGCGAAAACGTTGTGCTGCAGACAATCCGGACCGAGTTCCCCGCGCCATTGCCGATAGCCGTCGACGACACGGGACAACGCCTCGTAGCGCGCGTCGGTCGTCCGCAGGTACTCGGTGATGAGTGCCCGTTGCGCCTCACGCCGGAAGCGATATCGGCCGGTCATATCGAGCACGCCACCGAGTTCTCGCGTGATCGCGGCGAACATCGGTCTCGCGGCCGGGCCCGCCGACTGGGCGGCCGGGGGGAATTCGGGTAGCAGATCGGGATCGGCCGCGACCTCCGAGCCCAGTATGATCCATGGCTCGATGTCATCGGACTGTATTGTCGTGCAACGGTTTTCGACGGCGCAATGGAGGCCGGGCCGCTGGGTGATCTCGATGCCGCGCAGGCCGACCACGTACTTTCCGAGTACCGCGTCGAGCGCCGCGGCGATATCGCGCACCGTGAGCTCGGAAATACCCGCGGTCTCGAATCCGGTGATCTCGATACCGTGCCGTGCAGCCATTTCCCGTGCGATGCGCAGTGCTTCGGCATCGGTGACGCTGCGTTGCCGGCCGGACACGGGCTGCTTGCGGCGGGCCCGGGAGCCGGCGGCCTTGTCGTCGCGCTTCTTGTCCGGTTGCCCCGCAGCCGGCCCCTTCCGCTGCGGCGGTGAGACCCGCGGTGGCGTCGCATTGTCGTTCGCCGCCGGTGCGGATGCGGGCGACTTGGCCCACGGTGTCGTGGGCGTGCCACGTGACCAGGGTGTATCGGTGCGAGGCGCGGTGTCGCGGCCCGCGGCGGCACTGGGTGACGGGCTGCTTCGCCGGTTTCGATCCGCCGTGGCGCCGTCGGGTGCCGCCGTCGAGGGCGATGCGGCCGCAGGGGGTTGTCCGGCGGTCGCCGACGGATATCCGGGCGCCGCACCGGCCGGGTCGGACATGCCATCGGGGGTGGTGGTGTCCGAGGGCTGTGCGCCGTTGCCCGCCCCGGGCGGCTGGGGGCCGCCCGCCGCGGACGATTGCGGATTCGAGTCGGGGCCGCCGGGCTGCCGATTCGAGGCATCCCGGTCCCGGCTCCGCGGATCCGTGCCGTCGGCCTGCGGCGTTGCCTGTGCGGCCGGATTCGCACCCGGGGTCGCATTGTAGGGAGTGGCGGTATACGGGCTCTGCGCATCCGGGAGGTCGGTCACCGGCGCGGCGGAATCGTCGTTGCGGATCCGGTTCCCGCCGACGGCATCCTGATTCTCGAAGTTGTCGGCCGCGCCGGCGGTTCCGGCCCGCAGGGCGTGCAGATTAGCCGCCAGATTCTCGAGTCCTTCCACACCGTGGTCGGCACCGGGCACGTAGGTCTGCGCGAAGGTCTTGCCGGGATCGTCGTCGCCCCAGCACGCGCCTTCCCGGCTCAGTGCACCACGCAGCGACGACACCATCTGATCGGCTTCCTCGGCCAGCTGCCGCAGCTGTTCACCTGTGGCCCGCAGATTCTCCGGATCCACCGATAGCCGCTGATCCACGCCGATCTCCTGGTCTCCTGTTCACCCGGTACCGTCCGGACTTCGCCGCGACGACGAGGCGGGTGGCGGTGTGCCGACACCGAATTCTCCCGCAGCACCCTCGTGGGTGGCCCGGCTCGGTTCCCGGCGATGGGAATCCCGATACGACGAACGGGCGGTCCGTCGCGGACCGCCCGTTCGTCTCGTTGCCGAAACCGCCTACAGCGGAATGTTCTTGTTGTGGCTGGGGCGCGCCGGTGCGGAGGCGAGCGCCGCCGCGACGATGGAACGGGTCTTGGCCGGATCGATGACCTCGTCGACGACACCGATCGACACCGCCCGGCCGACACCGCCGGCGATGGCCTCGTGCTCGGCGGTCAGCCGATCGATCAGCGCTTCCCGCTCGGATTCGGGAGTCTTGGCGATGGCCTTCTTGTGCAGGATGCCGACCGCGGCCTTGGCGCCCATCACGGCCACCTCGGACTCCGGCCAGGCATACACCGCCGTCGCGCCGAGTGCGCGGGCGTTCATCGCGATGTAGGCACCGCCGTAGATCTTGCGGGTCACCAGCGTCACCCGGGGGATGCGCGCTTCGGCGAAGGCGTGCAGCAGTTTCGCGCCGCGGCGCACCACACCCTCCCATTCCATCCCGACCCCGGGCAGATAGCCGGGTACGTCGGTGATGACGACCATCGGAATGCCGAAGGAATTGCACAACCGCACGAAACGTGCCGCCTTCTCGGCTGATTCACTGGTGAGGCAGCCGCCCATGCGCAGCGGGTTGTTGGCCAGCACACCGACCGTGCGGCCGCCGAGACGGCCCAGACCGGTGACGATGCTGCGTGCGTATCCGCCCTGCATCTCCTCGAAGGACGATTCGTCCTCGCCGTCGGGAGAGGGGATCTTGTCGAGCAGTTCGCGCACCACCGGCTTGACGTCGTAGGCGCGCTTGGCCGAGGCCGGCAACATGGCCCGGAGGTCGACATCGCCGTGCTCGGCGGCTGTCAGATCGAATTCGCCCTGCTCGGCGAACATCGACACCAGGCGGCGGCCGCGGTGCATCGCGTCGTTCTCGTCGTGGGCGACGATGTGGCAGACGCCGGACTTCTTGCCGTGCGTGTCCGGCCCACCGAGGGTGGCCATGTCGACGTTCTCGCCGGTGACCGACTTGACCACATCCGGACCGGTCACGAAGACCCGGCCCTCGGGCGCCATGATGACGACATCGGTCAGGGCGGGGCCGTAGGCGGCGCCACCGGCGGCGAAGCCGACGACCACCGAAATCTGGGGGACCAGGCCCGACGCGCGGACCATCGCCTCGAACACGGTGCCTACCGCGTGCAGCGCCTCGACGCCCTCGGCCAGCCGCGCACCGCCGGAATGCCAGATTCCGACGACGGGGATGTGGGCGTCGATCGCGGTATCGATCGCGTTCACGATGTGCTTGCAGCCGTCGACGCCCATCGCGCCGCCCATCACGGTCGCGTCCGAGCAGTAGGCCACGGTGCGCACACCGTCGACCTCACCGATGGCCGCGAGTACCCCTGACTTGTCGCGGGGATGCAGGGGAAGGACGGTTCCGGGATCGAAGAAGCGCTGCAATCGGCCCAGGGGATCACGAGGATCGGCCGAGGCGTTCGCATGCGCGGGGGCCGTGATGGTCATCGCGTTGTCTCCTAGAAAAGACATGGAGTCGCTGACGCGGCTGTGAAAGATGAAGTCCCGGTGGGGCTTCGGAGGGGGACTCGAGCCCCACCGGGATTCGCTGAAGTTGTCGACCTACGTTGTCGACCGAGTGCGGATCAGTACCGACCGAACGCCAGCGCCACGTTGTGGCCGCCGAAGCCGAACGAGTTGTTGATCGCGTACTCGATGTCCTGGCGACGAGCCTCACCGTGCACGACATCCAGGTCGATCTCCGGATCCTGGTTCTCCAGGTTCAGCGTGGGCGGCACGATGCCGTCACGGATGCTGAGCACTGTGAGCACCGACTCGAGGGCGCCGACGGCGCCGATCGAGTGGCCCAGGGCGGACTTGGGCGCGTAGACCGAGGCATGCGTGCCCACGGCCTTGTGGATCGCGTTGGCTTCCGCGGTGTCCCCGATGGGGGTGGCGGTCGCATGCGCGTTGATATGCGTGATGTCGGACTTCTGGAGTCCGGCAGTCTGCATGGCGCGCTCCATCGCGCGCGCCGCACCGGCACCCGTGGGATCCGGGGCAACCAGATGGAAGCCGTCGGAGGTGATACCGGCACCCAGCAGGCGTGCGTGGATGGTGGCCCCGCGCGCCTTCGCGTGCTCCTCGGTCTCGACGACCATCAGAGCGCCGGCCTCGCCGAAGACGAAGCCGTCACGATCTTTGTCGAACGGCCGCGACGCGCCCTTGGGGTCGTCGTTGCGGGTGCTCATCGCACGCATCATGGAGAACGCCGCGATCGGCACATCGGAGATGAAGCCCTCGACACCGCCGGTGACGACCATGTCGGCGTCACCCATGACGATCATCCGCCACGCGTTGGCGATGCCTTCCGATCCCGACGAACACGCCGAAACCGGGGTGACCACTCCCGCCTTGGCCTGGAGTTCCAGGCCAACGACAGCGGACGGCCCGTTCGGCATGACCATCTGAACGGCCAGCGGCGAGATCTTGCGATAGCCACCGTTCTTCAGCTTGTCCACCGAGTCGATGAGCGCGTCGCCGCCACCGAGGCCGGTGCCGATCGCCACGCCCAGGCGCTCGGTGTCGACCTCGGGGCTGCCGGCGTTCTTCCACACCTCGCGGCCCAGCACCGTGGCCAGCCGCTCGACATAAGCCATACGGCGGATCTCGACTCGGCTGAGCAGGGTGTCGGGCGAAACCTTCAGGTGACCGCCGATGCGGACCGGGAGGTCGTATTCCTCGATGAAGGAATCCTCGAGAACGTCGATGCCGCTCTCGCCGTTGAGGAGTCCCTTCCACGTCGCATCGACGTCACCGGCGATCGACGTGGTCGCCGCGAGACTGGTGACGACTAC
Organism: Nocardia sp. NPDC052254; assembly: GCF_040679495.1. NCBI lineage: Bacteria > Bacillati > Actinomycetota > Actinomycetes > Mycobacteriales > Nocardiaceae > Nocardia > Nocardia sp. NPDC052254. The sequence goes on along the minus strand of NZ_JBFAUW010000005.1, from coordinate 137,864 downwards.
GTTCGGGAAGTTCCCGTTCAAAGTGGAAGGAGTGGTCACGGTATCGGCCCTTTACTCGGCGTTACCGAACTTGGCCTTGAGCTCGGCGGCCGCCTCGGAGTTCTCGGCCTCGAGCTTCTGGATGTAGGTGACGGCGTCACCCACGGTCTTCAGGCTGGCCAGATCCTCGTCCGGGATCTTCACCCCGTACTGGTCTTCCAGCTGCACGGCAATCTCGACCAGCGACAGCGAGTCGATGTCCAGGTCGTCGACGAAGGCCTTCTCGATCGTGACCTCGGAGGGCTCGATACCGGTCACCTCTTCGATGATCTTGCCGATCTCTTCGACGATCTGTTCCTGGGTCAGAGCGGCCACTTCGTGGCTCCCTTCTTGTTCTCTCGTTGGTCCGAAGTGATTCGGAGGTCCGATTATTTTTTCGGTACGAGGAGGACGAATGTTTCGCCCACCCGCTCACGGCCGCAACACTGCCGACCGCGAGGAAAGCTAGCCGGTTGCCGTCAGCTCGACAAACGCGGGGATGTTCTCGGGGGTCTTCAGCGCCAGATTCGGGGTGCCCTTGAGCTCCCGTTTGGCGATGCCGACCAGAGTTCCGGCCGGTGGCAGCTCGGCCACCGCGGTGACTCCTGCCGCGCGAACGGTCTCGGTACACAGATCCCACCGGACGGGCCGGGTCACCTGTGCCGCGAGCTTCTCGATGGCGTCTTCGCCCGAAGTGACCGGCTTACCGTCGAAATTCGACAGCAACGTCCGGGTCGGCTCGTCGGGGACCATCTGGGAGATGGCTTCCCGCACCGCGTCCTGGGCAGGTGCCATGAACGAGGTGTGGAATGCCCCGGCGACGGGCAACGCACGAACACGCGCCTTCTCGGGCGGGTTCGCGGCGAGTTCCGCCAACGCATCCAGCCGGCCTGCCGCCACGATCTGACCCACCGCATTGCGGTTGGCCGGAACGAGATCGAGTTCGGCGAGCCGGTCGAGCACGGCGGCCTCGTCGCCACCGAGCACGGCGGACATGCCGGTCGGTTCCAGCGCGCACGCCTTGGCCATCTCCGTGCCGCGAATCGCGGCGAGTACCACCGCGTCCTCGGGGGAGATGACACCGGCGACGGCTGCGGCGGCGAGCTCGCCGACCGAATGTCCGGCGACGATCGTATCGGCCGGAACCGAATCGTGCGGGATCTCGGCGAAAGCCAGCAGTGCGGCCGCGACCACGAGCGGCTGGGTCACCGAGGTATCGGTGATCTCCTCCGCGGTGGCCGTGGTGCCGAGCTGCAGCAGGTCGAGGCCGGCGGCCTTGGACCACAATTCGATCCGGTCACGCGCGCCGGGAAGGTCGAGCCATGGCGCGAGCATGCCGGGTGTCTGGGAGCCCTGTCCTGGGGCGAACAACGCGATCACGTCTCTAACAAAACACCGTAAGAGGGCTCTGAGGAGATGTCGACGCCGATGAAGCTTGCGGACAGCTTTTGTGCGGACCCCACAAAAGTCCACGTGGGTTGTCCTGATCGACCGATTCCCCGGATGCGTTACAGCCGATCTTCCGAGAACGGTGCCGACGAGTCCTCTGGGGCAGATGTTGACGGTTCGTTACGGGTTCGTGTCAAACGACCTACTGTGGCCGCGATTCGGAGCACGTACGCATCCCGCGGATTCATCGGATCACGCCCGGTGACTTCGGCGATGCGCTTGAGTCGATAGCGGACCGTATTTGGATGAACGAACAGCTGACGCGCACACGTCTCGACTGCTCCACCGCAATCCAGATAGGCGTCGAGAGTGTCCGACAGAGCCGACCCGGCGGCGGCCAACGGTAGCACAAGTAACTCGTTGAGAGCCTCGACCGCGGCCCGGTCGCCGAGCAGGGCTCGTTCGGGCAGCAATTCGGTCGCGTGCACCGGTCGTGGCGCCGCTCGCCAGCCGACAACGGCCTCCATACCGGCCATCGCCTCCACCGCGCTGACATGCGCGACGGACAGCGCCCGCATCGTCGGCCCGATCACCACGGGGCTCTCGGAGAAGGCCTCGCCGAGCAGGTCCATCACGAACGGCGACGGATAGCCGGTATCACCGAGGTTGCCACTGACCACCATCACCAGACGCGAGCCCTGAACCACCGCCAGCGCCGCGCGGCCGTGCCGGGCCGCGATGCTGTGCACCGAGCTCACCACGGCCACCTGATCTTTCGGCGGGGTGCCGACCAGCACGGTGGCCGGGGCGGTGGCATCCCAGTTCAGCGTGGCCGCCCGCGACAGCATTTCCGGGCCGGTGTCGCCGCGCACCACCGCGTCGACCACCAGGGCCTCCAGGCGGGTGTCCCAGGCGCCGCGGGATTCTGCCGCGCTGGCGTAGACCGAGGCCGCCGCGAAACCCAGTTCGCGGCCGTAGCGCAGCACCGCCTCGGTCAGCGCCACCAGTTGCCGATCGTTGCGAGCCAGCGCCGGCAACCACTGTTCGAAGAACTCCATCGCGACCCGGACCATGTCCACGGTCTGGCGCAGGGTCAGCCGGCGGGCCAGATCCTGCGGGATCACCTGGAAGGCGTCGAGACTGAAGCGGATATCGCTTTCCGGATCCTGGAGCCATTCCAGGAAGTTCACGACCGCGGTCTGGACCAGCATCTGCACACCGGCCCGCTGGGCGGCATCCAGGTCGCCGAAGAACGGCAGCCGATCCTCCATCGAGGCGATGGCCTCGGTGGACAACCGCCCGGAGAACTGCTTCACCCTCTTGAGCAGGGTGTCCGGCAGCGGATCACGATTTTGCCGATTCGGGGACAGGGCCCCGGTCGGCAGGTAGACCTCATGCTCGGACGACCCCTCGGAAACCCGGCGAGGCCGCGGCGGTTTACGTTCCACGGTTCAATATTCCGTCATCGCGCTGGTGGGAATCTGCAAGGCCCCGGTAGGGACGCGATGTCGCGCCCGAGGTCCCCGCCCGGGACGGGGCGCGATCGGTGTCGGGTGGACCCGTCCGATCGCGCCCCGCGGGGTCATGCGAGTTGTTCGTCGGTGCTCACGGACTTCGGTGCCGCGTCCACATCGTCGATGCGGTAGCGGGCCGCCGCCTGCGCGACCACCGCCGGATCGATTCCGCCGGTGCGGCCGAGGGCCTCCAGCGCCGCGAGAGCGATGGATTCGGCATCCACGTTGAACACCCGCCGGGCGGCCGGTCGCGTGTCGGAGAATCCGAATCCGTCGGTGCCGAGCGTGGTGTAGTCCCCGGGAACCCACTTGCGGATCTGGTCCGGCACCGCCCGCATCCAGTCGGAGGCGGCCACCACGGGCCCCTGGCCCTGCGACAGCGCCTGCGTCACATAGGGGAGCCCGGTGTCGGCCTCCGGGTGACGCAGGGTGTGGACCTCCTTGGCCAGTGCCTCGCGCCGCAGCTCACTCCACGACGTCACCGACCACACGTCCGCCTGCACACCCCAGTCGCGCGCCAGCAGTTCCTGGGCACGCAGGCCGTCGGGCATCGTCACGCCGGCGACCAGGATCTGGGCGCGCACCGCTCCCTCACCGCCGCGGCGGTAGAGATAGATGCCCTTCAGCAGACCCTCGATATCGAGGTCGTCGGGCTCGGCCGGCTGCTGATACGGCTCGTTGTAGAGGGTGATGTAGTAGAAGATGTTCTCGCCGCCGAAGGCATCCTCGTGCATCACCGGATGGGTGCCGGGCATCTCGGAGGCCAGGGTGCCACCGGGGCCCAGCTGCGGGCGTCCGCCGCCGTACATCCGGCGCAGGCCGTCGCGCACGATGTGCGCGATCTCGAAGGCGAAGGCCGGATCGTAGGACACCACCGCCGGATTGGTCGAGGCCAGCAGCAGCGAGTGGCCATCGTTGTGCTGCAGGCCCTCGCCGGTGAGGGTGGTCCGCCCCGCGGTCGCGCCGAGCACGAACCCACGGGCGAGCTGATCGGCAGCGGCCCACAGGCCGTCACCGGTGCGCTGGAACCCGAACATCGAATAGAAGATGTAGAGCGGGATCATCGGCTCGCCCTGGGTGGCGTACGAGGTGCCGGCCGCGGTGAACGACGCCGTGGAACCGGCCTCGTTGATGCCCTCGTGCAGGATCTGGCCGACCGAGCTCTCCTTGTAGGCCAGCATCAGTTCCGCGTCGACCGAGGTGTAGAGCTGGCCGTTGCGGTTGTAGATCTTCAGCGAGGGGAACCACGAGTCCATGCCGAAGGTACGGGCCTCGTCCGGAATGATCGGAACGATCCGCTTGCCGATCTCCTTGTCGCGCAGCAGTTCCTTCATCAGCCGCACGAAGGCCATCGTGGTCGCCACGTTCTGCTTGCCCGAGCCCTTGCGCACGGAGGCGTAGGGCGCGTCGCCGGGCAGCTGCAGCGGCTTGGCCGCCGAACGACGTTCGGGCAGGAAGCCACCGAGGTTGCGGCGCCGGTCGAGCATGTAGCCGATCTCGTGCGAATCCATGCCCGGGTGGTAGTACGGCGGCAGATACGGATCGGCCTCGAGCTGGGCGTCGGTGATCGGGATGCGCTGCACGTCGCGGAACGCCTTGAGGTCGTCCAGCGTCATCTTCTTCATCTGGTGCGTGGCATTGCGGGCCTCGAAGTGCTTGCCCAGGCCATAACCCTTGATGGTCTTGGCCAGGATCACCGTCGGCTTGCCCTGATGCGACAGCGCCGCCGCGTAGGCCGCGTAGATCTTGCGGTAGTCGTGGCCGCCGCGCTTGAGATTCCAGACCTGCTGATCGGTCAGATCCTTGACCAGGTCCTTGGTGCGCGGGTCCCGGCCGAAGAAGTGCTCGCGGACGTAGGCGCCGTCATTGGCCTTGTAGGTCTGGTAGTCACCGTCGGGGGTGGAGTTCATCAGGTTCACCAGCGCGCCGTCGCGGTCGGCGCCCAGCAGCGCGTCCCACTCCCGGCCCCAGATGACCTTGATGACGTTCCAGCCGGCGCCACGGAAGAACGATTCCAGCTCCTGGATGATCTTGCCGTTACCGCGCACCGGGCCGTCGAGCCGCTGCAGATTGCAGTTGATGACGAAGGTCAGGTTGTCCAGGCCCTCGAGCGCTGCCACATGGGCCAGGCCGCGCGATTCGGCCTCGTCCATCTCGCCGTCGCCCAGGAAGGCCCACACATGCTGATCGGAGGTGTCCTTGATACCGCGATCGTGGAGGTAGTGGTTGAAGCGGGCTTGGTAGATGGCGTTCATCGGGCCCAGGCCCATCGAGACCGTGGGGAATTCCCAGAAGTCGGGCATCAACCGCGGATGCGGATACGACGACAGGCCGTGGCCCGGGCCGCCGTGGCTGTACTCCTGCCGGAAGCCGTCGAGCTGCTGCTCGGTCAGGCGGCCCTCGAGGAAGGCCCGGGCGTAGACACCGGGGGAGGCGTGACCCTGGATGAAGATCTGGTCACCGCCGCCCGGGTGATCCTTACCGCGGAAGAAGTGATTGAACCCGACCTCGTACAGCGCCGCGGAGGACGCGTAGGTCGAGATGTGGCCGCCCACACCGATTCCCGGCCGCTGCGCGCGGTGCACCATGACCGCGGCGTTCCAGCGGATCCAGGCCCGGTAACGGCGCTCGACTTCCTCGTCGCCGGGGAACCAGGGCTCGTTCTCGGTGGGAATGGTGTTGACGTAGTCGGTGGAGGTCAACGACGGGATGGTGACGTGACGTTCACCGGCGCGCTCGAGAAGGCGCAGCATCAGATAGCGCGCGCGGCCGGGGCCCTCGCGCTCGAGCATGTCGTCGAAGGAGTCGAGCCACTCGCTCGTCTCCTCCGGGTCGATGTCCGGTAGGTATGACGCCACCCCCTCGCGGATCACGCGCACCCGCGCCGCCGGTCGAGCGGTCGCCGGTTGGTTGTCGGCGGTACCGTCGCTGTTCGCGGGGTCGGATGCGGAACTTGACGAAATCGGGTGCATCAGGTCGGTCAAAATCAATGCTCCTCGTACAGGGGTGGACAAGCTGATGGCTCTAACCCCGGACGGCCGCGCTGGTGTGCGGGCCCTCCGTCGCTCACGGTTTGGGGCGCACCTCACATCCTTGTCGATGATGCGTCCCAGGTCATCATGTCAGCCGCAAATCCAGTACCGTTCGCTAGGCTGCGTTGTCCGCGGCGCAATGGGGCGCCCTGCGTGGTAACACTTCGTTGCCGCCGCCAGACGCTGTCCCATTAGGCTGGGGTGCCCGATGGCCGATCGGCCGAACGACATTCTTTTCGAACTGCTCGAAGAAGCGGGGAGGACGATGAAACTGCTGAACCCACGTGGGTTCGGTCTGATGTGCGCGACCCTTGCGGTCGGCACGGGACTGGTGGTGGCGGGCTGTTCCACCGCCGTCCAGGGAACCGCGACAGTGAACCAGACCGACGCGGCGGCGTATCGGACGGAGATGGCCTCGTCGTCGGCCGCGGCCGCCTCGTCGAAAAAGGCTGCCGCGCAGACCAAGGCGATCGGGGACAATTGCACCCCGTTCCGGGAGACGACCGGTCCGGCGGTGACGAAATACAACGACTTCGTCGATGCGCACGATGCGAACGCACCGGATCAGGACGCCAAGCGTGATGACGCCGCGCAGACGCTCGAGGACGCCGCGAAGACCGTCGAGGGCCGGGTGTCCGGCTCCGGCGACACACTACCGCCGGATCTGTCGCAGAAGCTCACCGAATATGTCAACGCCGCACGCGAATTGGCGACCGAATCGCGCAAGATGACCTACACCGCACCCGTCGGCACGCTCAACGACGCCAGCAAACGGGTCAACGACGCACTCAATACCGTCCGGACCGCATGCCCTGCCCGATAAAGCCATTCTGGCCGCTCACAGCGCTGCCGAGTGGGTCTGCATGGTTCGGGGTGAGGTAATCATCTGCGACATTTCGGAGGTAATTTAGCCCGATCGGCTTGCGTTGCGGCCGATAACCATGTTCGCTTGCAACTATCTGTTGTCGGGAGTTGAGGAGGACACCACCGTGGTCGCCGCGGCGGACGCGCAGAACTACGCAGAGAAGCTTGGCATTGCTCACGGAATGGTGGTTCAGGAGCTGGGCTGGGACGAAGACACCTCGGACGAACTACGTTCGTCGATCGAGGAGGAGATCGGAACCGAGCTGCTCGACGAGGACACCGACGAAGTCGTCGACGTTGTCATGCTGTGGTGGCGTGACGGCGACGGTGATCTGGTCGACGAGCTGATGGATGCCATCGGACCGCTCGCCGAGGACGGTGTGGTGTGGGTATTGACCCCCAAGACCGGTGAACCCGGCCATGTCGACCCCAGTGAGATCGCCGAATCGGCCCCCACCGCGGGGCTGACATCCACGACTCCGGTGAGTCTCGGCACCTGGACCGGCACCAAGCTGATGCAGCCGAAGACGCCCTCGAAACAGCGCTGACCCATCGCGTGACTAGAGTTTCGCAGGGACGGCCACCGAGTTCGGGGACAGCCCGCCGTCGAAGACAGGAGGACTGCGCATGCCACTCGAAGTAGGTACGGCCGCACCGGATTTCACGCTGAAGGATCAGAACAACCAGGACGTGAGCCTGTCCGATTACCGGGGCAACAAGAACGTCCTGATCGTGTTCTACCCACTGGCGTTCACCGGCATCTGTCAGGGCGAGCTATGCAAGGTTCGCGACGAGTTGCCGAAGTTCCAGAACGACAACGCCGAGATCCTCGCCATCTCCGTCGGCCCGCCGCCCACCCACAAGATCTGGGCGGCCGAACAGGGTTACACCTTCCCCCTGTTGTCCGACTTCTGGCCGCACGGCGCGGTCACCCAGACCTACGGTGTCTTCAACGACAAGACCGGTTTCCCCAACCGCGGCACCTTCGTCGTCGACAAGGACGGAATCATCCGTTTCGCCGAGATGAACGGCCCCGGAGAGCCCCGTGACCAGGCGGCTTGGGAGAAAGCGCTCACTACGTTAGATTCATGAATCGCCGCGCGAGGTTCCGGACACCCCGGAATAACGCGGCAGACACCATCTTCACCGCCTCGCCCGGCCGGTGAAGTCCGGGCGTATAGCTCAGCGGTAGAGCTCTGGTTTTACACACCAGCGGTCGGGGGTTCGAACCCCTCTGCGCCCACAGTGTTTGTGCAGGTCAGAAGGCTTGCAATTTGCCCCACGTGAAATGCGTGGGGCATTCGTGGGCTCCCGGTTCTACCGAGGATGCTCCGGACGTTCTCCCACTGGCTGTCAGCGAGGCTCGCGTAGCGCTGCGTGGTCCGGATCGAGGCGTGCCAGAGGAGCTTCTGAACTTGTAAAAGCGGGACCTCGGCACGGATGAGGCGGCCCCCCGTAAGCGACAGGTGAGCATCTGCTGGTGCTGTTTCCAGTTGGTCGATTTTGTCGACGTCTCAGGCAATACCGGAGCGACAGACATCACGAACCTAGGGGGTAGGCACTCTCGACCGAAGAACCGCGCGGCCCAGGGCCGCGAATGTGCGCCGCCTCGGCGGCGGGCATGGCCACCCAGAGAGACAGGCAACGCGTGTGCAGTCGGGCGGGTCTGATCGACGGGTAGGAATCAAACCTGATTGATGTATCCGAAGCGACGGTTGCATGCGAGGACGTCCGGGTGACGACTTGCTCGTCGGTCACTCGATAGGGTCACCTCGCAAGGGAGTTCGCCGCCATTCGGAGGTGACTCCACCATGCGAGCGGGAGCGGCTGGATCGGACGCCGGTCTTCTCCACGTAGCCTCTGCGGCGCAGCCGCAGCAGCATCGAGCCCATGTGACGGAGCCCAGGGATATCCGGCCAGCCATTGGTGCGCATCGTTCCGATGATGTCCGCGTTGATGAAGATCTGCCCCTCCGACATTGCGATGACTAACGCCTCCGCTGCCGCGAGGTACGCCTTCACGGGATCGGCCGTGTCTACGAGCTGAGTCATGGCGGGCGCCCCCTCCGCGCGAAGGTGTACGCAATCCTCGGTACGAGGCAGTTCCCAAGATCGTTGCCACTGTGCCCCGATTGTCACATTTCAGGTGCATGGTCCCGCGCTGGCCATGTGCTCCCTGCGAGCTGGTACCCGAGCGGAACCGTCGGCGTCTGGGCAGAGGGGCCTATTTGCGCCGACGGCCGAGCGCCTGGTGTATCAGCTCTCGCGCTGCGTCGCCGGTTACCGAGAGGCGGACGAGGGTGTCGAATGCCTGGTGGTAGAGCTTTATTTCGCGTGGTTGGGTCACCGTGAGTTCCGCGGTGATCGCTTCGACCAGCACGATCTTGGTGTCGAACATGGAGAAATTGGCAGGGGCGAAGGGGATTTCGGCCGTCGCGGGAACTATGCCGATCGTGACGCGGGGAAGGCCGGTGACGGCGATCAGTCGGTCCAGTTGACCGGTCATCACAGAGGTTCCGCCGACGGTGGTGTACAGGGCTTGTTCGCCGATCAAGAAGTGAAATCGCCGGATTCCGCGGTACAGCAACTGTTGTCGTTCAAGACGCTTGGCTACTCCGGCGTCGACATCGTCGGGAGTTCGGTAGAAGCGGCTGACGTTGCGGAGGACTCCGGCCGCGTATTCGGCTGTTTGCAGGAAGCCTGGGATGAACTGCGGGTTGTAGATCCGGATGATCTCGGATTCCTCGGTGAGGTTGACCAGCGCGTGTTGCCGTCGTTTGGTACCGGTGCCGAGAACCTTTCGCCATTCGAGGTGAGCGGTGGTGATGTTCTCCAAGCTCGCGATGAGGTCCGGCACGTGGTCCGTGGCGTCGCAGTGCCGACACCAGGCATGAATGTCGTCTCGCGAGGGCTTGATCCGCCCATATTCGATCTTCGACACCTTGGTTTGGTGCCACTGGTTGCGGCGTGCCAGTTCGGCGCCGGAGAGCCTGGCGGTAAGGCGAAGCTCCCGGAGTCGAGCTCCGAGAGCTTCGCGCTGTTGGTCGACCGAATTCGTCACCTGCCGACGTACTCCGCGTAAGGCGTCGCCAGTTTCCACAGCCGATCGCGCACGCTCATCGCGTAGTCCACGATGCCCGGATCGGTGGTTACTGCCGCACCTGCTGGTTTGCCGTCCGTGTCGGCGAGATTGAACACCACTCGCTCATCATCGAACAGCCACCAGTCGTCGGGAGGCACCACGCCCGCGAGATGCCGGGGCAGGTACCGGATGTCTTCGCCCGATTCGATATTGCGGCCGGTGATGGACAGCAGCCAGCGGTGGTATCCCGACAGCGGCTCGGTGACCACGCGGACGCGGCTCACCGTGACATGCCGGCTGGTGGTTTCCCGCATCAACGCGTGCCACGGCACGGGCGGCTCGTCGGGTGCGGGTTCGCCGGCGAGGAACGCGCGAAGCCGATTGTTCTCCGACGCTTCGGAGTACGAGTCACGGACCTCGAGGTGAAACGCGGAGCGCTGTAGCCCGCGGAACCATTCGGACCACGGGTCACCGCCGACGAGCAGCATGGCCGTAGAACGTCCTTCCCAGCTTCGGCAGCTCGACCGCGGATTCGTCTTCGGCGAGATCTAGCCGGATCAGTGTTTCGTTGTCTGTGATCGGGCGGCCGGTGACGGTGAAGGTGCCTCGGCCGGTGTCTGTCATGGTGGCACCTATGAAGGTCCGAGGCTCCGCGAATCCTGTGAGCAGGTGCGGTATTTCGATTGTCGCCGCCTCGTCGGTGGTCCAACCTATCGCCAGGTAGCTGCCATGATCGGTGGCGTAGAGGGCCGGGCACCCGTTGGCTTCGGAACCGCCCTTGCCCAGGAGCTTAATTTCCATCTCCGATTCTCCTATCAGGTATGCACGTGCATGGTGGTATGCGGTCTCAGTGTGGATGAAATTTGCCGCCGATGACATGGATAGTTCGATTTCGAGCATGGTTGTGCATAGGTATGGATCTGGGATGCGGACGGTTCGTACGGTTCTGGCCAGGCACGCGGCATCGGGTGAACACAGGCCCCGGTGCCGGGTGTCGATCACCGGAGGAGGGAACCGATGCGGCATTACCTGGTCTCAGTGCATTGCTGCGGTCCGCGATGGATTGTCCATGTTCCCGCGGTCGGGGCATGGGCTCTGGGGGACTCGAAAAGGGCCATAAAACTGGTTGCACGCCAACTGATTTCGTCGATCACCGGTGTGGGTGCGGCGGAGTTCGAACTCGACCTTATCCACGGTCGGGCGGTTGCCACAGTCGATGAATTCTCCAGCGCGGCCATATTCGCGCAGCGGTGGGAACGCAACCCGGCATGGCCTGGCCAGGTCTCGGACCCGGTAGCCGCCGACGACGTGGTGCCGGTGAGGCGTGGGCTGTGAGCGGATATCCGAATGTGTGTCCCTACGCAGTCGATCTGGGCCAACCGCGCCCTGAGGGAGTCCCGCCGCTGTTGTTCAATCTCCAACTGCACGAAGGTCACGGATGTGCCTCCGAGGCGACGCTCAGGGAGATTTGCCGACAACGGGGGTATCTGAAGGGGTATCGGCGAGACACGGCTCGAGGGACCGCTCCCGCCATGGAACCGCATCCAGTCCGTGGTCACGGTCCGAAGTCCACGTCCGGATAGGGGATCGGGTCTGCCACGGCTACGTCGGAATCTGTGTGGTCGCAGTTGTAGTCCATTTCGGCGACAGAGTGCGGCTGCGCCACATCGATAGCCGACTCGATGTCTGCGATTTTGTGCAGCGTGGCTGTCACGTATCCATCAGACACCCAACGACATTCGGATTGCGAGGGCTGGACGGGATGGAGTTTTTATCTATTTTCGTCCTTTTCCCAGGTCGTCAGGAAATTCTGTCGGTGGAGTCACATATTCGAACGGCGTATATAGGACTGACGGCTTGTCAGTATCGAGGATGGTCTGCGGGGTCGAATGATCCCTGAATCACGACCGCTTGGGGACCACGACCTGGCCTGCGAGCGGGCGCGGTTGCACCACTGCATCGGTCCGACCCGGGGTCGCCCGTGGCATTCGCCGAAGATCGGTTCGAGCGCGGCGGGACTGCCTGAATCGAGTGTCGGCCGACGATCGGTGGTGCAGGAACCGGGTGTACTGGCCATCGTGGGGCGCTCGCGTAATTGGCGTATTTCCAAGGCTGGTACGGCGTTATTGTCGCCCGAGCGGACGGCCGCACGGTGGCGAACTCACTTGCGGCCGGACCGGCGACCACTATCGTTGCGCCGGTCCGATCACCGATGCGAAGTCTCGAACCAGGCGATGCGGGTTCTGGCTGAGTCAGGGCTCTTCCGTGCGCCGTTCGATGATCACGAGCGGGATTTCGCGGTGGGTTTTCGCCTGGTAGGTGTCGTAGAGCGGAAAGATCGCGGTCATGAGGTGCCACAGCGGTGGTTTCTCTTCGGCGGTCGCGGGTCGCGCACGCCCGGTGAATTTCTCCGCGCCGACTTGGATTGTGACGTCGGGGTCCGCGATCAGGTTGAGGTACCACGCGGGGTGGGTGGGGGATCCGGCGTTCGAGGCCACCAGGACGTAGCGGTCGTCGTCCTGTCCGTAGATCAACGCTGTGCGCCGGAGCTTTCCCGATTTCCTTCCGCGCGTGGTGAGCAGCAGCGAAGGCCAGCCTTGGTAGAGATGGCCACTCTGCCCGTCGGTCTCGACGTAGTCTCGGATGTGGTTCGCCACCCAGTCTGTCGGGCTGTCGAGGACGTCGTCAGGTTCGGGCGCGGAGCTCTCGGACAGGCTGTGTAGCAGGTGGTATCGCGTGAATCCGCTGTCGATGACCCCGGGGAATTCTTTCACTCGCTGCCAGCCGCTGCCTGATCCGATCATGCCTTGGCCGGACCGTTCGATTGCGTCGCGGTGGGCGTCCGCATTTGTCCACTCGGCGTAGGGGAGCACTCGGGTGCCGTCGGTGCTGACGTGGAAGTGGCCGGAGATGCCGCCGGGATGTGGGTCGGTTTCGCCGGCCATCGCGTCGAAAACCGTATCGACCCAGCGTCGTTGCCGATCGTGGTCCGGTCCGTCGAACTCGACGTCGAGGATGACGATGCATCCTGGAACCGGCGGATTCACCCCAGCGTTGCTGCGATACAGCCGATATTCGACCGCTTCGATGTCGGCGAATCCGGTCAGGTATTCGCGGCCCGCTTCGCCGTTGCGCCACTGGGTGTAGGTGACGTTCTTCTCGCCGTCGGTGCTCACGAAGGTGGTGCACGAGATGAGTTCCTTCGGCCAGGGGCCGCGTTCCAAATCGGCGTAGACCTCCGCCGACGCCGACCTCGTGATCAGGACGGTGTCGACGTCGGGATGTGCGATGTCGGGCAGTGCATTACGGGCGATCATGGTTCGCTCTCCGTTCATCGTTGGTCGGGGGTGGTTCAGGCGGCGTAGGGGTGCTCGGATCGAGCGACTTCGAGGGCTCGGCCAAACCAGAGGAGTTGATCGATCAACTTCGCGGCGGCGGCGTCACTGGCGGCCGTGGATGTCAGCTCGCCCGATGCGGTCATGGCGTTGTGGAAGCTCACGGTTTCGCGAACGGTCACCGCGTGCAGTTCGGTGAAGACCTGCCGAAGGTGCTCGACTGCACGAAGTCCGCCCGCCATGCCTCCGTAGGAGACGAATCCGATCGGCTTGGCTTGCCACTGGGTGTAATGCCAGTCGATGGCGTTCTTCAGCGGCGCGGGATAGCTGTGGTTGTACTCGGGTGTCACCACGACGAACGCGTCGGCCGCCGCGAGGCGCGGGCTGACAGCCGCCAGTGCCGCGGCCTCCTGCGCCCCGAGATCGGTCGACAGCCGTTCGGGCAGAGGCGATTCCGCGAGGTCGATGACATCGACGATGACTCCCGCACGCTGCTTGGCGTGTTCGACGAACCAGTTGGCGACTGTTGGGCCGAACCGGCCCGTGCGGGTGCTGCCGACGATCACGGCGAGGGTCAGTGGACTTTCGGATGCGGTCATAGGGAAAGCCTCAAACTTAAACACGAGTTCAAGTCAAGGTAGTGTGGGCTGCGTGACACCGCCGCATCCGGAAATCGCCGAAGTGACGATCGGCGAACTGGCCGAACGCAGTGGCGTTCCGGCCTCGGCGCTGCGCTTCTACGAGCGGCAAGGGCTCATCCACAGTCGTCGCACCACTGGGAATCAGCGCCGCTATTCCCGTGCGACGTTGCGGCAGGTTGCCTTCATCCGGGCCTCACACCATCTGGGCATTCCCCTGTCAGTGATCGGCAATGTCCTGGCACTGCTGCCACCCGGTGAAATACCGGGCCAGGAGTTCTGGGCCAGGGCGTCGGAATGCTGGACCGAGGACATCAACTCCAGAATCGCGCGGTTGGAGCGGATGCGCGATCGGTTCACCGAATGCATCGGCTGCGGCTGCCTGTCGTTCCAGCAATGCGCACTCGTCAACCCGAACGACAAACTGAGCGAAGAGGGTTCGGGTCCGCGGCGGCTCTTCGACAACTGAGGGTCGCTGTCGAGGGGGTCGGCGGCGGACGGATCCAGCTCGGCGCGCCGCTGAAGGTCGCCAGTTCGTGTGCGAGGTGACGCCAATTTTCGGGAACGCCTCGTACAGGTGGGAACCGACGTGCATGGGCTGTCCGGCCGCCGATGCCGGTGTCACGCACGGCTCGCGGCGTCGTTCGAATCAACCCGTGCATCTTCCTGGCCTGATCGACGCTGCCGCCGAGTATCGCGACGAGGTGCCACCCACAGCCGGCGTCGCGTGCAAGGCCGACGAGGCGGTCGGGCAGCCCCAGCGCGAGTGGGCGCACATCCGGCAGACTGGTCAACGCAAGCATGCCCGCTGTAAAGTGTCGACTCCGGAGTAGCGCGTCACCGAGGAAGACGAAACTCGAATCGCCAAGCACTGCAACACTTCCCGTGACGCTGGGACATCGATGCCGCCGCAGCCGCCGATGCTCGGCCCCAACAAGGCGGATTCGGCGCGATCGCATCGAGATGGGGACAGTGATCGCCGGCCCGGCATTCGCGCTCGACCTCGCATACCTGGCGGCCATCGGCGTCGATCCGGAATCCGGATTCGACGAATCCGCGATACGCACCGCGCTGTGCTCCCTCGATCTGCTGGTGATCGTTCCGATCACCGCGGAGGCCGAACGTGCACTGTCCACACCGGAGCTGCCCCGGCTCCGCGAGAGCGTGAATGATGCCCTGCTGGAACTGGTTTACGCCGACACGATGCAGTGACTTCAAGGCGTGCCCATTCTCGAGCTGACCTGCCCGCTCGATCAACGTGTCCATGTGGTGTTCGATGCCCTGACCGAGGGGCAGACAACCGCCTAGCCCAGCTGAAACCGGCAGCGGGACAACAGTTTTGCCGATGCCGCCGTGACACCCCGTTCACAGCGGATCAACTCAACGGGGCCAGCCACGGGACTGCGTTGTGCGCAAAGCTCTGCCTCAGGGGCACCAGGTCCGAATGATCGTCCAACGCCGTGATCGTGACCCCCACCAATCCGGGTTCATCGCCCCTGGACGCAACCGACGAACCGCACGTCGGGCAGAACCCGCGGCAGATCTGCGGGAACGTCTCGAACCAGGTCGGCTCTCCGCCCGGACCGGTCCAGGTGAATCCTTCCTCGGGGAAGGACACCCACGACATCACCGGAGCGCCCGAAAGTCGTTGGCAGTGCTCGCACGAGCACAAATGAGGGAAGTCCGGATCGCCGACCGCGGAGAACCGGATATTGCCGCAGAGACAGCCGCCGTTCACATCGCTCCTTCTCGGACTGGGCACCATGTCGTTGCAGCGGAGCGTACGAGGAAGGTCCGACAGAATCACCCGGACACCAGCACTTTCGACGTACCTTCCCACACTCGCCCAGGCACCCTGGTCATTCCGCTCCGGAACGAGGGTGTCGAAGACGCGAATGATTCCCGCCCGCTTCACTGCGAATCGGGCAACGCCGCCACCACGATCGGCGGCCAATCCTGAGGTTCGACGTTGCCGGGTTTGAGAGCGATGTCGAAGGACCAGTCGAAGATCGGTTCCGGTGGCCCCCATTGCTTGGGGTCGGCGAACGAGATGCGCTGTACACCGAAGTCCACTTTCTCGAATATGCAGGTACCGGAGAAGGTCGCGGAGACGAACAGGCTGGTGCCGGAGAAGACCGTGTCGTCGAACCAGGTGGCGCGGGAGAAGGTCGCGCCGGTGAAGTCGGCCGTGTCGGAGAAGATCGTGTCGGTGAACGTGATGATGCCGGAGAAGGTCGCGGCGAGGAACAAGGTGGTGCCGGAGAAAGCCGTGTGTTCGAACGTGGTGATGTTGGAGAAGGTCGCGCCGGTGAAGTTGGCTGTGTCGGAGAAGGTCGCGGTGAGGAACAGCGTGGCTTCGGAGAAGGTGGCGCGGTCGAACGAGGCGGTTCCGGAGAAGGTCGTGCCGATGAACGAGGCGGTGTCGGAGAAGCTCGCGCGATCGAACCGGGTGTCGGAGAAGGTGGCGCGGTCGAACGAGGCGGTGCCGGAGAAGATTGCGCGGTCGAACGACGTGGTGCCGGAGAAGGTGGCGCGGTCGAACACGGTGGTGCCGGAGAAGGTCGCGCCGTTGAAGTCGACGTCTTCGAGGTAGACAGTGCGGAAGTCGAAATCGTTTGCCGACCAGCTGTACTCGGCTTCCGCGCGCAGATGGTTGGCGATGACGCGGACGATGGTGGTGCGTACTTCGCGGTCGTTGTTGCGGTACTCGTGGTGTTCCTCGACCTTTCCCGGATCATCGAGGTCCTCGACGCGCGGGTTGGGCACGGTGACCACGCATTTGGTCCGGCCGCTGCTGCCGTGCGCGGCGTCGTAGGGCAAGCGGAGATACCCGCACAGCACGTCGATGCACTGCTGGCGGCGTAACCCGTCGGATTCGTCTGCGACGCCGGCCATTGCGTACACCCCCGCGATCCGGACCGCGACATCGGTCGCGCCGAGTTGGGCTGCGGCGGCGCCGAACCGCTCGACGAATCTGTTCTGCTCGAGGTCGCGTTGGCGGCGGTAGGCGATCACCAGCGCGACCACACCGCCCACGCCGCCGACCACGGTGAAGGCCAGTTTGGTGACGTCGATCGGGCTGCCCCCGGTCCGGGCCGGATGGAACACCGCGATCAGCACCACCTCGGCGACCACGGCGAGCGCGGCGCCGACGGCGACCGCGAGGACCACCGCCACCGACAATCGCATTCGGCCGGACCGCCGCGACACCGCGGAAACTCTGTGCCCCACCCGCGCCGTGCCGGCGCGCATCCACTTGATCACCGCTCGATTCTCTCTGAAACCTCTGCTTTGCAGACGGTTTCGGAGACGGACTCCGGCTTCGTGGGGCGCGTTTTCCCGCGTCCTGGGTGTGACGCGGCGTCGCGGGCGTCGGTGGCAGTCTCGTTCGGCGCCGAACGCGGTGCGCTACATCTCGTGTACGAGGGTGTCGGCCACCGCGTTCGCGGCGACGGCGCACCAGCCGAAGACGACCGGTGCGACGTAGGACTGTCCTGCCCAGACTCCGGCCATCATCTGTCCGTGTGGGTGCAGCTCGAAGTAGAGGCCTGACGCCGCACGCCCGACGAGTGTGTTGTGCGAGACGCCCAGTACGTCGGACAGACGGACCAGCTCTGCAGCTGTCGGTTCCGATTCTCCTGTCTCCCAGCGGGACACGGTCTTGGTCTTCTGATCGCTCGCGAGCTTGCGGCTGGTGTGGTAGCTGGTGCGGGAGTGGCCGGCGAGGTTGTTTCGTACGACTGAGGTAGCCGGTGACCTCGGCATGCGCGGCCGAATCAGTTCATTTTCGGGTGCGGCCGGGTGGCGATGGTGCGACGCTGGATTCTGACAGCGACGCAATCCGAGGAGTAGTTATTTCAAGGAGCACACGATGTCCACCATCCATCTCACGCACACCACCACTTCGACGCCGGAGCAGTTCCTCGCCGCTCTGACCGACTTCGGCCCGGGACGAGGGCAATTGTTCGGTAACAGCACCGATGAGTACCTCGAAGTGCATGAGCAGGACCCGACGCACGCCGATGTCACCGAGGGGTCGAACCACATCTGGGAGCGCCTGCGCTACGACTGGTCGGACCCGCGCCACGTCGTCATGACGACCACCGACTCGAACATATGGGGTGGTGGGTCCGGCCACAGCTACACACTCACGCCGATGGCTGACGGCACCACCGAAGTCGATGCCGTTGTGGTGCGTGACGGTAAGAATCTCAGGGGACATGTGCTGGGGGCGGTGATCGGGACCGTGGGCAAACGCGTTCTCGACAAAGAGCTCGTCAAGACCATCCACGCCATCGAAGCCCGCAATGCCGGCGGGCCGTGCACCGGCACGGCCGCGGGCCCGCAGGATCTCGGGTCCTGACGACCCTGTCGCGCCGAGGAGCCCGCAGCTAGACGGTGGTGATGAAGCCGCCGTCGATCGCCATATCCGCGCCGGTGATGTTGGCCGCCCGGTCCGAGGCCAGGAACAAGGCCAGGTCGGCGACTTCATCGGGGGTGGTGAATCGTCCGGTCGGGGTGCCGGCCACTGCCTGGTCGGCCACCTCCTGGGCGCTGGAGCCGCTCGCCTTCGCGACCGTCTCGGCGACTCCGCCGCTGCCGAGCCACAGGTCTGTGCGCACCGGACCCGGGCTGATCGAATTCGCCCGGATGCCGTGCGGGCCGAATTCCTTCGACAGCGCCTTGGTGAGGTTGGTCAGTGCCGCCTTGACGGCGCTGTAGTCGACGACGCCGGGGTCGGGGAAGAAGGCGTTGACCGATCCGATCGTGACGATCGCGCCACCGCCCCGGCGCAGCATTTCGGGGATCGCGGCGCGGGTGGTGCGTACGGCCGCCATCATGCCCAGGGTCCACGCGGATTCCCAGTCCTCGTCGGTGACGGAGGTGAATCCGTCCGGTCTCGGGGTGACCGCCCCAGCGTTGTTGATCAGGATGTCGGTTCCGCCCAGCAGGGCGGCGGCCGCGACCAGTGCCGCGGGGGCCTCGGCGCCGGCCAGGTCTCCGGGGACGAATGTCACGCTGCCGTCGGACACCAGCTCGGCGATGCGATCGCTGCGGGTGCGTGCTCCCGCGACGACGTGTGCACCGGCTTCGGTGAGACGCTCGGTGATCGCGAGCCCGATGCCCTTGCTCGCACCGGTGACCACCGCGATCTTTCCGTCGAGATGCAGGTCCATGGTCGGTCTCCTGTGTCGGGGTGAGAGCCGAATCCAGCATGCCGATGTGTGCCCCATCGGTACGGGCAGCCTAGTCATCCGCCCGTCGGGACACGGCGAAATCGCGTTCACCCGTGCGGGAATCGATGGGGTCGGCGCCGGCGGCTCGGCTCGGATTCGTGTTCGCGCATCCGAGTCGTTCTGCTGCGGTGAGTAGCGCCGAATGTCTACTTTTGCGGACTGTTCGCGGGCGTGGGACCGCTCATAACGTGACAGGGGATGTTGCCTCTGTCACACAAAGGAGTGGTCCGATGAGCCGCCTGAAGTTCGGTATTTTCCTGGCGCCGATCCACAAACCCGGCCAGAATCCGACGCTGCTGTTGCAGCGCGATCTCGAGCTCGTCGAGCATCTGGAGCAGCTCGGATATGACGAGGCCTGGTTCGGCGAGCATCACTCGGCCGGCTCGGAGATCTACGCGTCGCCGGAGATCATGATCGCGGCGGCCGGGGAGCGAACCAGCCGCATCAAGCTCGGTACCGGGGTCACGTCGGTGTCGTACCACAATCCGTTGTGGGCGGCCGAGCGCATGGTGATGCTGGACCACCTCACCCGTGGCCGCGCGTTGTTCGGGCTCGGTCCGGGCTCGCTGCCCACGGATGCGGCGATGCTGGGGCTGTCCCAGGTCGATACCCGCGAACTGCTGGCCGAGAACGCCGACATCATCATGCGGCTGTTGCGTGGTGAGACGGTGTCGGCGAAGACCCGCACGCACACGCTGATCGACGCGAAGATCCAGATGGCGCCGTACTCGGATCCGCTGTTCGATGTCGTGGTCGCGGCCATCGCGTCACCGACCGGCGCCCGGCTCGCGGGCAAGTACGGGATCGGGCTGCTGTCCATCGCGGCCACGCTCACCGCCGACGGTTTCAGTGCGCTGCAACATCATTGGGGGATGCTCGAGGAATTCGCGGAGCAGGCGGGCCGGTCCGCCGAGGTGGATCGCTCCACCTGGCGTCTGGTCGGCCCGTTCCACATCGCGGAGACCAAGGAGCAGGCCTACCGCGATGTGGAGCACGGGATCGAGCACTGGTTCGACTACCTGCAGCATGTGGCGGCGTTCCCGCAGATGGATGTCCGCGGCGAGAACAAGCGCGAGATGATCGATTTCATCAACACGTCCGGCATCGGAGTGATCGGCACCGCCGAGGAAGCGCGGGCCCAGGTACAGCGCCTGGTGGATCAGTCGGGTGGTTTCGGCACGCTGCTGGTGCAAGGGCACGACTGGGCGAATCCGCAGGCCACCAAGCGGTCGTTCGAATTGTTCGCGCAGGATGTGATGCCCTGGTTCCAGGGCCAGGCGCAGCCGATGGTCGATGCCGCCGCTCGTGCCGAAGCGGTGCGCGAAGGCCAGGCGACCGAGCATCGCAAGGCGGTCGAGCATATGACCAAGAAGTACGAGGCCGAGCTGGGCAGGGTGTGATCGACGTGGCCGAAATCAATGTCGAGAAGCAGTTTTCCGCATCCCCGGACGAGGTCTGGGCGCGTGCCGGGAATCCGGCCACGGTCAGCGATTGGATTCCCGCGATCGGTTCCTCGCGCGTCGAGGGAGATGTCCGGCATGTCGTGTTCACCGACGGTAATCCGGCGCGTGAACGCATAGTCGAGCTTCGCGATGAGGATCGCAACTACACCTATCGCTACATCGACGGCCCGCTGGCGCTGGAGTACTACCAGTCGAGGTTCGCGGTCGTCGCGACAGCGGACGGTGGTTCCGCGATTCGCTGGAGCGCCGAGTTCACCGCCGCGTCGCGGGAAGCCGAAGCGGAACTGGCGGCCGCGATCGAGGGGATCTACACCCAGGCTCTCGACGAGCTCGCCACGCAGCTGGCCGATCGCTGATTCGAAAAGTGTTGCCCGAGAGCGGGTGCCGCACCGCGGCACCGCCTCGGGCGATACGAACGGCACCGGAGGAACAGGAGTCGATGTGCCCGACAACAATGCTATGACCGCAATTCCGTCCGTCACCGCCGCCGATCCGGCCGCCGTGGATGCCTCGTTCCGGGAGGCGCTGGCACACTTCTGCACGGGCGTCGTCGTGGTCACATCGCTGGATGGCTCGCAGCGCCCGGTGGGGATGACGGTGGGATCGTTCACCTCCATCTCGCTCGACCCACCGCTGGTGGGCTTCTACGCGGGCCGGACGTCGACGACGCTGCCGCACATCGCGGGCCGGGGGCGGTTCTGCGTCAATGTGCTGGCGGCCGACCAGCACGAGCTCGCGCGCACGTTCGCGGTCAGCGATGCCGACAAGTTCGCGGGTGTCGGCTGGTTCCGGGGCAGGGACGGTTGTCCGCGTCTGACCGGCGCACACGCGTGGATAGATTGCTCCATCACCCTGCGGCAGACGATCGGTGACCACGATCTGGTGGTCGGCCATGTCGAGGCGCTGGCTGTCTCCGGTGACAGCGATCCCCTCGTCTTCCATCGTTCGATCTTCCGCAGTTTGAAGGACGCATCATGACCACACGCGCGGATTCCACTGTCGCACAATGCCTTCAGCAGCTCCGGGCCGGGCGGCCGGTCGTCGTGATCGATGCGGCGAACCGGGAGAACGAAGCGGATCTCGTACTGGCCGCCGAGCACGCGACCACCGACGCGGTCGCCTTCTTTCTCGAACACACCTCCGGATTCCTCTGTGTGGCAATGTCCGACGCCCGGCTGACCGAGCTCGAACTACCGCTGATGGTGTCCGATCCGACGGATCCGCTGGGGACCGCGTTCACCATCAGCGTGGACGCCGCCACCGGCGTCGGCACCGGCATCAGTGCGGCGGATCGGGCGCGGACCGCACGGCTGCTGGCGTCACCGGCCACCGGGCCGCGCGATCTCACCCGGCCCGGGCACATGATGCCGCTGCGATCGCGACCCGGCGGTGTTGTCGAGCGCGGGGGGCATACCGAGGCGGCCGTGGACCTGTGCCGGGCCGCCGGGCTGAATCCGGCGGGCCTGATCTGCGAACTCGTCGGCCCGGGCCGGCGAGCGATGATGTCGCGCGAGCAGGCGTACGCCTTCGCCGCCGAACACGAGCTCGCGGTCCTGACGATCGACGATTTCGTCGCCCATCGCAGGCGGACGTCGGTGCTGCGTGTGTCGCAGGCCGAATTGCCCACGGACAATGGGGCATTCGAGGTGATCGTCTATCGATCGGTGGCGACGGGCACCGAACATGTGGCGCTCGTTCATGGTGACCTCGATGTCTCACGGCCGCTGGTGCGGGTCCACAGTGAATGCTTGACCGGTGACACCTTCGGATCGCGGCGTTGTGATTGCGGCGCTCAGTTGCGCACCGCGATGCGTGAGATCTCGGAATCACCAGGGGGAGCGGTGGTCTACCTCGGCGGTCATGAGGGCCGCGGGATCGGATTGGCCGCCAAGATCGCGGCGTATCGGTTGCAGGACGTCGAGGGGCTCGACACCGTCGATGCGAATGTGCGGCTGGGCCTGCCGGCCGACGGGCGCGACTATCGCGAGGCCGCGGCGATTCTCGGCGATCTGGGAATCGGCGAGGTGCGGCTGCTGACCAACAACCCGGACAAGGTCGCGGGCTTGCGGGCGGCGGGAACGGTCGTCACCGAGGTGGTCGGTCTGGTCACCGAGCCCAACCCGGACAACAGCGCCTATCTCCGCGCCAAACGGGACCGTATGGGGCACCACCTCATCGACACCCGGGCAGCTTCGCCGCGGATGGTGACGCGATGAAGCCGGAAGAGAAACCGTACGCCGATGCGGCCCGCGGGTTCGGTGATCTGATCGAACGTGTCTCCGTGCTGCACAACAGTTCTCGATGGGAGTCGACCCAACGGGATCTGACAGCGTTACTGGGCGAGCCGAGCTTCAGCGACGGGAAGGCGTGGGCGGTCTTCGATCGGCTGAACCTGGGCGACGAAGCGGAATCGGCCGAGTGGTGCCTGCTGGCGCGGGTCACCGATCTGGATCGGATGCGTGCGCGTGCCGCCGAATTGAACTGGGCCGCAGCAGCTTCCACCGTGGGCGGGCACGAGATCCGGATGGTGCTGACCGCACCCTCCGGGCTGGTCGTGGTCGCCTACACCCCGGTGCGTGGCTGATGGGTGCCCCCGGTGAAGCTGCGGCGCAGTACGGCGGTGGCCAGTTCGGAACGGTTGCGGTGTCCGGTGATCTCGAAGATGCGGCTGATGTACTTCTTGATCGACAGTTCCGACAGGCACAGCACATCGGCGATCTCGTGGTTGCTGAGCCCATCGCTGACCAGTTCGGCGACCTCGATCTGGCGCGGCGACAATCCCGCGAGAGGATCGGCCGGGGCGCTCGGTGTGCCCGCGCCGATCGTCGCGGTGTGGCTGCGCAGGTGCTTGGCGAGCAGCCGGATGGCGATCAGATCGGCGGCTTCCCAGGGGCGGATCCGATCGAACATGCCGATGAGTGCTTCCCCGTCCGCGAGCCGCAGGTGCATGGCGGCGGCGGTGTGCATGTCGTTGGGGTTGAGGTAGTCGACCACATAGGAACGTTGCGGCCGGGGCAGCCGAGCGAGCTCGTCCAACGTGACGAACCCGTCGGCGGTGAGCCTGCGGCGGGCCTGGGGGAGCGCGAAAATATCCTTGTCGCTCCAGCTTTCGCGATAGATCGGGAGCAACCGTGCGGTGGCTCCCGCCAGCAACGGCTTCGGGTCGGAAAAGATCTCGCGATAGTTGGGGCCGTGGAAGAACGTCACATCGCGAATGCCGAATTGCGTCGCGATCGATTCCGCGAGTTTCTCCTTGAATGTCTCTCCGCCGGTTCGGGAGTCCGAACAGGACTCCAATACGGACAGCACAGCGAGCAGTTGTCTCCGAGACAGGAGCTGCTGCCAACTCTGTACCGACATCGTTACCACCTCGCCAGCAGCGCGACTATGTGCCACCCCACGGTGACTCGGCCACTTTCCGGCCATCCGAATATTACTTGTCGGCGACGGGGTTGTTCCACCGCCACGTCCGATACTCCACGTTCGAAAGGTATCTGGTGACGACATCCCGTTCCGGCGCCGCTGTCGACATCGCGCGTTCGCAGTCACTGGGTGATATCCCGCGACGGTCTGCGGCGCGCGACCCCGAGAAGATCGCCATAGTACATCGTGACGTGCGCCTGACATTTCAGGAATTCGATGACATGGTCGATCGGGTAGCAGGTGCACTATACGCCCGCGGGCTCCGTAAGGGCGATACTCTCGCCATTCTTTCGCACAATTGCTGGCAGTATCCGGTGCTGTCGTTCGCGACCGCGCGGATCGGGGTCGTGTTCGTCCCTGTCAACTTCATGCTGACCGCGCACGAGGTGGCCTACATTCTCGACGACTGCGGCGCGGCCGCGTTCGTCGTCGAGGACCAACTGGTCGATACGGCGGACCGGGCCCTGGCGCTGACCACGCACGCGGTGAACGTCCGTGCCGCGATCCCGTTGTCGGGGGCGCAATCCGCGGGCTGGCGATCGACCGTGGAATGGACGACGGCAGGCAGCCCGCCGCCGGCGGTGCCGATCGGTGACGACGACCTCATTCGCATCATGTACACCTCGGGCACCGAATCACGCCCGAAGGGCGCCATGCATTCGAGCCGGACACTCATGTGGCAATACATGAGCTGCCTCGTGACCGGCGGTATGTCGGCAGACGATGTCGAAGTGCATGCGCTGCCGCTCTATCACTGTGCGCAGCTGGACAACTTCCTGAGCCCGGACCTCCTCGCCGGTGCGACCAGCATCATTCTCGACCGGCCCGATCCGGGCGCGATCACGCGCGCGGTCGCCGCCGAGCGGGCCACCAAGTTGTTCTGCCCGCCCACGGTGTGGATCTCGCTGCTGACCCATCCCGATTTCTCCGCCGAGGCGTTCGGCAGTCTCCGCAAGGGCTACTACGGTGCGTCCGCGCTGCCCCCGGAAGTGTTGCGCCGGATCGGGAGTCAGCTGCCGGAGCTGCGGCTGTGGAATTTCTACGGACAGACCGAAATGGCGTCGCTGGCTACCGCCCTGGGACCCGAGGACCAGGCCGATCGCCCGGGGTCCGCCGGGCGTGCGGCGTTGAATGTGCAGACGCGGATCGTCGACGAGACCGGTGCACCTGTTCCGGCCGGCGAGGTCGGGGAGATCGTGCACCGCAGCCCACACGCCACACTCGGATATCTCAATCAGCCGGACAAGACCGCGGAAGCGTTCCGCGGCGGCTGGTTCCACTCCGGCGACCTGGGGCATCTGGACGACGACGGCTACCTGTGGGTGGTCGACCGGAGTAAGGACATGATCAAAACCGGTGGCGAGAACGTGGCGAGCCGGGAGGTCGAAGAGGTGTTGTTCGAGATCGACGGGATCGAGGAGGCCGCGGTCGTCGGTGTGCCGCACCCACGGTGGATCGAAGCGGTGGCGGCGATCGTCGTGCCCCGCTCCGGCACGACGATCGACGAACACCGAATTCTGTCGCATTGCCGGGAACGGCTGGCCGGATACAAGGTGCCCAAATATGTGGTCGCCGTCGCGCGGCTCCCCAAGAATCCGAGCGGAAAGATTCTGAAGCGGGAGCTGCGCGAGCAGCACAAGGATATTGCGGCGGCGGATGCACCCCGGCCGGATTCTTCATCGATCGGGCAACAGGAAGGTATTTCATGAAAGCGGTACGACTGCACGGTCGAGGTGATCTTCGAATCGACGACGTGGATGAGCCCGCACCCGCTGCGGGACAAGTCAAGATACGAAATGCCTACGTCGGTATATGCGGTTCGGATCTGCACGTCTATTTCGATCCCGACCATTCCGGTCTGGACTACTCGACGCCGCACCCGATCACCGGTGCGATGCTGCCGCAGATACTGGGCCACGAATTCTCCGGCACCGTCGTCGAATTGGGGGCCGGGGTCGGCGATCTGGAGGTCGGCGACCGGGTCGCGGTCCGCCCGCTGTACAGCTGTGGTTCCTGTGCGGCGTGCCGCGCGGGCATGCCCAATGTCTGCCGCACCGTCGGCTTCCACGGACTGACCAGCCACGGCGGCGGTCTGGCCGAATACACGACCGTGGCCCGGGAGATGGTCCATCGGCTGCCCGGCAGTGTCGATCTGGTCTACGGGGCGCTCGTGGAACCGATGGCCGTCGCCTGGCATGCGGCCACCCGCGGGGACGTGCGGCCGGGTGGGGCGGCGTTGATCGTCGGTGCCGGGCCGATCGGTATCGGGTTGTGGTTCGCGTTGCGGGCCCAGGGGATCGAGCAGGTGATCATGTCCGATCCGAATCCGAGCCGGCGCCGGGTGGCCGAGGAGCTGGGAGTGCCACATGTGCTCGACCCCGGCGGATCCGACATCGCCGCGGTGTGCGCGGACCTCACCGGTGGCGCCGGTGTACAGGCCGCCTTCGACGCCGCGGGCGTGGGCGCGGCGACGACGCAGGCGCTGGGAGCCCTTGCCCCGGGCGGTCGCATCGTGATCGTGGCGGTGCACCAGCACGGCTTCGAGCTCGATTCGAGCCGGCTCGTTTTCGGTGAGCTGGCCATCTCCGGTGTGCTCGCCTATCGGCCGGAGGACTTCGAATCGGTCATCGCCGCAATGGATTCCGGTGTGTACAGCACGACGGGATGGGTCGACCAGATAGAGCTGGAGGCGGTCGGCGCCGCGTTGCATCAACTGCGGGACGGCCGGGGAACCAAGCTGCTGGTCCGGATCTGAGGCCTGCGGCTCCCGGCGTCAGTTCGATGCCGGGAGCCGGCGCAGCTCGGCCTTGGCGATCGATTGGATGTGGACCTCGTCCGGTCCGTCGAAAAGGCGCATGGCGCGATGCCAGCCCCACATCGCCGCCAACGGCGTGATATCGGTGACCCCGGCCCCGCCGTGGACCTGAATCGCCCGGTCTATCACGTTGAGTGCGGCGCGCGGCACCGCGACCTTGGCCAGGGAGACCAGGTCCTTGGCGGCCTTGTTGCCGGCGGTGTCGATGACATGGCAGGTGTGATGGCACAACAATCTGGCCTGCTCGATCTCGATGCGCGACTCCGCGATCTGCTGACGGACGACTCCCTGATTCGCGAGCGCAGTGCCGAATGCCGTGCGGGCCTGCGCACGGGCGACCAGCAGTGACAGTGCGCGCTCGGCGGCGCCCAATGCGCGCATGCAGTGGTGGATACGCCCCGGACCGAGCCGCGCCTGGGCCGCGGCGAACCCGCCGCCCTCCTCGCCGATGATGTTGTCGACCGGCACGCGCACATCGTCGAACCGGACCTCGGCATGTCCGTGCTGGTCGTGGTGGCTGAACACCGGGTAGTCGCGAACAACGGTGACACCGGGCGTATTTCGCGGAATCAGGACCATCGTCTGCTGGCGGTGCGGCGCCGCGGCGGGATCGCTCTTGCCCATCAGGATGAAGAAGGCGCAGCGCGGATCCATGGCGCCACTGGTCCACCATTTGCGGCCGTTGACGACGTACTCGTCGCCGTCGCGTTCGACGCGCGTCGCGATATTGGTGGCGTCACTGCTGGCGACGTCCGGTTCGGTCATCGCGAAGGCGGAACGGATCTCGCCGTCGAGCAGTGGGCGCAGCCACTGCCGCCGCTGGGTCTCGGTGCCCAGCAGGTGCAGCAGTTCCATGTTGCCGCTGTCGGGCGCCTGCCCGTTGATCGCTTCGGGCGCGATATCGGGCGACCAGCCGGACAGCTCGGCGATCGGCGCGTATTCGAGCTGGGTCAGGCCGGAGACGGCCGGCAGGAACAGATTCCACAACCCGGCGGCCTTGGCGTGCTCCTTCAGCTCCTCGACGATCGGCGGCACCCGGTGGTCCGCCGCGCCGGCCTCCTGCCGCCACCGCAGGTACTCGGCTTCGGCCGGTAGCACCTGCTCGCGCAGGAACGTCGACATCCGCTCACGCAGTTCCCGGGCACGCTCGGACGGCGCGGGGAGTTCGTACGCGATCATGAACACCTCCTGAACAAGACCGATCAATTGATCGGTTCTGAACTATAGGGTCATGCCGGAGGGGCGTCAACGCACGCGCCCACGATGTCGAGCGCGAACCGCGTGTACTGCTGTGCGATGGCCTCGGGGGGCAGTTCGCCGGACGCGGACCACCACTGTGAGAGTGCGGTGCACAGCGTCACCACCGCGCGGGCGGCCTCGCGCGGTAGCGGGGTGCTCATCTGCCCGCGGCGGCACCCCTCGGCGACCTCGTCGTCGACCATGTGCTGGATATCGCGCCGGGCGGTGGCGATGCGGGTGCGGTGCGGCTCGTCGACGCTGCGCATCTCGCTCGCGCCGATGAAGCCGAGTTCGATGCGGTGGGTGTGATAGAGGGCCAGGCATTCGACCAGCAGCGTCAGCCGCCGCACCGGCCCGTCGCCTTCCGCGCGGGCGGCCCGGCAGCGCTGGGTGAGGTCGTTCATGGTCAGGTCGAGCAGCTCGACGAGCAGCAATTGCTTGGTGGCCCAGTGGTGGTACACGCCGGCGACCGACATGCCCGCCCGCTCGGCCACGTCCCTGATGGTCGCGCCGTGGTAGCCCAGTTCGACGAACGCTTCCAGCGCTCCCGCCAGTGGCGGCGGGAGTTGCAGCGGGGCGAAGTCCCGCCAGCCGGGGGCGGTTGCGTCCGTGGCCGGTGCGGCCGCGCGCAAGGTGGCGGCGTCGATGTCGAACAGTTGCGCGGCGCGGTTCAGGCGGTCGTCGTCCACGCGCGTGCGCCCGTTCTCGACCGCGCTCCACGTGCCGATGCTGACGCCGATCTCGCGGGCGGCGTCGCGGACGGTCAGTCCGCTGCGCTGCCGGGCCTGGCGAAGCCTGCGCCCGAGTGTCTCGCGCTCCTCGTTCGAGGCGATGCCGTGCTGTTGGCCTGCCAATCCGCGCTCCTTCTGTGTGCGGTGAGAGCTCATGTCGGCGATTGACACCTCTCGATCCGTGAGCTAGTTTACCCACCTGTTCAGGTTGACCGTACGATCGCTCGGTTCAGGAGATTGGTTATGTCTGATTCGGTTCCTCCAGGGGTGGCGGTTGGCGCACTCGAAGCCTTCCTGGAACAGGAAGTGCCCGGCCTGCTGAGCGGTCCGCTCCACGTCGAGCTGCTGTCCGGCGGCCGGTCGAATCTGACCTACCTGCTGTCCGATGGGCATCGGCGATGGGTACTGCGCCGTCCGCCACTCGGGCATGTGCTGGCCACCGCACACGATATGAACCGCGAATTCCGGGTGCTGCGTGCATTGCACCCGACCGCGGTGCCGGTTCCGAAACCGGTCGTGATCGCCGGCGCGGAGGTGATCGGGGCGCCGTTCTACCTCATGGAGTTCACCGACGGTGCGGTGCTGCGCAAGCGAAGTCAGCTGGAAGCCTTCACCGCTCGCGCGGGCGAACTCGCGGACAGCCTCGTCGCGACACTGGTCGATCTGCACGGCCTCGCACCGGATGCGCTGGGCCTGAGCGACTTCGGGCGGCCGAGCGGATATCTGGAACGCCAGTTGAAACGGTGGGCAGCGCAGTTGGCGGCCTCGCACAGCCGCGATCTGCCCGAGCTCGTCGCCCTGGGCGAACGGCTCGCGCGCAGCCTGCCGGGCGAGCAGCCGCCCGCACTCGTGCACGGCGACTATCGGCTCGACAACGTCATGGTCGACGTGGACGACGGCAGTGTCAGTGCCGTACTCGACTGGGAGATGGCGACTCTCGGTGACCCACTGACCGACCTGGCGTCGATGGCCCTGTGGTGGGACGGGATTCGCGGGCTCGACAGCCCGGTCGCCGCCGTGCCGGGGGATGTGCCCGGATATCCCGGTTCCGACGGTCTCGTGCGGGCCTATGCGCAGCGAACCGGCCGAGATCTCGCGGACTTCAGCTGGTATCTGGGCTTCGCGTACTACAAGATCGCGGCGATTTTCGAGGGAATTCACTATCGCGAGCGGCAAGGTCTCACTGTCGGTGACGGATTCGCGCAGTTGGGCGCGATGGTGCCGGCGCTCGTCGAGCGCGGGCACGCCGCCGTGGGACAGAACGTATGACGCCGCGGGCGTCGCGAAAACACCGAAGGATCGAGATGACGACTTTGCATGGCCGGACGCTGCTGATGTCCGGAGGCAGCCGCGGAATCGGTTTGGCGATCGCCGTGCGCGCGGCACGCGACGGCGCCAATGTCGTGATGCTGGCCAAAACCGGTGAGCCGCATCCGAAACTCCCGGGAACGGTGCACACGGCCGCGGCGGAGATCGAACGCAACGGTGGGCACGCACTGGCGATCGTCGGAGATGTGCGCAACGACGCCGACGTCGCGCGCGCCGTCGATGCGGCGGCCGAGCGGTTCGGCGGTATCGACATCGTGGTGAACAATGCCAGCGCACTCGATCTGCGCCCGACCCGTGAGATCGAGATGAAGTCCTACGACCTGATGCAGGACATCAACGCCCGGGGCACGTTCCTGCTCAGCAAACTCTGCCTTCCGTATCTGGAGAAGAGCGAGAACCCGCACATCCTGACGCTGTCGCCGCCGCTCGACCTGCGCCCCCAGTGGGCCGGGACGTATCTGGCCTACACGATGGCCAAGTACGGAATGAGCCTGGTGACACTGGGTTTGGCCGAGGAACTGCGCGCGGCCGGTATCGCGGTGAACTCGCTGTGGCCGCGCACGACGATCGCGACGGCCGCGGTGTCGAACCTGCTCGGTGGCGCCGAAGCCCTGGAAGGTGCGCGAACGCCGGAGATCGTCGCCGATGCGGCCTACACCATCCTGTGTCGCGACAGCGTGGCGTGCACCGGCAACTTCTACATCGACGATCAGGTGCTGGCCGCCGAAGGCGTGACCGACTTCGAGCGGTACCGGGCCGGCAGCGGCACCCGGGCGCTGGATCCCGATCTGTTCCTCGACCCGCTCGGGGACGCCTGATGGGCACGGTCGGTTACGCGCTGCGTGACCACGTCGCCCACATCGGCCTGGCGGGCGCCGCGGGGACCAATCCGATCGATCAGTCCCTGGTGGACTCACTCGGTGACGCGGTCCGGCGCGCCCGAGCCGACGACGCCCATGTCGTGGTGATCGAGGGCAGCGAAAGAGCTTTCAGCGTCGGCGGCGATGTCGCGGCGTTCGCGGCGGCCCGCGACATCGAACGTTCGGTGGACGATCTCGCGGAGAGTCTGCACCGGGTGATCAGCGAATTGCACCGGATGGACGCGATCGTGGTGTCCGCCGTGCGCGGTGTGGCAGCGGGCGCGGGAGTCGCACTCGCGGCCGCCGCCGATGTGGTCCTCGCCGGATCGAATGCGCGATTCACGCTGGCCTACACCAAGATCGGCTTCTCGCCCGACGGCGGCACATCGCTGCTGACCGCCTCGATCGGCCTGCACCGGGCGATGTGGCTGGCGCTGGCGAATCCCGTGCTGACCGCCGAGGAGGCCCACGCGATGGGTCTGGTGAGCCAGGTGATCCCCGATGGCCGATTCGAGGACGCGGTGGCGGACGCGGTCGGTCTGCTGCGGGCCGGCTCTCGTGCGGCGCAGGTCGCCACGAAGCGCCTGCTGCGCGAAACCGCCACTCCCGGTGCCGAAGTCGCCCTGCGCCGGGAGTCGCTGTCCATTCGAACCCGCGCGTCGAGCCCGGACGGTGCCGAAGGGATCGCCGCCTTCCTCGACAAGCGGGTCCCGAGATTTCCGGGCAACGGCTGAACCCGCGGATCCCACGGCGAGATCCGGCCGACGGTTTCCGCCGGGCCCGGAGCGCGCACCGAACCGATTGCGCCCCTGCGGTATCCGTTCGACCGGATGGCCGGAGGAACCAATTCGTCCAGCACAGTCAGGAGAAGTAGTGAAACTCGACAACAGCGTTGCCCTGGTCACCGGTGGCGCGTCCGGCCTGGGTGCGGCCACCGCGCGGAATCTGGTCGACGCGGGTGCGCACGTGGTGGTGCTCGACCTGCCCGGATCGCCCGGCCGGCAGCTGCGGGACGAGATCGGCGAGGACCGAATGACTTTCGTGCCCGGCGATGTCACCGACGCCGAAGGCGTCACCGATGCATTGGACGCCGCCCAGCGCCGGGGTCCGCTGCGCGCGGTGGTGAACTGCGCCGGTGTCGGCCCGCCCGCGAAAGTACTGGGCAAGGACGGCCCGCTGCCGCTGGAATCGTTCGAGCGGATCGTGCGGATCAATCTGCTGGGCACGTTCAATGTGATCCGGCTGGCCGCGCACCGGATGGCCGCGACCGAGCCGGTCGACGACGAGCGCGGGGTCATCGTCAACACCGCGTCGGTGGCGGCGTTCGACGGTCAGGTCGGCCAGCCCGCCTACGCCGCGTCCAAGGGCGGCATCGTGGCGATGACCCTGCCGATCGCCCGCGAACTGGCTCGCCATCGGATCCGGATCGCGGCCGTCGCCCCGGGCATCTTCGACACGCCCCTGCTGCAGACCCTGCCCGAGGAGGCCAGGCGCTCACTGGGCGCGCAGGTGCCACACCCGTCGCGCCTGGGAGAGCCGGCCGAATTCGCCGCGCTCGTCCGCCACATCCTCGAGAACCCGATGCTCAACGGTGAGGTCATCCGGCTCGACGGCGCGATCCGCATGGCGGCGAAGTAGATTCGACGACACAGGAAGGCCGGTACCGCTGTGCGGTGCCGGCCTTTCTCGTGTCCCGTGATCGGTGACCACGTGGTCGAGCACGTAGTGGACCACGTAGTCGTCACGATGCCGCCCCACGGGTGACTCCGGCAGTGTGATCGGTGTCATAGGGCCGCGTGCGGCGGTGGATCGAAAGGACACAGATGACACTCACGGCAGTAGAGGTCGAGACCCGGCTCGCCGACCGCGACGCCGAATACCTCGAACGAGCCAGGCGGGTCGCCGAAGTGGTCACGGCCGAGGCCGACGCCATCGAAGAGCAGGCGACGATCACCGACACCGTCTTCCGCGCTCTCGCCGACGCCGGGCTGTTCTGGATCCTGGTGCCCGAGGAATTCGGCGGGGCCGGTCTGGGGATCGTCGGCGCCTTCCAGGTGGTTCAGGAGCTGGCCCGGGCCGACGGCTCGACGGGCTGGGCCTTCATGGCGAATGCCTTCAGCACCGGAATCGCGGTCGGATTCCTGAACCACGAGGGCGCCCGGGAGATCTTCGCGCCTCCCGGCCGCGGCATCACCGCCGGAATGATCGTGCCGACCGGCGCCGGTACCCGCGTGGACGGTGGGTACCGCGTCACCGGCAGGTTCCAGTTCGCGAGCGGATCGGCGCACGCGTCGTGGATCGGTGTCGGGTTCGTCGTCCACGACGCGGACGGTGATCCGATCGTCGATGCCGACGGAACGCCGGAGATGCGGGTCGGTTTCGTCCCGCGCGACCAGGTCGAATTCCTGGGCAACTGGAATGTGATGGGTATGGTCGGGACCGGTTCCTACGACTACCGGGTCGAGGATTGCCTCATTCCCGAGAAGTTCACGATGGAGACCTTCTCGACGGTGCCCAACCGTCCGGAGCCGGTCTACGAACTGGGGCTGCTGGGCATCGGCGTCGGCGGGCACGCGCCGATCGCCCTGGGTCTCGCCGAGCGCGCGCTGCAGGAGATCGCCGGGATCGTGGCGAACAAGCAGCGGCCCGGATACAGCACGGTCGTGGGCGATTCGGAGCTGTTCGGGCTGGACTTCGCCAAGCACGAGGCGCTGTTTCGCGCGGCCCGGGCCTATGTGTACGAGACCTACGGCGATGCGGAGGCGACGGCCGCGCGCGGCGAGGCGATCACCGACGAACAGCGCGCTCGTATGCGCCAGGCCGCGACGTGGGTTCAGGAAGTGGCCGGCGACATCGTGACCTTCGCCCATCGGTGGGCCGGTAGCGCCACGGTGCGCAATCCCAGCGCACTCGGGCGATGTGTGCGCGACGCGGCCGTCGCGACCCAGCATGCGCTGGTCGACCGGATGAGTCTCGTCGAAGCCGCTCAGGCCATCCTGCCCGGCTACCGGAGCTGATATCTCGACCGGCCGGATGTGGCCGGTTCGCAACACGATCCATCGAATCGAAAGGAAATCCCGTGGGGCAATTGGAGGGCAAAGTCGCTCTTGTCACCGGAGCGGCGCGCGGCCAGGGACGGTCGCACGCGGTCCGGCTCGCCGAAGAGGGTGCCGACATCATCGCGCTGGACATCTGCGCCGATATCGCGAGCACCGCGTACGCGGGCGCCACCACCGACGATCTCGACGAGACGGCGCGCCTGGTCGAAAAAGCCGGGCGCAGTGCGCATACGGCCGTGGCCGACGTTCGTGATCTGCGGGCACTCGAGGCCGCCGTCGCGGCCGGGATCGCCGAATTCGGCCATCTGGACACCGTGGTGGCGAACGCCGGGATCTTCTCCTCGGCTCCGCTGCACGAGCTGACCGAGGCGCAATGGACCGAGATGGTGGACATCAATCTCACCGGTGTCTGGAAGACGATGCGTGCCACCGTGCCGCATCTGATCGAGCAGGGACGCGGTGGTTCGATCGTGCTGATCAGTTCCACCGGAGGCTTGCAGGGCTTCCCCAACTTCGCGCACTACGTCGCCGCCAAACACGGTGTGACGGGACTCGCGCGGACCGCCGCCAATGAGCTCGCCGCGCACCGGATCCGGTGCAACTCGGTCCATCCGTCGTCGGTGCTGACCGACATGATCGACCACGAAGCGATGTATCGGCTGTTCCGGCCGGACCTCGAGAACCCGACGCACGAGGACTTCCGGGAGGCGTGCGAGAGTGCGATGAATCTCCTCCCGGTGCCCTGGCTGGAGCCCGTCGACATCTCCAACGCGGTCGTCTTTCTGGCATCCGACGCGGCACGCTACGTGACCGGCGTCGCGCTGCCCGTCGACGCCGGGGCGATGTCGAAGGTGTAGCCAGGCGATGACGCGGACGGCGATTTCGCGGCGCCGATCCGAGAATCGCCGGCGCAGCACGACGACGTCGGTGGTGCGGAAACCACCGACGTCGTCGCGGGTGCGTTCTCGGCGAATGTATGCGGCGGGCCGGCTATTTCGCCTCGTCGAGACGAGCGGCTGCCAGTTCCCCGCGGCGACTCAGCCCCAGTTTGTTCAACACGTGCTCGACATGGCCTTCGACCGTGCGGGGTGAGAGCACGAGCTTCGCGGCGATCTGCTTGTTCGTCATTCCGATCGCCACCAGATCGGCCACCTCGGTTTCCCGGGCGGTCAGCACGGCGTGGCGCTGCCGGACCGCGGTGCCGGCCCCGGCCGGCCGCGCGGAATCGGCGAGCGCGAAATCGACGAGATCGGTCATCGACATCGCTCGGCCCCTTTCCCAGCAGCGCTCGAACGCCGACGGCCCGGCCTCGCGGCGTGCGGTGCCGATTGCCTCCTCGCGCAAGGCGATCCAGCCCGCCGAGCCGTACAGCTGTTGGCCGATCGACCCCCACATGGTCGATGTCGCGCCCAGCAGAACCGCTGCCTCGGTGGGGGATTCGAGTGCCGCGAGTGTCCAGCTGAGCAGATCGGTCATCAGCGTGGTGCCGAGAACATCACCGAACGACCGTTGAATGGTCAGACCACGGATCGCCAGGTCGCGCGCACCGTCGAAGTCGCCCTCCCGGAGCGCGACGAGTCCCAGGCCGTAGATCGCGTA
The DNA here is from genome assembly GCF_040679495.1 of Nocardia sp. NPDC052254. Classification (NCBI taxonomy): domain Bacteria; kingdom Bacillati; phylum Actinomycetota; class Actinomycetes; order Mycobacteriales; family Nocardiaceae; genus Nocardia; species Nocardia sp. NPDC052254. The sequence goes on along the minus strand of NZ_JBFAUW010000005.1, from coordinate 102,238 downwards.
CGAGTGGAACCACCGCTCGCCGACGGCTCCGGTGTGGTCGTACACCTCCTGGAAGGCGGCGCGCGCGTGTGCGGTCTCACCGGTGGCGCTGAGCAACATGCCCTGATGCACGCGCAACATCGCGATCAGGTCCGGGGGCGACCCGTGGGTGGCGTAGCCCGCCTCCGCCTGCCACATGTTCGCCCGGGCCCGGTCGAGTTCGCCGGCGAACAGTTTCGACAGACCGGTGATGTGGGTGACCAGCGCGGTCAGCGAGCCGTCGCCGGTGCCCGCCGCGACCGTTCGGGCCCGATGCAGGCAGAATCGCGCGGACTCCCGATCACCCTGCAGGACTTCCACCAGGGCCAGCACCGCGAGCAGCCAGCCCTTCTTCTCGGCACGCACACCGGGGATGTCGAGAATCCGGGTGAGCCACATCCGGTGCTCACCGACGGAGATACCGCAGGCCCACAGAAACAACGCCGAACTCAACGCATCCGACGCCTCGCCGATCGAGGACGCGTCGATCGGCGGTGACATCACGTTCTCCAGTGCCGCGCGAATATTGCCGCGGTTGGTCTCGATCATGGCGATGTGGCGATCCTGGTTGCCGTCGTACCACCCGGAGGCGGCGGCCCGGATCGTGTCGACGCACCAGGTCAGCAGCCGCTTGCGGAGTTGGTCGCGGCGCATCGCCGGCAGCCGGTCGTCGCCGTACTCGCGGATCGACTCGAGCATGTGGAATCGAACGCCGCGCCCGTGATTTTCCCGGTGTACAACGGATTTCGCCACCAGCGCCGCTGTCGTATCCATGATCGATTCCGCCGGCAACGTATCGTCGGCGCACACCCGGACGGCCATCGGCAGATCGAATCCGTCGGTGAAAACCGAGAGCCGGGACCATAATTCGCGCTCCTGCGTGGTGCACAGGTCATAGCTCCAGTCGATCGTCGCGTGCAGGCTCCGATGGCGCGAGACCGGCGTGCGCGCACCGGTGGTCAACACCGACAGGCGGTGGTCCAGGAGCTCGGACAGGTCGTCGATCGACAGTACCGACAGTCGGGCACAGGCCAGTTCGATGGCCAGGGGCAGTCCGTCGAGGCGTCGGCAGATGTTCTCGACGGCGTCGGTGTTGTCGGCGTCCAGTTCGAATCCGGACAGCACGGCCGCGGCGCGGGAGGCGAAAAGCGCTGTCGCACCGGCGTCGCCACCGTCGCGGGTCGGCAGCGGCGGCAGATTGAACACGTACTCGCCCGGAATCGACAGGTACTCCCGGGTGGTGGTGACGACACGCAGTTCGGAGGTGGTGGTGAGCAGCCGTGCGATCAGCCCCGCCGCCGCGTCGACCAGGTGCTCGCAGTTGTCGAGGACCAGCAGCATCCGGCGAGTGCGCAGGTACTCGACGAGGGTGTCCTCCGGGCTCTGGTGGTGGATGTCGTGGCTGTCGAGCGCCAGCCCGTCACACACCACCTGTGCGATCAGGCCCGGAGTGCGCACCGCCGCCAATTCCACGAAGCGGACACCATCGGGGAAGGCACGCCGGAATTCGTACGCGGCCTGAATCGACAGGCGCGTCTTGCCGATTCCGCCCGGCCCGACGATGCTCACCAGCCGATGCTCCCCGAGCAGGCCGCGCAGTTCACGCAGTTCCGAGCGGCGGCCGACGAAACTGGTCGCGGGCGTGGGTACCCCGGTCGCGACCCGGTAGGACTCCGCCTTGGCCGCGTCGAGTTCGCGCCGGATCTCGGTCACCTTGCGGGCGAGCATCGTGCGCGAGCGCGTCCATCGGATCCGCCTGCCGATCTCGGCGATCGAGGTCTCCGGATGCGCCACGATGATGTCGCGGACCTGTGCGTCGACCGCGTCGGTGACCCGTCCGGTCCGTCGGCGATGGTCGTCGGGAGCCGAGGGCAGCGACAGTGCCCGGCGCACGGTGTTGCGTGACATCCCCAGACGCTGGGCGATCCCCTTGATCGTTTCGCCGTCGCGGTCACACTGCTTGATCTCGGCCCATTCGTCGGCGTTCATCACTCTCCCAAGAACTATGAGACACAGATCACTGTCCACCTCGTCGTGGATGACTCGCAACGCGGGGGGTCAACTTGTGTCAATCCATGCCGCCGGCAGCCGGGCGCTTCGCCGGTCGAAGCCTATAAAACGTCACTGACCATGGAATATGTGTCGATGGCAGGCTACGGATTCCGGCCGTGCCGGATCACGTAGTCAGACGGTTACCCGGAACGATGGGCGGTTGCCACAGTGAGTGCGAACACACCCGACAGCCGATCGAGGAGAACCGATGACCACTCAGAACGCCGAAGCGCTGAAGACAGCTTTCGCCGCCGCGGACGCGGGCGACCCCGTTCCTCTGGTCAGCCTGTACGACGACGCGATGACCTGGGCGGGTTTCACGCCCGAGGGGACCCAGCGCCTGTACACCAAGGGGGAATTCCTCGAGGCCTTCGGGATTCTGGCCAAGTTGGACGAGTCCCGCAACGAGGTCGTCGACGTGGATGTCGTGAGCGACGAGATCGTGGTGGCGAAGATTCGCGCCTACCGCCGGCTCGGAGACGAGGAACTCGACATCACCATGGTGATGACGCACCGGTTCATCGACGGCAAGGTCACGCACGGAACCGATATCGTGCCCTCCTCGTTCGAGCGGTTCTGGGCCGCGACCGGTCTCTCGATCTGACGGAAGTCGTTGTCCCGATGAGTGTTCCGATCGCGAGCCGAAGCAGTCGAATCGGTGACGACCTGGCGGCCGCGCTCACCGCGCTGCGGCAGGGCCGGGTCGTCCTCGCTGTCGACGATGTGCTGGATACGGGCTGTGACGTCGTGGCGCTGGGCGCCGCCGTCTCCGTGCCGACGGTGGCGGCCATGGTCCGATGCGGGTCGGGCCTGATCTGCGCGACGGTGGATGCGCGGACATGTGACCGCTTGAACCTGCCGCCCGCGTCGTGGCGGGAGGAAGCCGATCGGTGGTATGTGGGATCGATGCGTGTCGGCGTGGACGCCGCCGCCGGGATCTCCACCGGAATCTCGGCTCGCGATCGGGCGACAACGCTGCGGGTACTGGCCGAACCACATTCGGCGCCGGGCGCGTTGAGCCGCCCGGGCCATGTCGTCCCGGTCCTGGCCCCCGACCTCGGTGCATGCGTGAATCGACCGGCGATCCTCGCCGCGGCTGCCCGGTTGTGCGGGCGGCCGGGCGGATCGGTCGCCTACTGTGCGACCGTGCGTGAGCCGCCCGGGGGTGCGGGGATCGAGGACCTCGAGCCGGGGAGTCTGCCCGCATTCCGCTATTCCGATGTACTGAATGCTGTTCGACCGGACCCGGCGTTTCCGATACCGCCGCGCAGTTCGAATACGTAGTGGGAGAACACCTGTGAACAACCTTGTCCAGGCACCGCCGGAGGCCGAATTCCGGGAGGCGATGGCGAATCTGTGCGCACCGGTCACGGTCGTCACGGCGATGGACCGGCAACGCCCGCACGGCACCACGGTCAGCGCGGTGATGTCACTGTCGCTCGAGCCGATGCTCGTCGCCGTCGCGCTGGCGAACACATCGGACTGCTGTCACCTCATCCAGCGGACGAAACGATTCGGGGTGAACGTGCTGGCCACCGGTCAGCACGAGGTGGCGCTGCAGCTCGCCCGCAAGGGGCCCGAGAAGTTCGACGGGGTGCGGTGGACGGTGTCCGACGGGCTGCCGCAGCTCGAACGAACAGCGGTGTGGGTGGCGTGCGATGCCGTCGACGTCGTCGACGCGGGCGATCACCGATTGATCGTGGGCCGGGTGAGCGCGGTCGGCACGGACTCCGATGCCGGACCGTTGACCTATCACCGTCGCAGGTTCGGTACCCATGTCCGCGACGACCGGATCTGAGCCGGCGGGTCCGGTGCCGGCGATATCCCTGCCGCGCATGCGATCCCACGCGCTCGGTGACATCCCCGCACGAACCGCGGCCAGATGTCCGGACAAGACGGCGATCGTGCACCGGGACCGGGTGATCACCTTCGGTGAACTCGATCGCCTCGTCGACGCCACCGCGGCATGCCTGTGGGATCGGGGGCTACGGCCCGGTGATCGCCTCGCGATCCTGTCGCACAACTGCTGGCAGTTCCCGGTGGCCGTGTTCGGGGCGGCGCGCATCGGTGTGGTGAGCGTTCCGATCAACTTCATGCTGACCGCCGAGGAGATCGCCTATCTTCTCGATGACTGCCGACCGGCCGCGATGATCGTCGAAGACGCGCTGTACGAGGTTGCCGAGCGTGCGGTCCGCCTCGCGGAATCCGGTGTCGCCGTGCGGTTCGGCGTGGAGCTCACCGGCCTGGCAGCTCGGAACTGGCCGTCGTTCGACGAGGCGATCGGCGATGCGAAGGGGCCGGGGGAGTTTCCCGACATCGACGACGATGCCCTGATCCGCATCATGTACACCTCGGGCACGGAGTCGCGGCCGAAGGGAGTCATGCACTCCAGTCGCACGCTGATGTGGCAGTACCTCAGCTGCATCGTCTCCGGGGCAATGGAATTCGGTGACATCGAGATCCACAGCCTGCCGCTGTACCACTGCGCGCAGTTGGACAACTTTCTGATCACCGATATCTATCTCGGCGCCACCAGCGTGATTCTCGATCGACCGGACCCGGCGGCGATTCTCGGCGCCGTCGAACGCCACGGCGCCACCAATCTGTTCTGTCCGCCGACCGTGTGGATCGGCCTGCTCGCACGGCCGGAATACCGGAGCGGACTGTCCAGCCTGCGCAAGGGCTACTACGGCGCCTCCGCGCTCCCGGTCGAGATCCTGCGGGAGATGCGCGCGGCACTGCCCGCTCTGCGCCTGTGGAATTTCTACGGCCAGACCGAGATGGGCTCGCTGGCAACGGTATTACCGCCGGAGGAGCAGCAGCGCCGGCCGGGCTCCGCGGGCCGGGCGGCGCTGAATGTCGAGACGCGCATCGTCGACGACGACAACCGTCCGGTCGCGGCCGGGCAGATCGGCGAGATCGTGCACCGCAGCCCGCAGGTGATGCTGGGGTACTACAACCTGGCGGACAAGACGGCCGAGGCCTTCGCCGGTGCGTGGTTCCATTCCGGTGATCTGGGCCGTTTCGACGAGGACGGCTGGCTCTGGGTCGTGGATCGGAAAAAGGACATGGTCAAGTCGGGCGGGGAGAATGTGGCGACTCGCGAGGTCGAGGAGATCCTGTACGAGATGGCGGAGATTCGCGAAGCCGCCGTGTACGGAATTCCCGACAGCCGCTGGATCGAAGCGGTCGCCGCCGCCGTCGTCCTCGCGGAGGGGGCCACGTTGGATGTGAACGATATTGTCGCGCACTGTAAGTCGCGGATGGCGTCCTTCAAGGTGCCGAAGTCGATCAGGTTCGTCTCCGAACTCCCGAAGAATCCGAGCGGAAAGATTCTGAAACGCAGGTTACGGGAAGAACACGTCGAGTCCGAGCCGTCGAGGTGACATCGCGGTCGCCTCCAGGGCTCGCCGAGGCCCCGGAGGCGACCGATGTCAATGACCGCCGCCGGGCGCGCGCCGAGTCGTCCGCGCATGCTCTTGGTGGCGAATCATCATGTCGGCGTAGCGATCACGTAACAGGCGCTTGTAGAGCTTTCCGGTCGCGTGCCGGGGAAGTTCCGGTTCGAAATCGATGGCGCGCGGGCATTTGTAGGCCGCCAGCCGGCCGTGCAGGTAGCCCAGCAGCTCCGCGGCCAACTGTGGTCCCGGCTCCGCTTCGGGAGCCGCCACCACCACGGCGTGCACGGCCTCACCCAGATCCTCGTGCGCAATGCCGAACACCGCGACGTCGGTGACCTTCGGGTGCATGGCCAGCGCGTCCTCGGCCTCGCGGGGGTAGATGTTCACACCACCGGAGAGGATGAGGTCGGCGCGCCGATCCGAGAGGTGGAGATAGCCGTCCTCGTCGAGAAATCCCAAGTCGCCCACGGTCGTCCAGCCCTTGTCGTTGCGTGACGCGGCGGTCTTGTCCGGATCGTTGAGATATTCGAAGAGCAGGCCACCCTCGGACCAGATCGTGCCCGGCTCGCCCGGCGGGAGTTCGCGCCCGGCCTCGTCGAGGATGTGCGGCGTCCCGAGGATCGCGCGTCCCACCGAACCCGGGTGGTCGAGCCACTCCTGGGTGCTCGACGTCGTGAACAGGCAGTTCTCGGTGCACGAATAGTATTCGTGGATGATCGGGCCGAGCCAGTCGATCATGGCCCGCTTGGTGTCGGCGGGGCAGGGCGCGGCGGCGTGGATCACGGTCCGCAGCGACGACAGGTCGTAGCGAAGCCGTTGTTCCGCAGGCAATTTCAGGATGCGGACGAACATGGTCGGCACCATCTGGGTATGCGTCACCCGGTGGCGTTCGATCAGTTCCAGGGCGCGTTGCGGATCGAACCGCTCCATCACCACGACCGTGCCGCCGTAGCGGTGCACGGTCATGCTGAAGCGTAGCGGCGCGGCGTGATAGAGCGGGGCCGGCGACAGATACACGGTGTCGTGATCGATACCCCACTGATCGTGCAGCAGTCCGGCCACACCGGGCGCGGTGCCGAGCGGATGCAGCGGCAACTCGGCCACGACCCCCTTCGGCCTGCCCGTCGTGCCGGAGGAGTACAACAGGTCGACACCCTCACATTCGGCCACCTGTTGATCCGCGGGCACCGCCGCCAGTGCCGTTGCCAGCGACTCGAATTCGGCGCCGGCCTCGTCGACGGTGAACCGAGCGCCGAGGCCGGGTACCGCGGTGACGGCCGCGGCGGCCGTCTCGAGATGACGTGCGCCGGTGAACAGGGCGCGGGCGCCGCAGTCGCCGAGAATGTAGGCGACCTCCTCGGGCAGCAGCCGGGTGGAGACGGTGACGTAGCGCAGCCCGATGCGCTGGGCGGCCCAGGCGATCGGCAGGAACGACGGGCTGTTCTCCATCAGCAGTGCGACACAGTCGCCGTGCCGCAGCCCCCGCGACCACAGCAACGCCGCGATCGCGCGGGCGGAGTCCACCAGTTCGCGATAGGTCACGACGGTGCCGCTGTCGGCCATGATGTAGGCCGGTCGATCCGGGACCGCGGCCGCGTGGGTATCGGGGAAATTGTTCATCGGGTTGTCCGTCTTTCGATCCGGCCGGACGGCCACTCAGTACAGATAGTCCTCGCCGCTGGCGCGAACGGTGATGTCGCTGAGGCTGATACCCCACGGCTGATCGATCACGTGCACGACCGCGGACGCGAGATCGTCGGGTGTGATGAGCCAGTACTTCACCGAGTCGACATCGGTCAGTTCGGCGGGCAGATCGTCGTTCATCAGCGCCTCGACATGTTCGCCGTAGGACGCGGCGCGCTGCCCGACCAGGCCCATGATGGCATTGTCGTTGACGATCCAGCTCGCCAGATTGGTACCGGTCACGCCGGTCGGCTTGACGGTGGTGACCTTGATCTTGCCCTTCGACTCGATGCGCAACGAGTCCGACAGCGTGGTGACGGCGGCCTTGGTCGCGCTGTATACACCGGATCCCTCGATTCCGGCGTTGCCGTAGATCGACGAGATGTTCACGACGTGACCGCGGCCCTGTTCGATCATCCGGTCGTACACCGCGGAGATGCCGTTCACGACACCCTTGATATTGATGTCGATCGCCTTGTGCCACTGGGGAAGTGCGCGTGCGTGGTCGGCGAAGTAGGCCAGCGGCATCACGCCCGCGTTGTTCACCAGGACATCGATCGCACCGAAATGCTCGACCGCCGCCACGGCCGCGGCCTGGACCTCGGCGATATCGGTGACATCGGCGACCTGGGCGATCGCCTGGCCGCCTGCGGCGCGGATCCCGTCGACGGCCGCGCCGACAGTGCCCGCATCGATGTCCACACCGACGATCCGGGCGCCTCGGGCCGCGCACTTCTCGGCGATGAGTTTGCCGAAGCCGCTGCCGGCGCCGGTGACGATGATGACCTTGTCCTTCAGGTATTCCGACATGGCGGACCTCCGATGTGTGTGGTGAGAGCGGTGAAAGGTGGTGCGGGACAGTGCTAGACGATGTCGATCTCGTCGAGTGCCCAGGCGATCAGGGGGTGATCGCCGGTGAGGGTGACCGCGGATCGCCACGCGCTACGGGTGGTCGCCCAGCGCAGGAAGTCGGTGGCCGAGGTGACCGCGAGATCGTCGGGCACAGCATCGGTTTCGGTGACGAGCAGCGACGACGAATCGGTGTCTCGGCTCAGCACGAAGCTGCGCTCGGTCGCGCCGGTGAGCCGCAGTCCGATCGGCCGTGTGAGTGCTCGTGCCACGGCGGCGCCGTTCATCTGTGGCAATCCCGCGATCATCCAGTCGATCGCGGGATCGATGGCGGCCGACAGTGACACCTCCGTGGGGGAGACGGGGCCGAACGGCGCGATCAGGTCGCAGCTCAGGTGGACCAGGTGGTCGAAGGCGACCGCGTCAGCGAGCTGTCCCATCCGGAACGTGCCCAGATCGAGCATCGTCAGGGGGACATCGCGCATCTCGGCGCCCTGAAGTGCCTCGAGTGCGGCGAGACCCGCGACGGACTGCTCACGGTAGTAGCCGATCGCCTGCTGTGACGACCAGTCCGCGCGCTCGCGGACGGCGGCGTCGTTGAGTCGTTCCGAGGTACCACTGGGGTTTTCGGGCAGAACGAGATTCGGATCGGCGATGAAATTGAAGAAGAAGCCCAGGTGGGTGACGACGTCGTGCACGCGCCAGCCGTGACAGGCGCTGTCGGCGGCCCAGTCGGCGGGGGTGAGCCGGTCGAGCAGGGCGTTCACATCGTCGACGAGCGCTCTCGCGGCGGCGACTCCGGCCTCGGACATGATGTTCCTTTCGGAGAGGGGGCTCAGGCGGCCAGGAAGATGGATTTGAGGTGCTGATACGCGGCCAATCCCTCGGGCCCGAGTTCGCGCCCGATACCGCTGGCCTTGACGCCGCCGAACGGCGATCCCCAGTCGAGGTTGAAGTAGTTGACGCCGAAGGAACCGGTCTCGATTCGCCGCGCGACATCGATGCCGCGTTCGGTGTCGGCGGTCCACACGGTGCCGCCCAAGCCGTAGGCCGAATCATTGGCGAGCGCGATCGCCTCGTCGAGGTCGCGGTAGCGCAGCACGGTCAGGACCGGGCCGAACACCTCCTCACGTGCGATGGCCGCGGTATTGGCGACATCGCCGAAAACGGTGGGGGCCACGAAGAATCCGCGGTCGATACCGGCCGGTGTGCCGCCACCGGTGGTGATCGTGGCGCCCTCGGCGCGGCCGCGTTCGATCATGGCCAGCACCCGGTCGCGATGTCGCGCGCTGGCCAGCGGGCCGATCGCGGTGTTCTCGTCCATCGGGTCACCGATGGTCAGGTCCGCGCACATGCCGGTGATCGCGTCGAGGTAGCTGTCGTAGCTGCCGGCCGGTACGAGAATCCGGGTGGACATGTAGCAGGTCTGGCCGGTGTTGAGCAGCGAGGCGGTCGCCAGACCGGCGACGGTCTGTTCCGGATCGGCGTCGTCGAGGACGAGTGCGGCCGACTTGCCGCCGAGTTCGAGGGTGACCGGCCGGATCAATTCACCGCAGATGCGGCCGATTTCCCTGCCGGCAGCGGTCGATCCGGTGAAGGCCACCTTGTCCACTCCCGGATGGGCGACCAGGTGCCGGCCGATGTCGGCGCCACCGTTGACGATATTGAGCACCCCGGCGGGCAGGCCCGCGGCCTCGGCGGCCTCGGCGAGGACGTAGGAGTCCAGGCTCGTCTCGGGTGAGGGCTTGAGCACCACCGTGCAACCGGCCGCGAGCGCCGGCGCGATCTTGAACATCGACAGGACCGCGGGAAAGTTCCACGGCGCGATCGCGGCGACCACGCCGATCGGCTCCTTGCGCACGACGGTGGTGCCGGGCAGCGGCCGGCTGACGCGACGTTCCTCCACCGGTGTGATCTCGATGAGATCGGCGTAATAGCGCAGCAACTGGACCGGCGCCGCGCCCTCGGCGAATCGGGCCAGGGCGATGGGCATGCCGTTCTCGCTGGTGACCGTGGTCGCCCGGTCCTCGGATCGGGCCTCGAGTTCGTCGGCGAAGCGGTGCAGGTGGGTGGCACGTTCGCCCGGGGTGAGATCACGCCAGCCGGAACCGCGGAAGGCCAGCCGGGCCGCGTGGACCGCGGCGTCGACGTCGGCGGTGGTGGCCGCGGGCACTCGCCCGATGGTCTGCTCCGTCACCGGCGACACGACGGCCAACGTCGAATCCGATGTGGGAGCACGCCAGGATCCGCCGATGAACAACGATGTGCGGACGGATTCGGTGGTCATCGCGGACTCCTCGTCGAGTGTGGCGGCGCCCGGGCGACGTGCCGGGCTGTGTTCATCGTCACTCCCACCCCGGGTCGATTTCTTGACAGTTGACGACAGATATTTGACAGTTGGACACATGGCCGATCTGATCTGCGCGTCATCGCTGAGCCGTGCACCCGAATTGATCTCCGAATGCGGCGCAGACGCGGGCGCGATGCTGGCGGCGGTGCGTATCGATCCGGCGGTGGTCGGCCTGTACGACAGATTCGTGCCGTTCACCGCGCTGTCGGCCCTGCTCGGCCGCTGTGCCGAGCAACTCGGGGTCCCCGATTTCGCGCTGCGGCTCGCGGGACGGCAGGATCCCGACATCCTCGGGCCGGTGGCGATCGCCGCGCGCAATGCCGAGACGATCGGGGACGCGCTCGCGCGGGTCACGGAATACGCGCACGTCTACAGCCCGGCCATCCGGGCCGATCTGCACATCGGCCCGGCCGAGGTCGCCTACGAGTTCGGCACCGTGCTGCAGCGGCTGCCCTACCGGCCGCACGTGGTGGAACTGGCATTGGGCGTGACGCTGTCGACGTTCAAGATGCTCGGTGGTGCGGATTTCCACCCTTCGAAGGTGGCGTTCACACATCAGCCGATATCCGGCCGCCGCACCTACACGGACTATTTCGGCTGCACCGTCGAATTCGGCGCACCGGCGAATGTGCTGGTGTTCCCGCGCGGTCTCATGCGGCGGCGGCTGCCGGCGTTCGACTCGCTCGCCCAGGACATCGCCATCCGGTTCATGACCGGGCGCGATCGGCGCACCGCATTCGCCGACGCGGTGTCCGAACTGATCGTTCGCTCGTTACCGGCCGGGGCCGCGGGCCTCGACGACATCGCGCGGCTGCTGATGATGCATCCGCGCGCGGTACAGCGCGAACTCGCCTGTACCGGTACGACTTTCGAGGATCTGGTGGACGACGCGCGACGCGATCTGACCACGACGCTGCTGGCGGACCGCAATGTGTCGCTGTCCGCGGTCGCCCGTCAGATCGGATATTCCGAGCAGAGCACGCTCACCCGGAGCTGTCACCGCTGGTTCGGGATGTCGGCGCTGGCCAAGCGCCGGGAACTCGCGCGCATCGACCGGCCCGGGGCCCGGCCGCGGACGTAGCGGACCGATCGCGACGGGGCTCCGGAACTGCTTGCTCCACCTGAGGAATATGGTGCGTCTTGTGGAGAACGCGTTATCAGTCGGCGATGGCATCTATCAGATCCAGGTTCCGATCACGGACAATCCGCTCGGGCACACGCTGGTGTACGCACTCGAGTCGCCGGGCGGCCTGGTCCTGGTCGACGCCGGCTGGCACGACGACAACGCGTGGAACGGTCTCACCTCGGGGCTCGCGGCCATCGGTCATTCGGTCGCGGATGTCGAAGGTGTCGTCCTCACCCACTTCCATCCGGATCACAGTGGTCTGTGTGGCCGCGTCCGGGACGCCTCCGGTGCGTGGATCGCCATGCACGAAGCCGATCATGATCAGTTCGCACAGATGTCGGCCGACCGGGACGCGGACTGGATGAACGCCGAGCGGCAGAACATGGCGCGGGCGGGCGCCGACCAGGCCGAGCAGGATGCGTTCGTGACCGCGATGGGCGAGGAGGTGCACGTGGGTCGTGACTCGGCTCCCGATCGCTTGCTCGCCGACGACGAATCCATCGCACTGACCGGACGCAGCCTCCGAGTGGTCCACACCCCGGGCCATACCCCCGGGCACGTGTGTTTCCATCTCGCCGATGCCGACGTGATGTTCACCGGTGACCACGTTCTGCAGAAGACGACTCCGCACGTGGGCAATTTCGTCTACCCGCTCGAGGAGCGGGATGCCCTGGCGCAGTTCCTCGATTCGCTGCGGCGGGTGCAGTCGATGAATGTCACTCGCGGGCTGGGCGCTCACGGTCTGCCCATCGACGACGTCGCGGGCCGCGCCGCGGGATTGATCGATCACCATGAAGAGCGACTGGAACATCTGCACGACAATTTCGGCGATGATCAGATCACGGTGTGGCAGGTCGCCGAGCGCATGAAGTGGTACAAGCCATGGGCGGAACTGTCCCCCATGGGCAAGCACATGGCGCTGTCGGAGGCGGCGGCACACCTGCGCCATCTGGTCGCCCGTGACCTGGTCGCCCCGGTGCCCGGCCCCGAACCGGCCCGCTTCGCCCGGAAGTAGGTGCTGGACACCCACATCGGGGGATCGGTCAGTCCTGTTCCGGGGCGATGTCGATGACGTCGAAGCCCCGGTAGCCGGCCGCGGCGACCTCGGCGATGATGTCGCCGTAGACGCCGAAACCACCGATGAAGGGCATGAACACCCGAGGTCTGCCCGGCACGTTCGCGCCGAGATACCACGAATTCGCTTGCGGCATGAGGGTTCCCGCCGCCCGCTCGGCGCATTCGGCGACCCAGTCGGCCACCGCGTCGGGCCGCGCCTCCAGGGCGGCCGCGCCGCGACGGTCGAGGAAGCCGATCGCCTCGGCCACCCAGTCCACGTGCAGTTCGGAATGCAGCACCATGTTCGCCAGAACGGAGGGACTGCCGGGCCCGGTGAGGTTGAACAGATTCGGGAATCCGGTGATGCCCAGGCCGAGATAGGTTTTCGGGCCCGCGTGCCACGCGTCGTTCAGAGTTTCGCCGCCACGGCCGACGATGTTCATCTTCGCGACCGAACCGGTCATCGCGTCGAATCCCGTGGCCAGTACCAAGGTGTCGAGCGGGTGATGCGCGTCGGTGGTGTGCACGCCCGCGGCATCGATGCGCTGGATCGGGGTGGAGCGCAGGTCGACCAGCGTGACATTGTCGCGGTTGAAGGTCTGATAGTAGTTCGTATCCGTGCAGATTCGTTTTGCGCCGATCGGGTGGTCCCGCGGGATCAAGAGTTCGGCGATACGCGGATCGTCGATCACCGCGCGCACCTTCTGCTCCCAGAACAGGCGCGCGGGCTCGTTCGCCTCGGCGGTCAGCATCTGATCCGGGAACGTCTTGCTGAACAGCACACCGCCCAGTTGCCAGCGTTGCTCGTAAGCCGCACGTCGCTCCTGGTCGGACACCTCGAGGGTGTTGTCCGGGTGCGGCTGGTGCGGTGAGCCGCCACCGCTGGCCATCGACAGCCGCCGACGCTGCGGATAGCCGGCCTTGTGGGCTCGGCGCGTCCGGTCGTCGAGGGGCGTATTGCCCGCGGGGACACTGTAATTGGGGGTGCGCTGGAAGACGTACAACTGGTCCGCCTGCTCGGCGAGATGCGGAATGGCCTGGATGCCCGAGGATCCGGTGCCGATGACGCCGACACGCTGACCGGTCAGGTCGACACCGCCGGCCGGCCAGTGGGAGGTGTGCAGCAGCCGGCCGGCGAAACTCGGCAGGCCGTCGATGGCCGGGGTGTTGGCATTCGACAGCGGCCCGGTGGCCAGGACCACGAAGCGTGCCGTCACCTCGGCGCCGCCCTCGACGCGCACCTGCCAGCTCAGCGTGGTCTCGTCGAGCACGATATCGGTGACGCGCGTGCCGAATTCGATGTCGCGGCGCAGATCGAAGCGATCGGCGACATGTTCGAGATAGGACAGGATCTCGGGCTGGGTGGCGTATTTCTCGCTCCAGTTCCATTCCTGTTGCAGGGTCTCGTCGAACGAGTACGAGTAGTCGACACTCTCGACATCGCAGCGCGCGCCCGGGTAGCGGTTCCAGTACCACACGCCGCCCACGCCGTCGCCGGCCTCGAATGCCCGCACGCGCAGCCCCTGGGCGCGCAGCCGGTGAATCGCATAGAGGCCCGCGATACCCGCGCCGACGATCACCACATCGACGCCGGTTCGGATATTGCCTGGTGACGATGTCGTCTCGGGGCGCACAGTCGGATACCTTTCGCCGTAAACCGATTTCTCCGCCCTCGACGCTAGGAATGCTCGCGGCGCAGGTGCACCCTGTCGTCCCGCTCACCGGCGCGTATCCCGGTCCGGCTCCCGATGACCGGGACGTGCGGTGGGGCGGGCATCGTCACCGGGCATACCGTCGGGCGATGGCCTCACCCGAACAGATCCGAACCGCGATCCGGCGCTACCTCGACGCTGTCGCCACCGGCACCGCGAAAGACATCGCCGCCCTCTACACCGAGGATGCCAGCGTCGAGGATCCGGTCGGCTCGACGCCCCAGCGCGGGCGTGTGGCGATCGAAAAGTTCTACGGCGCAATCGAATCCAAGACCAGGAGCACCGAGCTGCAGTCCGTGCGGATCGCGGGCCACCAGGCGGCATTCGGCTTCCGGGTCAGCACCGAATTCGACGGCCGGACCACCACGGTCGAACCCATCGATGTGATGACCTTCGACGAGGATGCGCGGATCACGAGCATGCGCGCGTTCTGGTCCTACGACGACATCACGGTGCACTGACGGCCGCGGGGCTCACGCGCGGCCGCTGATCCGCGGTATTCGGCGAATTCCCGGAGAACCGAATATGGGCCCGCGATCCCGGACATACGATCGAAGCAGCGTCCGAGCGTGCCGAGCAGGTGTCGAATGGGAGCTCCGTATGAACGATCATCCGGAACATACGCCCCGGGTCACGGCCTTTCCACGCATCGACGACTACGGGTTCATCTCCGATTCCGAGGTCACCGCCCTCATCGCACCCAGCGGCGCGATCGAGTGGATGTGTCTGCCCCGGATGGATTCGCCCAGCGTCTTCGGCGCCATTCTCGATCGTTCGGCCGGGTCGTTTCGCTTCGCCCCCGCCGATGTCGTGACCGCGGCCGACCGGCGGTACATCCCGGGGACGATGGTCATGGAGACGAGCTGGCGGTGTGGCGAAGGATGGGCAACCGTCCGTGATGTGCTGCTGGTCGGGCCGTGGCGGCACCAGCAGCCCGGCCGCAGCGCCCACCGGCGCGCACCCACCGACTACGACGCCGAGCACATTCTGCTGCGCATCGTGCACTGCGAGACCGGGCAGATCCAGTTCGTCCTCGACTGTCAGCCCGCCTTCGACTACGGCCGAGCCGGTGCGCAGTGGGAGTATCTCGACTCCTATCATCTCGCCCAGGCCGGTGCCGACGGCGTCGATCCGCCCCTGCGGCTGACCACCGACCTGCGCCTCGGGCTCGAGGGTTCGCGTGCGCTGGCTCGCACCCTGCTCAAGAGCGGTGACACCCGCTTCTGTGCGTTGTCGTGGGGGAGCCGGGAGGCTCCCGAAACCGTCGAGGAGGCCAACGACCGGTTGGTGCGGACCGTGCATCACTGGCGGCACTGGCTGGCCGGCGGCCGGTTTCCGGACCACCCGTGGAGTGCCCAGCTCACCCGCAGTGCCCTCACCCTCAAGGGCCTGACCTTCGCCCCGACCGGCGCCATCGTCGCCGCCCCCACCACCTCGTTACCGGAAACACCTGGCGGAGCGCGTAATTGGGACTACCGGTACACCTGGATCCGGGACTCGGCATTCGCGCTGTGGGGTCTGTACACCCTGGGTTTCAACTGGGAGGCCAACGACTACTTCTCCCACATCATCAATCTGGCCGAGGGCGCCGAGGACATGCAGATCGTGTACGGCATCGGCGGTGAAACCGACCTGCGTGAACAGACGCTCGGCCACCTGCGTGGCTACGAGAACGCCGCCCCGGTCCGGATCGGCAACGATGCCTATCGCCAGAGCCAGCACGATGTCTGGGGTGCGGCGCTGGACTCGGTCTACCTCTACGCGCGCCATCGCGACCAGATCGACGCGCGGACCTGGCCGCTGCTGCGCTGGGCGGTCCGAAGTGCGCTCGCGGTGTGGCGGGAACCCGACCAGGGCATCTGGGAAGTGCGCGGCGAGCCTCGCCATTTCACCTCCAGTAAGGTCATGTGCTGGGTGGCCGCCGATCGTGGCGCCCGCCTGGCCCGCATCCACCAGGACTCCGAACGTGCGATCCGCTGGCAGCGGGCGGCAGCCGAGATCCACGCCGACATCTGCGCCAACGCGGTCGACGCGCGGGGTGTGTTCACCCAGTCCTACGGCAGTACGGCATTGGATGCCTCGACCCTGCTCATCCCGCTGGTCCGTTTCCTTCCCCCCGACGACGAACGGGTGCGAAAGACCGTGCTCGCCATCGCCGACGAACTCACCAGCGACGGGCTCGTCCTGCGCTATCGCGTCGACGAGACCGACGACGGTTGTGCCGGGGAGGAGGGCACCTTCACGATCTGCTCGTTCTGGCTGGTGTCGGCACTATCGGAAATCGGTGAGAAACACCGCGCCAAACAACTCTGTGAGAGGTTGCTCGGCTATGCCAGCCCACTGGGGCTCTACGCCGAGGAGATCGACCCGGTGACCGGCCGCCATTGGGGCAACTATCCGCAGGCCTTCACCCACCTCGCGCTGATCAACGCCGTGATGCATGTGGTGCGGGACGAGCAGTTCGAGTTGCGCGCCGAGCACGGTGGCGAGTCCATCGCGCCACGCCTCGACGACGGCATGCTCAACGGCGGGTACATCCACATCTGAGGGCGGCCGTGGCGGGTCCCGGCCACACTCGCCGACGCCGCCGGACGATGATTCGCCCGGCGGCATCGGAAAGACTGTCCGACAACAGATCCGGTGTGGAGCTCGAGGCGGGCGCCGACGTTCTCGCCCACCGGGGCATCGGCTACCGCCGCCGAACTACGTTGTCGGCCAACGGTACACGCCCGACGGTGGTTGTCAGGCCGGGCGCAAGGGCCCGATGAAGGTGCCCGGATGTGTCGCCCCGTCCTGGCGCGACACACTCCCGGCCTGTGGCCACGGCACCTGCAACTGGGTGGTGGTGTTGGGCGGGGTCACGACGATCGTGTCGGGAGTCCAGCCTTCCGGTCCGTCCGCCAGATAGGTGAGTTCGCTGCTCACGGCGGAGCCGGGCGCGACATCCACCGGCGCGAAACCGGTTTCCTGGCGCGGCAGCGAGTAGGTCGGCCCGAAAGGCGGGTTGTCGGGGCCGGCCAGGTCGACGCCCGGGTAGCCCTGCACCAGGCAGCTGTGCTGGGAGGTGTTCGTGAACACGATCCGCAGCTTGTTCTGCCCGGTGGGAGTGGGCGCCCCGTCCTGCTGGACGGTTGCGCTGAACATGTCGGCCGAACACAGCGACGGCTGCGCGGAACCGATCGCCGGAACCATGAACATCGCCGGAACCGTTACCGCCGCGACCGCCATCGCTCGCCTCATCATCTTCACCGTCGAAGCTCCTTCCTACGCAATCCGATTCAGTACGTCGTCCTGACCGTATGTCATCGGGAGGTTCCCGACGAATCGCCGCGATGCGTTCGCATGCAATCGAATCCTGTTGAGCTACCGGGCAACGTGACGGCACACCACGCGGATCCGGTGCCGTCGCAGGGCGGATCTTGCCCAGCACGCCGGGCCGTTGCGTGCTTCGCAATGCACCTTGACATAAACCATAGTTCAGGTTCTAGCGTCGGATGTGACCGCCGATGCTGAAGGAGACCGCCGTGAAGATCCTCGAAGTCGAGCTCACCGCGAGCAATCTCGACCTGGTGGCCGAGTTCTACCGGGATCTTCTCGGGCTCGAGGTCGACTCCCGGGCCGAGGGGATTGCCGTGGAGATCGGCAGCAGCCGACTGGTGGTGACCGAGGGGCCGTCGTTCGCGGGGGTGCACCATCTCGCGTTCGGGATCTCGCCACGCGATGTCGACCTCGCCCGCCAGTGGCTGCGGCAACGGGTCGAGCCGATCACGCTGGCCGGGGTGGACACCTTCGACGGGCCGCCGGGCTGGGATTCGCGGTCGGTGTACTTCGAGGGGCCGGAAGGGATCGTGCTGGAACTGATTGCCCGCCACGCCGATCGGTCGGAGCCGGCCACCGCCGGCGATGCTCCGCGCCTGCTGTCGATCAGTGAGGTGGGTATCGGCGTACCCGACGTCGGATCCGCGGTCGGGCGGCTCGCCGATGCGTTCGGGCTACCGCGCTTTCCGCCGCAACTGAGCGGATTCGCTCCGGTCGGCGGGCACGACGGGCTGCTGATCGTGGTGGAATCGCAGCGATTGTGGTTTCCCAGCGGCGAGGATCTGCCCGCGCGCGGACCGGTGACCGTGCGAATCGAGAGTGCCGCGTCCGGTGAGGTGGCGCTCACGACCGTGGCCACGGTGCGCGCCGGGTGAGCTGTCCGGCGCGAGGCGGACCTGGGAGTTCGGCACCGGTCCGCGATTCGCGGGAAGCGGTGCCGGGTACGGGGTGCCGGAGTATCGTCGGAAGGGCCGGGGGATGGCGAGGACCGGACGTCGTATCGGGGGTTTCATGAAATGCACGGCCTGTGGTGCCCGGACCGTCGTGGCATCGCCCGCCTGCCTGACATGCGGAGCGGTATTTCCCGCCACGCGGGGTGCTGCGCCCGAACGTCGTTGCGCGCCCGAAGGTTCGGGCCCGGCAACGCGCTCCGGCTCGCGGCCCGCGGAGGCTTCGCCGCCCGCGCCCGCGACCGAGCGCGGTGTGATCCCCGCGGCCGATGGGGTCGATGCCACCAGATACCTCTGTGCGGCAGTGCATTTCGACCGCACATTGGCGGACAGGGTCATCGGCCAGGTGCTGCAGCAACCCTTGCGGGCGGTCGCCACCTCACCCGGTGTCGATCTGGAGTCGGTGGCGAAGTACGCGATCGCGACCAGGCGCAGACATCTGACTGGTGACATCGTTCTCGCGATCGTGCTGATCGTGCTGTTCGTGTATCTTCCGATCGACCGGGCCGACGCGATAACGGGACTGGTACTTCCGCTGCTGGTTGTCGGGTGGATCGTGGTGTCGATCGAGGAGATGGTTGCGCGCTGGGGAGGTGGCGGGCGGCTGCTGCGCCGCGAAGCATTCGCTGCCGCCGCGGCTCCGGCGGTCAACAGCCCGGTCGCGGTGGCCCAAATCGAACATGTCGCGACGTATTCCGATGCGAACCTCACGGTCTATCACGGGTACCAGCCATTTCTCGGATACGGGGCGATGGTCGATGCATGGTCGGTGGCGCTCGATATCACCAAGGCCGCCGACAGCGATGAACCGGTCGTGCCCTTCGCCGTGGCAGAACTGAACCGCCGCCTCGGTGACCGGATCGCAGGTCTGGACATCCCCGGTATCCGGGTGCGTCAGCGAGTGTTCGTCAACGGCACCGATATTCACGACGACCGCAGACTGTTGCCCGACCCCGCCCGGCGGCCACCGCCACATGTCGGCGGGCCGACGATCGACCAGTTGATGGCCCACCCCGAGGACCGGGTCCGGCCCTATCTCGTCGCCGAGATCATCGGATGGCGTGGCGAACTCGTGTGGAGTGTGTTCCTGCGCCCGGTCACCACGGCCACCTCACTGTTCGTCGAGGCCAACTACTGCATGTTGCCGCCCTTGCGGCAGTCCTACCATGCCATCGACGAGATGCTGACGGTCGCGGACCTGAGGCAGGTCGTCAAGCTGTGGTCGAGGGCCGTGCTCTCGGCACCGCGCCGGTGCCTGGTCTGTCTGCCGGGCGCCGTGCGCGGAGTGTTGGCCGCGCCGCTGAACACGCGGCGCGTGGCTCGGCAGCGTCGGCAGGTGAAGCGTGCCTGCAGCTTCGATCACGGTGCGTCGCTGAGTATCCGGGAGGCCGCGGCGGATCTGCGCCGCGATCGGGACGGGGGCGTCGTGCTGGGTTACCACCGCTACTTCCAGCGGCTCGATGAACAGATGTACAGCAAGATCGTCGAGAAGCGGATCTTCGAAACGCTCGCGGACTTCCTGCGGGAGCGCAATATCGATCCCGCGGAACTCCTCCGTCGCAGCGAGACCATCATCAACAGCAGCGTCAGTATCGGCGGCGATGTCGCCATGCAGAATTCGGCACTCGGCGGGTTCTCGGCCATGGCGACCCGTATCCGAAACCGATCATCGAACAGCGCCCCAGGAGTGGCACATGGATAACCGGACCGGAGTGAATGTCGGAGGCGATCTCCACGTCGAGGGCGGGTCGGCGGTCGGCGGCCGGGACGCCGTGGTGACCACCACGACCGGGACCGAGTCCGCGGCCACGCCCGCGACCCTCGAGGATCTGCGGCGGATCATCGCCGAACTCGCCGATGCGGTGCGGGCGGCCGGTGAGCTCCCCGAGCGGGACACTGTGAGCGACGCGGTCGAGCACGTCCGCGCCGAGGCCGCGAAGGACAAGCCGAATCGTCATGTGCTCACCGGCATCCTCGCCGAGATCGGGTCCGCGCTGACCGGAGTCGGGAACCTGGCGCGTACCGTCACCGCGGTGCAGGAGGCCGTGCGCGCGGTATTCAGCTGACCGGATCGGCTGTGGCGTAGGCGAATTCGGGATCCATACCAGACAACGCCGCTTTCCTGTGCGTATCGTCGTCCGCCTTCGTGGACTCGGCACCGAGGGGACGGCCGTGCGCGCTGCCCCTGAGCAAAGTGAAACGCGTTCCAATGTTTCTCGACATCCCGGTCAGCACGGTGCAGCCCGGCCCGTTCCGCACGAATATGGTCGAGGGAATCCGCGCGACATTCGATCGGGCCCGCAGCCGGTCCACCCATTTCGCCGAATTGACCGGGCGGGTTGGTGATCTGGCGGTCGACGAGCAGCGCCGTGCGCACGATCCGGCGATTCTCGCCGAAACAGTGTGGCAGGCAGCGACATCGACGCGCCCGCGGCGGCGCTATTCGGTACGTCCGGACCCGCGCCGGGCGTTGATGCACCGGATGCCGGACAGTCTGCTGGACCCCCTGCTGCGCCGGCTGCTCGCCACCGGACAGCCGAGCGCGGCGGAAGGGCGATCACCCGGCGCGCGCGGCGGGTGATCGTGCGGCCGAATGTGACGGTTCGCTTACCGCCGCGGTGCGGTCCTCCCATCGCACCCCGGTGGCGGAGACAATCTCGGGTATGCGGATTCTGCTGACGGGTGCGGCCGGGTTCATCGGATCTCATGTGCGGCGGGCGCTGTCGCGCGCCGGAGCCGAGGTGGTGGCCGTCGACGCGATGCTCGGTGCCGCGCACGGCGCGCACGCCGAACCTCCCGACGGCGTGCGTCGCGTCGACATTCGTGATCCGGATGCCCTCGACGCGCTGTTGCCCGGTATCGATGTGGTGTGTCATCAGGCGGCGGTGGTGGGAGCCGGGGTGACGGTTCAGGACGCCCCGGCCTACGCCAGCCACAATGATCTCGGGACCGCCGTGCTGCTGGCGGCGATGGACCGGGCCGGATGCCGTCGGCTGGTGCTGGCGTCGTCGATGGTGGTGTACGGCGAAGGGCGTTATCGCACAACCGGTTCCGTGGCGGTGGCGCCGCCGCCGCGTCGTCGCGCGGATCTGGAGCAGGGCCTGTTCGACCATCGTGATCCCGATACCGGCACCCCGCTGCAATGGGTGGCGGTGAGCGAGCGGACGCCGCCGGATCCCCGCAGCCTGTACGCCGCGAGCAAACTCGCACAGGAGAATTACGCGGCGGCGTGGGCCACCGCGACCGGAGCGACGGTGACCGCGTTGCGGTACCACAATGTCTACGGCCCCGATATGCCCAGGGACACACCGTATTCCGGAGTTGCCGCGATCTTCCGGTCGGCCCTCGAGGCCGGCTCCGCGCCGCGTGTCTTCGAGGACGGCGCCCAGATGCGCGATTTCGTGCACGTCAGCGACATCGCCGCCGCCAACCTGCGGGCGGTCGAGCAGCCGCTCGGCGGGTTCACGGCGTTGAACATCGCCTCCGGACATCCGATCGGTATCGGCGCGGTGGCCGCGATCCTCGCCCGCGCCCAGCACGGTCCCGAGCCGGTGGTGACGGGGGAATTCCGGCCCGGCGACGTGCGGCACATCGTCGCGGCGCCGGACCGGGCTCGCGAGCTGCTGGGATTCACCGCCGCGATCGCACCCGCACAGGGGCTCGCCGAATTCGCGACCGCCCCCTTGCGGGCCGCGTCCGGGACGGGCGCACCCGAGTGGCGGTAGCGCGCGAATCAGGTGGCGGCGGGTGCCTCGGCGCCGCGGGCGGGCGGTGCGGAGGCCGGGACCTTCGCCGTGCGGGGTAACAGCGGCAGCCGAATTTCGAAGCGGCAGCCCGCTTCTCGATTCGATGCGGTGATCTCACCATGATGGACCGACAGCAGGCCCGCCGCGATCGCCAGACCCATGCCGCTACCGCTGCCCTCGGCCGCGGGGGAGCGCGCCGCCGCGCCGCGGTAGCCGGCCTCGAAGATTCGCGGTAGATCGGCGGCGGCGATGCCGGGGCCGGTGTCGTCGACACGGGCCCAGGTGCGGCCGTGCTCGGCTCCGGCGGAGATCTCGACGGCTCCGCCGGGCGGCGTATGCGCGATCGCGTTGGCGACGAGATTGGTCAGCACGCGCGTCAGAGCCTGATCGCTGCCCGCCACCATGATCGCCGAATCGGGCTGGCGGGCCCGAAGACGTACGCCCGCGCGACCGGCCGCGGGTTCGCCGGCGGTGAGCACTTCGTCGATCAGCTCCCGCAGATCGAGGGGTTCCACGTGCAGCCGCAGCGCCCCGGCATTGATCTTCGACATCTCGAACAGGTCGTCGACCATCTCCGAGAGCCGGGTGGTCTCGCGGACCACCTGCGTCCCGTAGCGCGCGACATCGTCGGCCCGGGCGACCACACCGTCGGCCAGTGCCTCGCCCATCGCCCGGATTCCCGCCAGCGGTGTGCGGAGATCGTGACTGACCCATGCCACCAGCTCTCGCCGGGACGACTCCGCGGCGCGTTCCTGGTCGAGCATCTGTTTCTCCCAGACCAGCTGACGTGCCTGCGCCCGGCCCAATACGACCGCCGCCGGCACGGTCACCGCGGTGACCACGATGAGCACCACCGCCATCCTGGCCAGCGCGTCGGAGAACATCAGGCCGCTGACCGCCACGAATCCGCAGAGGGTGGCCAGCGTCGGAATCAACACCAGGATCACCATCGACAGCCCGAGTGCCCGGTTGCGGAACAGCCGAAGCAGTACCGCGCCGACGGCCACCACGGGCACCGATCCGGCCAGCGCCCATCCGATCAGGCCGAGAACATCATTCGGCACGATCGACTCCTGTCCCGGCACGCCAGGCGTAGCCACGCCCCCACACCGTCTCGATCCGATGAGTATCGCCGAGTTTGGCACGCAGCCGTTTGACGTGCACCGTCACCGTCGATTGATCGCCGAAGTCCCAGCCCCACACCTGGGCGAGCAACTCCGTCCGGCTGAAGACCTGCTGCTGATGAGTCAGCAGGAAGGCCAGCAGATCGAATTCGCGGGCGGTCAGCGATATCGGCCGCCCGGCGATGTCCACCGTCCGGGCGGCCGACCGCAACCGGATCTCGCCGCTGCGCACCACGGCGGTCGCGGGTGGCGGGCCGTGCGTGCGGCGCAGCACCGATGCCACCCGAAGTGCGAGCTCCCGCGGACTGAACGGCTTGGTCAGGTAGTCGTCGGCGCCCGCGGTGAGCCCGAGGACCCGGTCTTCTTCCTCGCCCAGGGCGGTGAGCATGATGATCGGTGTGCCGGGGCGCTCACCCGCGCGCACCGTGCGGCACAGGTCGATGCCGTCCGGCGCGGGCATCATCACATCCAGAATCGCCAGGTCGATATCGTCGCCGGTCAGCGCGCGGGAGGCCGCGACACCGTCGGCGGCCTCGACGACCTGCAGGCCGTCGCGCTCGAGGTAGCGGCGGACCACCTCGCGAACCACGGGGTCGTCATCGGCGATGAGAATGCGCACGGCGGTCACCAATTCGTGAGGATGACATGGGCCAGCACCAGGGTGCCGACCGCTTGAACGGCCAGCCAGCCGCGCGCGGTGCGGGCCGGCAGCAGGGCGGTGCCCGCGATCACCCAGACGTCGAACGGCAGCCAGATGCGCTCGGTTTCGGCCTTGCTCAGACCGCTGAGATCCGCGAGCAGCAATGCGGTGAGTGCGGCCAGCGCCACCAGCGCCGCCGGATCCGCGCGCGAGCGCCACTGCGTCAGGGCACGACCGGGCGTCGCGCGGATTTCGCCCGGAGCGGGAACTCGCAGGGCGCCCGGCAGACGATGCAGTGCCGCCGCGGTGGCGAGGCCGATCGCGCACACCGTGGCGGCCAGATTGCCCCAGATCCAATAGGACACCGGCCGGGTCGTCGCGATGCCCTGGTAATAGCGCTGGACCACCAGGTGGTAGCCGTCGAGCCACCAGAATCCGGACAGGGTGAAGGCCGCGACCACCGCGAGTGCGCCCAGGAGCGCGGGCCATACCGCCCGCACGCCGCGCAGCAGCGCCACCGCGGCGGCCGGAACGGCCATCAGGATCAGTCCGTAATTGAGATAGATCCCGAACCCGAACAGCACGCCGGCCACGAAGACCAGCAGCGGTCGTGCGCGCGGCCCGCCCAGCCCGGCCGCGAGCGCGGCGACCGCCCACGCGACCACGCCGGCGAAGAAGGCGTCGGCCGAGACGGCCAGCCAGATCGCCGCGGGCGCCAGTGCGAGAAACGGTGCGGCGGCGCGGGCCCGAGCCTCGGCGCCCGATGCGCGCAGGGCCACCAGCACGGCCACCGACGCACTGCAGCCGACGAGCAGGCACAGGGTCGAAGCCCATGCGCCGCCACCCAATCCGATCCGGTCCAGCCAGACGAACACCAGCAGCGCGCCCGGTGGATGCCCGGACACGTGGGTGGTCCAGGAGTCCGGCTGGAAGTCCAGAATTCGTCCGGAGAACCCGCGCAGCATCGCCGGAATGTCGTGCACCCCGCCGACCTCGTGCAGATATTCGTGGGTCGTGGTCAGCCGCCCGGCGAAGCCACGCTGCCAGCCGTCGACCATGGCGAGAGCGAACGCCCATGCCAGCGCGGCAGCCCAGGTGACCGGTAGCAGCCGCCGCCAGCCGAGGGCGGCGGCGACGGCGGGGCCGTAGCGCGCCACGACGATCGCGATGACGATCGCGGGGCCCGTTCCCCATCCGATGTGCGGCAGCCAGGAACCGAAGATCGGCGCCGAGGCGGCATACAGCGATTCCCGATAGTGCGGCGTGCTGATCCGGGGAACGACGAATGCCACGGCGACCAGGACGGCCGCGCCGAGCGCGCAGGCGATGTCGACTCGGACGCCCGGAACTCGCCGCGCCTGCGGTGCGGTACTGCTGCGGGTATCGCTCACCGGTTCACGGTAGGTCCCCGCGGGCCCGCACGGCAGTATCGCGACCGGGCCGTCATACTTTCGTCACCGGTTTCACCAGGTCTTTTGCGGGAATCCGGCTTACGGTCGAGATGTGAACCCCATCGAACCCGCCACCGGCCTGACCGTGGTGATTCCGTGCCGGAACGAGGCCGGCGCCCTGCCCGCTGTCCTGTCGGCGGTTCCCCGCGGGTACCGGGTGGTCGTGGTGGACAACGGCTCGACCGATGCCACCGCCGAGGTGGCGCGCGCCGCGGGCGCGACGGTGGTCACCGAATCCGTGCCGGGGTACGGCAGCGCCGTACAGGCCGGAATCGCGGCGACGGCGACCGAACTGGTGGCCGTGCTGGACGGCGACGGCTCGATGGCACCCGGCGAATTGCCGCTGCTGGTGGCCGAACTCGGCCCCGGCGTCACCATGGTGGCCGGGCGCCGCCGCCCGATCCGGGGGGCGTGGCCGTGGCATGCCCGATTCGGCAATTGGCTGCTGGCCCGGTGGCTGCGGCACCGCTACGCGTTGCCCGTGCACGATCTGGCCGCGATGCGGGTGATCCGCCGCGCCGAGCTGGTGGCGCTCGGCCCGCTGCATCCGCGTTCGGGATATCCGCTCGCACTGCTGGCGGGTGCGGCGCGCGCCGAATGGCGGGTGGTCGAATGCGATGTCAGCTATCGCCCGAGAACCCATGGTGTGTCGAAGGTTTCGGGTTCGATACTCGGGACGGTACGCGCCGCCCGCGACTTCTGGAGTGTGCGATGACCGTACTGCCGTTCACGCTGCTGGTGGTGGCCAAGGCGCCGGTCGCCGGATTCGCCAAGACCCGGCTGACCCCGCCGCTGTCCCCGGCCGAGGCCGCGGATCTGGCCGCCGCCGCACTGCTGGACACCCTGAGTGCGGTCCGCGCCAGCGGCGCGGCGCGGCGGGTGGTCGCGTGGACCGGCGAGCTGGACATTGCCTGCCGCGCCCATGAGATAGCCTCGGCCCTGGGCGATTTCGACATCGTCGCGCAGCGCGGTGTGGATTTCGGAGTACGGCTGGCGAATGCACATGCCGATGCGGCCCGCCTCGGACTGCCCGTCCTGCAGATCGGAATGGACACCCCGCAGGCCGGAGCGGCGCTGCTGGCCGAGTGCGGCGACCGGCTGCTGTCGGGCCCGGACGCGGTACTGGGACCCGCCGTCGACGGTGGCTGGTGGGCGCTGGGACTGTGCGATGCGCAGGCGGCGCGAGTACTCGCGGATGTGCCGATGTCCACCGAGCGAACCGGTGCGCTCACCCGAGAGGCATTGTCCAGCAACGGTTGTCGAGTCGAATCATTGCGCGAACTCAACGACGTCGATCTCTTCACCGATATCGCGGAGGTGGCCGCGGGGTGCAGTGGGCTGTTCGCGACGGTGGCCGGATCGCTCACGGCGTCCCGGCCCCGGTGAGTACCTCCCGCGACGAACGGTCACTGCTGCCCGCGGCGATCAGGACTCGCCTCTCACCCGCTCGCTCGCCTGCGGTCGCCGCTCGGATCGGCATGGGTATCGCGGTCACGGTCACGATCTGTTTCGTGACCGGCCTGATCAGCCACTGGATTCAGCATCCGCCGGACTGGTTCCGTTGGCCCGCCCATCCGGTCTGGCTGTATCGGGTGACCCAGGGCACGCATGTGGTGTCCGGGGTGGTCACCATCGCGCTCGTGCTGGTGAAGTTGTGGTCGGTATATCCGCGGTTGTTCGCCCGGCCGGTCCTCGGCGGGCCGGTGCGGCTCGCCGAACGCGTGTCGATCGCGGTGCTGGTCGGTGCGATGCTGTTTCAACTGGCGACAGGGCTGTTCAATATCGCCCAGTTCTACGCCTGGCGGTTCTTCTTCACGACCACCCACTACGCGATGGCCTACATCGCTTTCGGCGCGCTCGCCGTGCACCTGGCGGTCAAGCTGCCGGTCGTGCGGGCCGCACTCACCCGGCGCGAGACCGTGGCCCACGCGCCCTCGGCGACGGCGGTTCCGCCGGCGGGCGCGTACCGGCAACCTGGGGTGGGCGAGGGGGCTACCGGCCCGGAGCCGGCCGGCCGCGAGCAGATGGTGTCGCGCCGCGTGGTGCTCGGCACGGCGGCCGTCTCCGCGGCGCTGGCGGGATTGTCGGTGGCCGGGCAGTCGGTGCCGTGGCTGCGCCGGATTTCGGTGCTGGCACCGCGCAGTGGTGACGGGCCGCAAGGTGTGCCGGTGAATCGCACCGCCGCGCAGGCGGCGGTGATCGAGCGTGCTCTCGATCCCGGCTATCGACTGGTGGTCACCGTGGGGCAGCGGCACCGCGGTTTCACCCGGGCGGAGTTGGCGGCGTTGCCGCAGACCGCGGTGATATTGCCGATCGCCTGTGTGGAGGGCTGGAGCGTATCCGCGCACTGGTCGGGTGTCAGGCTGCGGGATCTGCTGGCGGCAACCGGTGACTACCAGGGCGGTGCGGTCGGTGTCCGATCGCTCGAGCGCGGTGGCCTGTATGCCGGTTCGACCCTTCCGCACAATTTCGCCATCGA
Source organism: Nocardia sp. NPDC052254 (assembly GCF_040679495.1). Classification (NCBI taxonomy): domain Bacteria; kingdom Bacillati; phylum Actinomycetota; class Actinomycetes; order Mycobacteriales; family Nocardiaceae; genus Nocardia; species Nocardia sp. NPDC052254. The sequence goes on along the minus strand of NZ_JBFAUW010000005.1, from coordinate 74,283 downwards.
CGAGTCGACGCTGATCGCCCTGCGGCTCAACGGATCCGACCTCGATGTGGATCATGGTTACCCCTGCCGATTGATCGCGCCCAACCGCCCCGGGGTCCTGCAGACCAAATGGCTGTCCGAGATCGAGGTGCTCGGATGACCGTCATCCGGGCATTGCTGATCGCGGCGGGCCTCGCGTCGGTGGCCTACGGCATCGATCTGGTGCTGCGGATGAGCACGACCGACCTGATGTCGATCGCGGTGTGGTTCGGCGGACTGCTCCTGTTGCACGACGCGGTCTTCGCGCCGCTTTCCGCCGCGGTCGGCACGGTGGGCCGGTATGTGATTGCCGATCTCGTGCGCGGGCCGGTCATCGTCGGCGCGGTCGCCACCGTGACACTGGCGATCGTGGCTGTCCCGGTTCTGGGACGATCGGGTGCCGTGGCGAATTCGACTGTGCTGGATCGCAATTACGGTGCGGGCCTGGCCGTCGCGCTGCTGCTGGTCTGGACGGGGGTCGCGGTCGCGGTGCTGTGGCGCGGTCGGCGCGGTCCCGGCCGTGCGGCTCAGCGGCGGTGAATCCGCTCGCAGGCGTCGATGATTCGCTCGATCTGACCGGCGGTCAGCGCGGCATGCAGGGACAATCGGATCAGTGCCCGGCCGCGGGGTGTGGCGGGCGAGCAGAAGGGGGTGCCTGCCACACCGTGCGCCGCCAGTACCGCGCGGACGGCCAGGCCGTCGGTTTCGGTCCCGGCGGGTATCGAGACGATGTGACTGCCCGGCCCTGCCGAATCGAACCCTATGTGGGTGAGTGCGTTTCCGACGGTGTGGGTGATCTCGCGCAACCGGGCGCGGCGTGTGTCCGCGGCCTGGATCACATCGAGGGTGGCCGCGAGACCGGCGATATCGTGGGATCGCAGGGCCGAGGAGAAGATCGCGGGATATGCCACCGATTCGAAATAGCGGGCGAAGTCGGGATCGAGGGCGGTGACGAGCCCGGCCCGGCCGGCGAACGCCTTGGCCAGGCTGGCGGTGCGGAAGGGGATTCGCTGGGTGAGTCCGAGTGCGACCACCGCGCCGGCGCCATGCGGGCCGTCGACACCGAGCGAATGGGACTCGTCGACAACGAGCACGGAACCGGTCGCTTCGGCGATATCGCACAGATCTGTGAGTGGGCTGCGGATGCCGGTGGTGTTGTCGATCGCGTCGACGGCGATGACCCCGGGCCCGTGGGTACGGATGTGCTCGGCCAGTTGCCCCGGATCGTGATCGTCGAATAGATGTAGCGGCGCGGTCGCGGTGACCGCTGCCTGCCGCCACGACATGTGCGCGCACTCGGCGACGTGAACCGGAATATCCGGCCCTGTGATGGCTTGCAGCAAACCGATGTTGGCCTCCCACCCGGACTGGCACACCACCGCTGCGGCGGCATGGGTGTACCGGGCCAGGCGCGGTGCCAGCGGTCGCGTGCCGGACTGGTCCGGGTCGCGCAGGGCCGCGATCATGGCGGCCGTGATCCGGCTGTCCTGCGCCAGGGCCAGGTAGTCGCTGGTCGACAGTCTGATGTCGGCGGTGCCCGGATTGTTACCGCGCAGGAACCGCTGGGCCTCTCGGCGTTGCGCCGTGCGGCCGCGATCGATGCGCTGCTGCACTCGTTCGGCGACTGTTGCCACCTCGGTCTCCTCGCCAGGGTCGGCCGTTTCGATGTGGTCGGCATCCGGCCGGTGCGATCGCACAGCCGTGTGTCCCCATGATCATTACTCATCCGGCGGGTGCGAAACCCCTGCGATGCGGTGACGAAATCGTGACGTTATCGCCCACCGGGAAGCAGGTATCGATCCGCGACGGGATTTCGAGCAAGGTCTTCGGCCGGTCCGCAGGCCGTGCGAGGACAGCGCGATGGTCGGCTGAGATCGAGGCGTGGTTCTACCATCGACGGGCGATACGCGATCGAGGTGAGGATGGCATGACCGGCAATCTGGACAAGGGCTCGCCGACTCCGGCGAGTTACGCGACCGACCCCGAACGCTACGAGGACCTGTCCATCGGCGAGATCGTGCGTCACCGGGCGCAACGAATTCCCCGGCGCCCCGCCTTCGTCAGTTCGGCCCGCGTGACGACCTGGGACGAATACGATCGGCTGGCCGACGTGTTCCGTGCACACATATGCGATGCCCCCGGTGGGCCGCGGGCGCGGGTGGCGCTGCTGCTGCCGGACACCGAGGCCGTCCATGCCGCGCTGTGTGGTTGCTATCGAGCCGGTCGCATCGCCGTGGCCATCGGAATCCGGTCGGGGGTGCGCGAGATCGCCCACATCATCGGCCGTACCGAGGCGGCGACGCTGGTCACCGTGGCCATGATCGGGGATCGGCCGTGGCCGGAGTTGGTCGAGGCGCTCGGTGCCGAAGGCGTGTTCCCGGACGCCGTTGTGGTGGTGGACGAGCAGACCGGTGAGGTCGTCCGGCATCGCCTCGATGAGGGGGCGGCCGGTGAAACCCACTGGGAGGGTGAGTCTTTCACGCCCTCGGATATCTCGATCCTCAATTCGACCTCGGGCACCACCGGGCTGCCGAAGGTGGTCGCGCACAGCGAACGACGATGGGCCGCCTTCGCCCGCGAGGCGATCGTGGGCGCCCGAATCGGTCCGGACGATGTCCTGTGTTCGGTGGTCCCCGCGCCGTTCGGATTCGGATTGTGGTCCGCGCATTTCCTGCCCGCCCTGCTCGGCATTCCCGTCGTGGTCACGCCGCGGTTCGATGTCGAGGAGACCGTGCGGCTGATCGAGCGGGAGCGGGTCACCGTCTTGTGCTGTGTCAGTACGCAGTTCAAGATGCTGCTGCGTTCGCCGACGTTACCGGATCACGATCTGTCCAGCCTGCGTGTGCTCTACACCGGCGGTGAAGCCGTTCCGTATCGCGATGCCCGCGCGTTCGAAGAGCACACGGGCGCAAAGGTTCTGCAGTTCTACGGCTCCAATGAGAGCGGTGCGGTGAGCCGGACGACGATCTACGACGACGCGGAGACGAGGCTAGGCACCTGTGGCCACGCACTCACATCGATGAACGTCCGGGTACTCGATGACACCGGCGACGATGTGGCCGGTGCCCTCCGCCGTGGGCAGCCGGCCGTGCGCGGACCGCTGCTCTCGGAGGGCTACTGGGACGATCCCGCCGCGAACGCCGAGCTGTACACCCCGGACGGGTGGATGCTGCTCGGAGACATCGTCGAGATCGACGACGCGAACCGGGTGCGGGTGGTGGGGCGCACCTCGGATTTCATCATCCGCGGTGGCAAGAACATCTCGGTGGTGGAAATCGAGGAGCTGGTGCGGGGCGTCGAACCGGTGTCGGATGTCGCCGTCGTCGGGATCCCCGACGAGATCTACGGTGAAAGAGTCTGCGCCGTGGTCGTTCTCGCCGAGGGGGAGTCGCTGGACAGGGCCGGATTGTCGAGCCGGCTCGAATCGCGCGGAGTCGGCAAGGAGTACCTGCCCGAGTATGTGGTCGTGGTGGACCGGCTCGAACTCGGACCGGGCGGGAAGACCGATCGCGCCGCCGCCCGCACGACGGCTGTGCACATGCTGCAGCGGCGGTGATCGTAGCGCCGAGATGTGTGCCGAGCGGCCGGATATCCGGTCCGCGACAGCGATGACATTCCCTTCCCCATCCCCCTTTCAGTTTATACACGATCCGTGCTCCTCATGAGGCTCCGGATTCTGGTCCATAATCGCCCGCGACACCGGAAACCAACAGGTGAGGAGCGGCGCAGTGGGTTGTGTGCTGGGGTTCGAGAAGATCGATCGGGCGCAGGTCGCGGTCGTCGGCGGCAAGGGAGCGAACCTGGGGGAGCTGGCGCGAATCGAGGGTGTCTCGGTACCGGACGGATTCTGCGTGACGACGGAGGCGTTCGGGCGGGTGATGGCCGAGATTCCGGGGCTCGAGCGGTCTCTGGCAGGGCTGGCGGGGCTCGAACCGGAGGATCGCGAGTCGATCCGGGAGCGGAGTGCGGACATTCGCCGGGCGATCGAGGAGTACGCGATTCCCGGCGATCTGGCGGCGGAGATCACCGATGCGCTCGCGGCACTGGGGCGCACCGAGCCCTGTGCGGTCCGGTCGAGTGCCACGGCCGAAGACCTGCCGACCGCGTCTTTCGCCGGTCAGCAGGATTCCTACCTGAACATCGTGGGTCCGGGGGAGATCCTTCGGCACATCGGCAGGTGCTGGGCGTCGTTGTTCACCGAGCGAGCCGTCGTGTATCGGCTGCGCAACGGTTTCGACCACCGGAAGGTCGGGATGGCGGTGGTCGTGCAGCGGATGGTGTTCCCGCAGGCCGCGGGGATCGTGTTCACCGCCGATCCCGTCACCTCCAATCGGAAGGTCGCCTCCGTGGACGCCGGGTTCGGGCTCGGTGAAGCGCTGGTGTCCGGGCTGGTGAACGCCGATGTGTACAAGGTGCGCGACGGTGCGGTGGTCGAGCGGGTGATCGCCACCAAGGAGCGTGCGATCGTGGCCGCGCCCGAAGGCGGCACGCAGATCGTCGACATCGAGGAGAACCGGCGGCGCGAACCGGTGCTGACCGATGCCGAGGTGGTGCGGCTGGTGGGGCTCGGCCGCACGGTCGAAGCCCATTTCGGTAGTCCGCAGGACATCGAATGGTGCTGGGCCGACGGCGATTTCACGATCGTGCAGAGCCGCCCGATCACGACGTTGTTTCCGCTCCCGGAACCCGAGGACGACGGCCATCACATCTTCATCTCCGTCGGGCATCAGCAGATGATGACCGACGCCATGAAACCGCTGGGCCTGTCGTTCTGGAAAACGATCAGCCCGGGACACATGCGCGACGCGGGCGGGCGATTGTTCGCCGATGCCACCCGGAGACTGGCCGAGCCCCAGAGCCGGGCCGCCACCGTGGCGGGCTTCGTCAAATCCGATCCGCTGACCGGGTATGCGCTGCGCGGCGCCGTCGAGAGTGCCGGTCTCGACCTTCCGGACGTGCAGGAAGGTACGACGGCGAGTGGGTGGGTCGGCGACAAGGACGCCCCGCCGATCGCGACCGACCCGGCCATCGTCGCCGGGCTGATCGCACAGAACGAGGCTTCCGTCGCGCACCTGAAGCGCGAAATCGGGCAACGGTCCGGCGCGGCACTGCTCGATTTCATCGCGGCCGATATTCGTGAGCTGCACCGGGTGCAGTTCAATCCGCTCAGCCTGCAGGTGATCACGGCGGGGATGGATGCGGCCTGGTGGCTCAACGATCAGCTCGAGGCCTGGCTGGGGGAGAAGAACGCGGCCGATGTGCTGACCCAGTCGGTTCCGCACAATGTCACCTCGGAGATGGGGCTGGCGTTGCTGGATGTCGCCGACGCGATCCGGCCGTATCCGGATGCGGTGGCCTTCCTGCAGCGGGTCGACGACGAGGGGTTCGACGACGCGCGCTTCCTGGACGAGCTGGCGACGCGCACGGGCGGTGCGCCGGCACGCGCGGCGATCGAGGCCTATCTCGACAGCTACGGCATGCGCTGCGCCGGCGAAATCGACATCACGAGGCCGCGGTGGAGCGAAAGTCCCACCACACTCGTGCCCGTGATTCTGGGCAACATCAAGAACTTCGAACCGGGTGCCGCCGCGCGCCGTTTCGAGGAGGGCCGGCAGCAGGCGCTGGCGAAGCGACGTGAGCTGCTGGAGCGGCTGCGGCTATTGCCGGACGGCGAAGACAAGGCCGCGGAGACCGCGCGCATGATCGACCGCGTGCGCACCTTCGCCGGCTATCGGGAGTATCCGAAGTACGCCATGATCACCCGCTACCTGTCCTACAAGCGGGCCCTGCTGGCCGAGGCCGAGGGGCTGGTGACCGACGGCGTGCTGAGCCGGGCGCACGACATCTTCTACCTCACACTCGCGGAACTGCGCGAGGTCGTGAACACCCGCCGGGTGCCCCGGGGACTCATCGAGGAGCGCCGCGAGGAATTCCGTTCGTATGCTGCGCTCACGGCACCGCGCGTGCTCACCTCCGACGGTGAGACGTTCGTGGGAAGTTATCGGCGCGAGGACATTCCGGCCGGTGCGCTGGCGGGAATGGGTGTGTCCGCGGGTGCTGTCGAAGGCCGGGCCCGCGTCGTCACCGATCTGGCGCGCGCGGACCTCGAGCCGGGCGACATCCTGGTCACCGCGTACACCGATCCGAGCTGGACACCACTGTTCGTCGCGATCACGGGTCTGGTGACCGAGGTCGGCGGCCTGATGACCCACGGTGCGGTGATCGCGCGCGAGTACGGTCTGCCGGCCGTGGTGGGTGTGGAGGACGCCACCCGGCTGATTCGTGACGGTCAGCGGATCCGGGTGCACGGACAGGACGGATACGTCGAGATCCTGTCCGAGTGACGGGCGCGGCCATTGTGGACCCGCCCGAGATCTGGCAATCTCTCAGTCAAGAATCATATTCTTGACTGTGAGATTGTGAATCTCCAGTGCCGTCCGGACCGGCGGCGCTCGTGCGGCGTGAATTGTCGAGGTGGTATCCCCATGGCCTATGCCGATGAACTCTTCGATCTGACCGATCGGGTCGTCGTGATCACCGGCGGCAGCCGGGGGCTGGGCCGGGAGATGGCGTTCGCGGCCGCGCGGTGCGGCGCCGATCTGGTTGTGGCGAGCCGGAACTACGACAGCTGTGCGGCGACCGCCGCGGAGATCGAGCGGGTCACCGGCCGGGCGGTGCTCCCGTACGCGGTGCACGTCGGCCGGTGGGATCAGCTCGACGGCCTGGTCGATGCGGCCTACGACCGCTTCGGGAAAGTCGATGTGCTGATCAACAATGCCGGGATGCAGCCGGTCTACGATTCGCTCGGCTCGGTGGGGGAGAAGCTGTTCGACGCGGTGCTGAACCTGAATCTCAAGGGGCCGTTCCGATTGTCGGTGCTGGTGGGGGAGCGGATGGTCGCGGCCGGACGCGGTTCGATCATCAATGTGAGTTCATCGGGGTCGATCCGGCCGCGGCCCTCGATCGTTCCGTACGCGGCGGCCAAGGCCGGTCTCAATGCCATGACCGAAGGGCTCGCGCTGGCCTTCGGGCCGGCCGTGCGGGTGAACACCCTGATGGCGGGCCCGCATCTCACCGATGCCACCGCCGGCTGGAAGCTGGACGAGATCGCGCCACAGGACAATCCGTTCGCCGCGCATGCGCTGCGGCGTCCGGGCCGCCCGGAGGAAATCGTCGGTGCCGCACTGTTTCTCGCCTCCGACGCGTCGAGTTTCACCTCCGGGGCCACGCTGCGGTCCGACGGCGGGATGCCGTAGGAAAATCTGCTCGAACCTGCCCGTGCGGGGCGCCTTGGGTGTATCCAGTATGGAAAGCTCATATCGACCGTTTGAGAATGAGGTTTCCATGTCATCCGTCGGTTATCGGGTCGTGCAGTGGACGACCGGCAATGTCGGCAAGAGTTCGGCGCGGGCGCTGCTGGCCCATCCGGCCCTGGACCTGGCCGGCTGTTTCGCCTGGTCTCCGGACAAGGCCGGCCGTGATGTCGGCGAACTGTGCGGCGGCCCGGCCGCGGGCGTGACGGCGAGTTCGGATGCGGCGGCTCTGCTGGCGCTCAAACCCGACTGTGTGGTCTACAACCCCATGTGGATCGACGTCGACGAGCTGGTGCGCATTCTGGAGTCGGGCGCCAATGTGGTCACCACCGCCTCGTTCATCACCGGTCACAATCTGGATGAGGGGCGTGACCGGATCGAGCAGGCATGTCTGCGCGGGAATTCGACGCTCTTCGGCTCGGGGGTCAGCCCCGGTTTCGCGCAGTTGCTCGCGATCGTGGCGGCCGGTGCCTGCGACCGCATCGACAAGGTGAGCATCGCCGAATCGGCGGACACCACCTTCTACGATTCGCCCGACACCGAACGTCCGGTCGGATTCGGGATGCCCATCGATGATCCGGCGTTGCCCGGTATGGCGGCGAAGGGCACCGCGATCTTCGCCGAGGCGGTGCGGCTGCTGGCGGGGGCGCTGGGAACCGAACTCGACGACATCGTGTGCGAGGCCGAATATGCCCGGACCACAACGGATCTCGACCTCGGGTCGTGGACCATTCCCAAGGACTGCGTGGCTGGTGTGTATGTGAGCTGGCAGGGACGCGTCGGCGGCGCGACCGTCATCGATGTGAATGTGCGCTGGCGCAAGGGGCAGAGCCTCGAACCGGACTGGAAACTCGACGGCGACGGCTGGAAGATCACCATCGACGGCCGCCCGACGGTGAACATGACCGTCGGATTCCTCCCGCCGCCGGACTTCGGCGCCGAGACCATCGCCGACTTCATGGTGCTCGGCCACATCATGACCGCCATGCCACCGATCCACGCCATCCCGGCCGTGGTGGCCGCCGCACCGGGTATCGCGACCTACACCGACCTGCCGCTGATCACACCGCGGTCGATACTGCGGGTGCCGTAGCGGGCCCGAACGCCGGATCCGAGCATCTTCCCTGGTCGAAGGCGTCAACTCCGGCGTCGCGCGGCGTAATCTACGGATAGGAGCGGCGACAGGAGATGCTCGTGGCGGCCGTGGTATCGCGCAGGGAGGTGCTCGGGGCGCTGTCGCTCGCGATCGATCTGGGGCTGGGCCAGCCGATGGAGCACATGGTGCGCTCCGCGGTCATCTCGACCAGGCTGGCCGAGCGGCTGCGACTCGACGACCGGGAGCGGGCGGCGGTCTTCTATGTCTCGCTGCTGATCTGGATCGGATGTTTCGCCGATTCGCACGAATACTCGCGCTGGTTCGGTGACGACATCGCGGTGCGTCACGACAGCTATCAGCTCGACTGGTCGGGTCTGCCGTATCTGCGCTTCCTGCTCGGCAATGTGGGACGCGGTATGCCGCTGGCCAAGCGGGCCCGGATCGGGGCCGCGTTGTTCGTCGACACCCGGGGCAATCTCGCCCGCCTGGCACGCTCGCACTGCGCGTCCGCCGCGATGCTCGCCGAACGGTTCGGTCTGGGGGAAAAGGTCTGTTCGGCACTGTCTTTCACCTTCGAACGCTGGGACGGGGGCGGGCTGCCGAACGGGGTGTCCGGTGTGGGGATCCCCGTGGTGATGCGGGTGGTTCAGCTCGCCGACGTCGTCGAGGTCCACCATCGCGCCGGTGGTGTGGACGCGGCCGTCGCGGTGGCCTCCGGGCGAAGCGGTGGTCAGCTCGATCCGGACGTGGTGGCCGCCTTCGTGGGCTCGGCGCCGGAACTGCTCGCCGCGGCCGGTGACTCCTGGTCGGCCGCGGTGGCGGCGCTGAACGAACCGGATCGGGTGCTCGGCGACGGCGAACTGGACCTGCTGCTGCGGGCGCTCGGCGATTTCGTCGATCTGAAATGTCCTTTCACTCTTGGTCATTCGCGTGGAGTGGCCGACCTGGCATACGCCGCCACCGGATGTGTCGGACTCGGTGGCGCGGACGCGGATCTGCTGCGCCGGGCCGGATATGTCCACGACCTCGGCCGGATCGGCGTCTCCAATCTCATCTGGGAGAAGCCCGGCGCGCTCACCGCGCCCGAATGGGAGCGGGTACGGATGCACCCCTATCTGACCGGCCGGATCCTGAGCCGGGTCGGAGGTCTGGAGCAGGTGCGCGCGATCTGCGAGCGCCATCACGAACATCTCGACGGATCCGGCTATCCGAACGGCCTGACCGGAGGCGTTCTCACCGTGCACGATCGGCTGCTCGCGGCGGCCGCGCGCTATCACGGTTCGCTCGAGCCGCGACCGTACCGGGCTGCGCTGGATCCCGATCAGGCCGCTCGCCGGCTCCGGGGCGACGCCGCGTCCGGGCGCCTCGAACCGGCCGCGGTCGAGGCGGTGCTCGAGGCCGCCGGGCATCGGCGGTCGCGGCGACTCGCGCATCCGTCCGGATTGACACCGCGCGAAGCCGAGGTGCTGATCAACGTCGCCTACGGCCGGAGCAATCGCGAGATCGCGAACGAGCTCCGCGTATCGGAGAAGACGGTCCGCAATCACGTCGAGCACATCTACGCCAAGATCGGCGTCACCAACCGGGTCGGCGCCAGTTTGTTCGCGGCCCACCACGGCATGGTCACACCGCTGTCGAACTGATCCGGGAATGTGGGGCGGATGCCTCATGACCCGGACCGCCACCTGAACGACGATCGTTGTCATGGCCGACACTCCGCGAGACGCGACACAGACGGTGATCGACCGGCCGGTGCTGTGGCCGGGAACCGAGGAACGGTTCGCCGGGTACGGAATCATGGGCCAGCCGTTCGACAGCGGTCACCTGCTGGCGCTGCGCCATTTTCCCTCGACCACGATCGGTGCGGGCTATTGCTCGGTGTGGCATCGGAATCCGCAGGGGCAGTGGACCTTCTACGCCACCTCGCCGCCGCGGCGGAGTTGCTCGCGATACTTCGCCACGGCGGCGAAGTCGGCGGTGCGCGTGCCGATCGGCATCGACTGGGAGGGCCCGTATGCGCTGCGGGTGCGTATCCCGGATGTGCTCGAGTGGCGGATGGAACTCGTGTCCACCGGTTTCACCCGCCTGTTCAACCTGCTGGGACGCCACGTCCCGCGCGCGGTCTGGCGCAGCGATCGCCTGCAGGCGATCGTGGGCCGGGTGGTCGGGCCGGTACTGGGGGCCGGGCAGGTGCGGATGAGCGGAATCGTGCCGAACGGACAGCACTTCGCTGCCGGACCTCGCCTGATGTGGCTGGTCGGTGACAGTCGCGCTCGCCTGGACGGCACCGATCTCGGGACACCCGCACCGCTGCCGCGGCAGCAGCGGCTCGGGGATTTCTGGTTGCCGCAGCGCGGCGTGTTCGTGGTCGCCAATGCCGCGTTCGAAGCATTCGACCCCGCCCGGCACCGATCCGTGCCGGTGTCACCGGCCGAAGGTCACCCCGCCCACTCGATCGAGGAATTCTGATGGCCCTGTTCATCGACGTACACGAACACCTGCCCGAAGGCACGACCGCCCAGGACGTGGCCGCCGCCCATGCCGCCGATCTGGCGATCCAGGGCGACTACGGCGTGAAATACCAGCGCTACTGGGTCGACGAAACCAGCCACACGGCGTTCTGCCTGGTCGATGCGCCGGATGCCGAAAGCGCCATCACCGTGCATCGCGAGGCGCACGGCCTCGTCCCCGACCGGATCTATCCGGTCGTCGAGGGCGCCTGACCGATCCCACCCGAAACGAGGCTTCCCATGTCCGCACACCGGCCCGGCACCTCGACCACCCGCCCCGATGCGTCCGCCGTGCTGATGGCGGCGTACGGACTGGTCGTCTATGCCCTGTTCGCCGTGGTGTTCGTCTACACGATCGGCTGGGTGGAGGGCCTGGTCGTGCCGCGCGACATCAACGAGGGGCCGGGGGCGTCGACGGCGGTGGCGATCGTGGCGGACCTGATCCTGCTGTCGATATTCGCGGTGCAGCATTCGGTGATGGCCCGGCCCGCGTTCAAACGCTGGTGGCTCCGCATCGTCCCGGAGCCGATCGAACGCTCGACCTACGTACTGGCCGCCACGGCGGCGCTGGCGCTGATCATCTGGCTGTGGCGCCCGCTGCCGGCCGAGATCTGGCATGTGTCACCCACCTCGGCCCGGGTCGTGCTGTACGTGATCTCGCTGGCGGGCTGGGCCCTGGTGCTGCTGGCGACCTTCGCCATCGATCATTTCGATCTCTTCGGCGTGCGCCAGGTACTGCGCAACCTGTCCGGAAAGTCTCCCGCCACACCGGATTTCCGGACTCCCGGCCTGTATCGGACGGTCCGGCATCCGCTCTACCTCGGCTTCGTGATCGCCTTCTGGGCGGCGCCCACGATGACCGCCGGGCGGCTGCTGTTCGCCGCCGTCACCACCGGCTACATCCTCGTCGCCATTCGGTTCGAGGAACACGATCTCATCGGTGTCTTCGGCAGTCGGTACCGCAACTACCGCCGGCAGGTTCCCATGCTCGTTCCGCACCCGCGTCGGCACGGCCACCCGCACCCGGTCGATATGTGACCCACGTCATCACACCCCGTCGCCCACGTAGGTGAAGTACGTAGTTTCACGGTCGCCGTTCGTCCCGGCATCGAGCAAGCTGTACGCGACCGCTCAGACAGAGTTAATCGCGAGGTCGCGGATGTATCGACAGCACAGCTTCAGCTGCCCCCTGCGGGCGACGGCCGCGGACGCCGGGTACCCGGCCCGCGCCGATGTGCACGTACGGATCTGGTTGAACGGCGTGGCCTTCGACTACCGGGCGGCCGCGACCGCGATCCACAATGTCATCCTCGATTGGCAGCGCAAGCGCTGGTGCGCGATCGAGATCATCGAGCACACCCTCGAGGACATGCTGCCCGAAACCCGATTGCCCAACGAGCGGCTGTTCATCGGTCCCTGACGGGTGACCGGCCCGGCTACCCGGTCTCGACCGAAATCGTGGCCTGATCGACCTGCACATTGCTCTCGGTCGGATTGCCTTCGGACTCGACGGTGACCCGCGCCTTGTCGACACCCTCGTTCTCCAGTGCCGTGACAATGGTGGCGCCCCGGGCCTCGGCGAGCGAGTCGGCCGCCTTGGCGTCCGTCCCGACGGCGTAGGTTTCGACCTTGATCTTGGTGTCGTTACCGTGCAGCGGTATGGCCACCGCCTTGATCGTGGCGACATCGACCGGGCTGAGATCGGAACTGCCCTGTTCGAAGGTGATCGGCGCCGCCGCCAGCACGCTGTTGATCGCGTTCTGGACCGCTTGCTCCGCGGAGTCGAGAGCCGAGCCGACGATCGACGACGCGGTGGTGGCGACGCTGCTGCGCAGCTCGGTGTGCTCGCCGCCCTGCGTGGTGGTGGTCGGAACCGTGACCGGGCCGCCATTGTTGTCGGAGGAACATCCCGCGATCGGAACCAGCGCCGCCGCACCGATCGCGAGTACCGCTACCACCTGCACGCGTTTCATGCTGCTACTCCTGTCTTCGAACGGATCCGGCGATGTGGTCGATCCCGGATGTGTGGACGATGTCAACCATTGGCCGCCGGATGCTCGGCGGCCGGTGGATCGGTTGTGGGCGAAGCGGTTTCGGCGGCCACCGCCGGCCGCGCGATCACCTCGATCGCCAGCAGCAGCACCCCGGTGACCAGCACGATCCCGATGACCACCAGACCGGTGGCATAGGACCACAGCACGAGGGTGAGCACCGCGCCGGCGAGTATCGCCAGACGCAACGGGATCCGGTATCGCGCGACGAACACCTCGACGGCACCGGGTGTGCCCGTGCGGCGCCTGCGCGCGAAAGCCAGCAGCCTGCCGCATCCCGAACGCACCGAGCGCGCCGAATGCGATGGTCCGGCAAGATATCCGGCCGCGGCCACGACCAGACCCACCACCGCGACCGCGCGCAGTGACGACCGCAGCGGATGGATCACCGTGTCGAACAGCGCCGCGGCGGCCGGTGCCGACAACGTGTCGGCCGGAACGGAATCGAGATAGACGCCGCGCCCGATCAACAGGCCGACGGCCAGGACCACCATCGCGACCGCCCCGGCGACACCGACCAGGGCGAGCGCCCGCAGACGCCGCCCGCCGGGGGCGAGCCAGACGGCTCCCGCCGCGGTGGCCAGGGCGATCCACGGCAGCACGTTCGCGGTGCGGTTCAGCGCGCGCAGCCACTTCTGATACTTCGGCAGTTCGGTCGCGTGGAAGAGCACGAAATGCGCGTCCAGATCGGGAATCCGGTCGGCGGCGGTGAATCCGCGCGCGTCGAGCCGGTCCCGCAGCGTCGCCAGCATCGGCTGCAGCGAGATGCTGACGGTGCCGTCGTCGCTGATCTCGACACCTGGCCTGGTCTTCCCGTCGATCACCCGCACCAGGGCCTCGTGGGCACGCCGGTTGGCGGCGTCCCACGCTTCGGCGAATTCGCTGCTGGTCACCAGATCCGTCGCGACCCGGTGGATGTAGTCCTGGGCCTGCGTGGCCACCAGCGGGGGCAGGCTGTTCAGGGCGGCGGTGACCCGTGGGCGATCCGACAGCTGCCCGACGTTGTCGGTGAGCGCGGCGACCGCGTCGGCGGTGAGGTCCTTGATGTCGATTCGGGTGACGACGGCATCGGTGAGTTTGTCCGCCAGTTCGTTCTGTATCGCCGGATCGGTCGCCAGCGGTGCGACGGTCGTGACGTAGCGGTCGGTATCGAAGATCTGGGAGCGAGCGAAGCGCGCCGTGACCGATCCGAGGATCAGCACTCCGGTGAGCACGAGCAGCAGCGCGGCACCGGTCCACCGCAGCGCGTGACCACGCCGCTGCGAACGATCCGACTCGGCCGCCACATAGGCTCGCAGCCGTTGGAGTTCCGCGCGGTCGTCGCCGGACAGCGCGTCATCGGGCGCCCGCGGGCGGGTGTCACCGTTGTCGGTGGACATGGTTTCTCATCGGGTTCGGCTACCTCCGATGGCGCGACCGGCCGTCATGACGCGAGGATGCGCGCCTTCTCCGTTGCGAACTCGTCCTCGGTGAGGACACCCTGGGCCTTCAACTCGCCCAGCTGTTTCAGGGCCGCGATCCGGTCCGCTCCGCCGGCGCCCGGTGCGGGAGGCGGGGGCGGAGGAGGGGGTGGCGGTGCCTGTTGCTCGTATGGTGTCCGCTCCTGCGCGGCCCAGCGCCTGCCCTGCCGGCGCGAGACGCGGTTGGAGACGGCGGTGGCCGTTCCGGCGATCGCCGCCGTACGAGCCACCCCCCGTAGCAATCCGGGCATTGCGTTCTCCTTTCCGCGCTTCGCACGCGGTTTCGGCTCAGTTCTCGGCGTCGAGGGAGTCCAGCGTCGAGATGATGGCCTGCACCGGGATACGGCCCGAGGCGACGAGTTCGGCGCCGCTGCGCCGCAACGCGACCGCCAGCGGCGCCGCCCAGGTGTTCTCGTAGAGCAGGACCGCGGCGGAGTGGCCGGGCTGCAGCGCGCCGCCGGCCTCGCGCATATCGCCCTCGTCGAGCAGTCCGGTCGCGGCCTCGGCGAACAGGGTCACATCCAGTTCACCGGCCAGACCGACGTCGCTGATGTCCATCCCGGTCAGGGAGCCGTCGGCCTCCTTCCGGACGAAGGCCAGGTCCAGCACGCGGATGATGTCGCGGTCCACCAGGTCCCGGAGCATCGGCAGTGCCGATCCGTCCGGTTGCCGGTCCGCGGGGAATTCGATGACGAGATAGTCGATCGGACCCATCTCGTCGATATCGGCAGCAGCGTTCACCGGGCACCTCATTTCTCGGCCGCCGTAAGCCTGTTGACAATGGACAACACCGATATCCAGGTCCGAGCCGACCGGCGACGACGCGAGCACGACCGGCGAGACGGCCCTGGTCCTTACTTGTTCGGTGCAGCCGGTCCTGCGGATTCACCTGCCGCCGCGGTATCGCCGTCGATCCGGGAAACGGTCCCGACCGCGTCGCATGAAGTTTGCTGGAACATTGCAAGAGTATTCCTCCGGCGCGTTTCTTGGGCGCACAATGAGAGGCGAGATGTGCTTCGGCGGACCGGCTCCGCGGCCGGACGGTCGCCTGGAGCCGACTCTGCCCGGAGGAGCGCCGATGGACCCGTATCCCCCGATCGCCGACCACGGAATAGTCGGTGATCTGCAGACCGCGGCACTGGTGTCGGCGGCAGGGACGGTGGACTGGTGGTGTACACCGCGCTTCGATTCACCGAGCGTCTTCGGTGCGTTGCTCGATCATGAGCGCGGTGGGCACTGTCGGGTCGCGGCAGATTTGCCGGAAGGCGATGTCGCCATCCGGCAGTTGTACCTGTCGGATACGGCGGTGCTGGTGACCCGGTTCATGGCCCCGGCCGGGGTCGGCGAGGTCGCGGACTTCATGCCGCCGATCGAGGGTGACACCCCGGCCGATGAGCACCGCTTGATCCGCATCGTGCGGGTGGTGCGCGGCAGTCTGCCGTTCTCGGTGGTGTGCCGGCCGCGTTTCGACTACGGCCGCGCCGCGCATCGGGCCGTCGCGCACGACCGTGAATGGGTCATGTTCGAGGGCCCGGATGTGACGCTGCACCTGCAGGTGTCCGATCCGGTCGTGCTCGATGTCGACGACGGTGACGCGCGCGGCCGCTTCACCCTCGGCGAAGGGGAGACGGCGGTGATCATGCTGACCGCCACCGCCGCGGGCGGGGACTTTCCGGCGAAGCCGCACCGGGCCGGCATCGGCGCCGAATTCACGCGATGCCGCACCTGGTGGCAGACGTGGTTGCGGCACTCGACCTATCGCGGCCGGTGGCGTGACATGGTGCACCGCTCCGCGATCACCCTGAAGCTGCTCACCTACGCACCGACCGGTGCGCCGATCGCGGCGGCGACCATGGGATTGCCGGAACAGATCGGCGGAGAACGGAACTGGGACTATCGCTACACCTGGATCCGGGACGGCTCGCTGTCGGTCCGGGCCCTCATCGATCTGGGATTCACCGCCGAGGCGTACGCCTTCCGGCGCTGGCTGCGCGCGCGGCTCGAGGCGGGCGGTACCGCATCCGGTGAGCCGCTGCAGATCATGTACCGCATCGACGGCGATCCGAAACTGGACGAACAGGTGCTCGAGCATTGGGAGGGCTATCGCGGGTCGGCGCCCGTGCGCGTCGGCAACGCGGCCGCCGACCAGATCCAGCTCGACATCTACGGCGAGGCGGCCGATGCGCTGGCACAGACCTCCGATATCGGCGGCATCGCCGGATGGCGGGTCTTCACCGGGCTGCTGGACTGGCTGGCCGGACACTGGGACCGACCGGACGAGGGCGTCTGGGAAACTCGCGGTGGCAGACAGGATTTCACCTACAGCCGGTTGATGACCTGGGTGGCCTTCGACCGTGGTATCCGGATGGCGACCGCATTCGCGCGGCCCGCCGATCTCGACGGCTGGACGCGTGCCCGAGACGCGGTGTTCGAGCAGATCCTCGCCCGCGGCTGGAGTACCGAACGCCGCGCTTTCGTGCAACATTTCCGCACCGAGGTACTCGACGCCTCCCTGTTGCTCATGCCGCGGATGGGATTCGTGTCTGCGCGCGACCCCGACTGGCTGAGCACACTGGACGCGATGGACCGGGAACTGGTCAGCGACAGCCTCGTCTACCGCTACGACCCCGCCGCGTCACCGGACGGATTACGCGGTGCCGAAGGCACATTCAACCTGTGCAGCTTCCTGTACGTGGAGGCCCTGGCACGGTCCGGACGCGTGCATCAGGCACGCTACGCGTTCGACAAGATGCTCACCTACGCCAACCATGTCGGGCTGTTCGCCGAGGAGATCGGGCCCTCGGGTGAGCAATTGGGCAATTTTCCGCAGGCGTTCACCCATCTGGCGCTGGTGGCGGCGGCCATGGCGCTCGACGACGAACTCGACCGCCTCGACAACGGGGCCGGGTGATGTGATGAGTGAGCCGGCGGCCCCGGAACGCCCGCGCGGCGTGCTGGTTCCGTTGGCGCTCGCTCAGTTCATCTGCAGTTTCGCGGGAACCAACATGGCGGTGATGATCACCGACATCAGCGACGACCTGAATGCCGACGTGGGCGGGGTGCAAACGGTGATCACCCTGTTCCTGCTGATCATGGCGGCATTGATGATTCCGGGCGGTAAGCTCACCGATCGCTACGGCCGCAAACGCTGTTTCACCGTGGGCTTGTCGGTCTACGGAGTCGGTGCGGTGCTGAGCGCTCTGGCACCGGGCCTTGGTGTGCTGGCGTTGGGTAACTCCGTCCTGGAGGGGGTGGGCACGGCGCTGCTGATCCCGCCGGTCTACATCCTGACGACTCTGCTGTTCACCGACACCGCCTCGCGCGCGAAGGCATTCGGTGTGGTGATGGCGATGGGCGGAATCGGCGCCGCCGCCGGGCCACTGCTCGGTGGACTGATCGCCTCGGGGCTCGGCTGGCGGGCGGCCTTCGCCTTCCAGGCACTGGTGGTGGCGGCCATTCTGATCTCCACCCGGCGGGTGCGCGATCCGATTCCAGCGGACCCGTCGCGCAAGCTGGACCTGCTCGGCACCGGGTTGTCGGCGGCCGGTCTGGTGCTGCTGGTGCTCGGAATTCTGGCCGCCGACAACGATTTACGCTGGAGCGCGGTGCTGATCGTGCTCGCCGTACTGGTACTGGCCGGATTCTTCCTGCACGTGCGTGACACCGAACGGGCGGGCGGTGATCCGCTGGTCTCGATGAGTCTGTTCCGCGACAAGGTGTCGAATATCGGCCTGGTGACCCAGCTGCTGCAGTGGCTGATCCTGATGGGCACCTCGTTCGTGGTGTCGGCCTATCTCCAGGTGGTCCGGGGGTACGACCCGATCGGCACCGGCGTGATCTTCACCGCCGCCACCGCGGGCCTGCTCGTATCGTCGCTGTCGGCGGCCCGGCTGGCGCGGCGCTTCGACCAGCGCACCTTGATCATGTCGGGATTCGGTGTGGTCCTGGTCGGTACGGTGGTGCTGATCGTGCTCGCCGGCAGCACGCTGAATCCGTGGGCGTTCGCACCGGGACTGTTGCTGATCGGCCTCGGGCTGGGCTCGATGCTGACACCGTCGGTGAACGTCGTGCAGTCGGCGTTCGGTGCGGACCAGCAGGGGGAGATCTCCGGATTGTCGCGGTGCGTGTCGAATCTCGGATCATCGCTCGGCACCGCCATCGCCGGTACCATCCTGGTCGCCGGTCTGAGCAGTCACGGCTACGCGTTCGCCATGCTCACCCTCGCCCTGGCCGGTGCCCTCGGCCTGTTCGCCGCGGCGGAACTGCCCACCGGAAAGCCGCTCGCACAACGGTAGCCGCCGCCCGGCGGACCCGACGAACAGAACCGGGAGAGTCATGGACAGCAGCCGCCAGGCATTGCTCCACGGCCCGCTGTTCTCCCGCCGGACACCGTTGGATCGTGACAACGCCGCACGCCGGATCAGTGCCTACGTCTACGGCAACATCCTCGTCCTGGCCGCGCTCATCCCGGTGACCACGACCGAAGAACACGTCGGCATCTTCGTCGTGCTGGGAACCTCGCTGTCGACCTTCGTCGCGCACGTCTTCGCCGAGGGCGTGGGGCAGGCCGTGCGGGAGAGCAAGGCGCTGAATACGGCTCAGCGCTGGGCCGAACTGCGTGATTCGGTACCGATTCTGAGCTCGGCGGTACTGCCGGCGCTGATCCTGGCCGTCGCCGCAGTCGGCTGGCTCGAACCGCGCACGGCCCAGATCGCCGCCGAGGTGGCGATCCTGGTGCGGATCGGCGGGATCGTGTTCGTGATCGAACGGCTGAAGGGGGCCCGGCCCAGCCGATCGACGCTGCTGGTGGCGTTGCTGCTCACGGCGGTCGCCACGGCGGTCGTCGTGATCAAGGTGGTGCTCACCCATTGATCGGACCGGGGCGATCGCACCCGGTCCGATCGATGCGCGACTGTCAGATGCGTTTCGGGTCCCAGGTGGCGATCGCCCAGATCACCACGATGTCGAGGGCGATGATCAGGATCGACCACCACGGGTAGTAGGGCAGCCACAGGAAATTGGCGAGAATGGACAGGCTCAGCAGTGTGATCGCCAGTACTCGCCCCCACGCCGCGCCGGTGAACAACCCGGCGGCCGCGGCCACCACCAGAATGCCCAGGATGAGGTGGACCCATCCCCAGCCGCTGGTGTTCCACTGGTAGGTGTAATTCGGTCCGGAGACGTAGATGTCGTCCTTGGCGATGGCCGAGATGCCCTGGAAGATCGAAACGATTCCGGCGACGACCAGCAATGCGGCGGCCGCGAGCGAGGTGCCCGCGGCGACGGTCTGCTTGGTGCTGGGTCGTTTATCGAATGTGTTGTGTTCCGTAGCCGTCACGACGGCTCACCCCTCTTCGTGAACGTCGCCGACGGAGTACCGACGGCGCGTACCGACATGAGTCGGATGATGGGTTTCGAGGGCGGCCCCTGCGCTGCCTCCTGACCAGCCGCCGCCGGTGCGGGTAATGGTCCCGGGTTGCCCACCGAGGGGTACAGGTGTGGACACGACTCGGTGAGCCATCCGGGCAACAGCAGGTTCGTAGCCGACCTCGCGGCAGATCTTCGCGGCGCCCGATGAGCCCGAAGCGTGACCGAATCTGCCCCGGATGTTTGCCGAATTCCGGGTCCGCCCTGGTCGGCCGGCCACCTCCGGTCCGTGCGGTGCGACCGGTCCGGATCATCGGTGATCGGCATCCAAGCGCTGGACTTCGCTGGGTCGCCACGTCTTGTCGAACCACGGCTGCAGTGGGCCGTACAGGCGCAGCATGGGAAACCAGCTCTTACCCGGCACCGTCCGGATCCAATTGCTCTCACCGTCGTTCGGTGGGGTGGGGCCGAACCGGAGTTCGGTGGAACCGTCGGGCGCGGAGCGCACCGTGCCGGTGAGGCTCATCAGGCTGGGATAGGGGTTGTCGGTCTGCAACAGGGAGCGGGTCTGGGTGTCGTAGAGGTCGACCGACCAGAAGTTCTTCGCGGGCGGATTCGGGGGCAGCGTGAGCCGATAGTGCTCGGCGCCGTCGAGGATCCGGCCGTCGGCGTCCTCGGCGGTGTAGATGTAGGCCGAACCCGCGCCGGGCTGGGCGTGCGCCATCGCGGGGGTGATGACGGTGGCGAAGTAGTGGAACTGGGTGCGCGCGTCGAGCAGGCGGGCGCCGTCGCGGAGGAATTCGTAACTGCCCCCGACGAATGCCTGTTTCCAGGAAGTTCCGTCGAAGAGGAAGGCCTCGGGGTCGCGGGGGAAGTACACCAGCGCCCGGCTGATCCCGGCGGCGGTGCGGGCGGCGGTGTCGAGTATTCCGCGCAGCCGGTCGTCCGGCCGGAACGAATGGCCGTGGCGGATGCCGATGGCGGCGAGCTGCCCGGCCCGTTCGGGATCGAGTGCTTCCGGCGGTTCCTCCTGGACGAGTTCGTCGACTTCCTCGTAGAAGGAGAAATCGTTGGCGTGCACGGTGTTGAAGACGCGGTCGGCGACGTTGACGAACATCATCTCGGGTGGGGCCCCGGCGTCGGCGAGCCGGTACACCCGGGTCTGCTTGATGGCGTCGACCCCGCCCAGTGCGCGGAACACCGCCCAGTTGGTGAAGGTGGGCGGGCGGTAGGTGAAATACCCGTCGGGTACCACGCCGCTGTAGCCGGGTGGCAGGAACAGGTATCTGCCACCCTGTCCGTGATCGGGGCCCGCAATGCCCATATCGGCGACGTAGCGGAACCAGAAGTCGTCGACCACGCACAGCGATTCTGTCGGCGGTTCGATCACGACCGGGCCGTCACGCAAATCGAAGAACAGTGTGCCGTAGGTGGTTTCGGTGTTGGGTGTGAGGAAGTAGCTGCCGGAATTCGCCCGGGGCTCGGTGATCGCCATCGTGGTGAGCCGGTCGATTCCGACACTGCGCAGGCCGCGGCGCATGGCGACGAGCGACGCTCCCGGAACGGCGCCGAGGAATGCCTCGATACCGCGCAGGAAGTCCAGTCCGGCGTAGAGCGTGGTGACCGAATCGGGTTTCGGCACACCGTCGAAGAAGTCGAATGTGCCCAGTGGGGTGCCTACTCGATCCGGTACGCCGATGCTGCGCAGCGCGTCGGTGAGCGCGTCGTGTGGATCGTTCATAGCCAGCTCCTCATCGGCGGATCGGTCGGATGCTGCCGACGCTAGGAGCAGGGGCGGTACCGGGCTTCACCCTCGTCAGGTGAAACGAATACGCCCCGCGGGCCGGGCGCAGGGCACCGGACCGCGGGGCGAAACGAGGTGAGCCGGGATCAGGAGATGGCGTTGATCGCGGTGGTGAGCTTGGTCTTGAACGAGTCGGGGATCGGGATGTAGCCCGCGGTGTCCAGGCCGGTCTGGCCGTTCTCGGTGGCCGAGGTCAGGAATGCCTTGACCGAGGTGGCGGTGGCGGCGTCGGAGTACTTCGAGCACACGACCTCGTAGGTGGCCAGCATGATCGGGTACGCGCCCGGATCGGTCGGGTTGTAGAAGGAGCTGGTGTCGAGCACCAGGTCGTTGCCCTCACCCTTGACCTTGACGCCGGCCACGGCCTTCTGCGCCGAGTCGACGCTCAGATCGACCGGCTTACCACCGGCGGCATCGGTGATGATGCTCGCGATGTGCAGGTTCTGCGCCTTGGCGAACGACCACTCGTTGTAGGTCACCGAACCGGGAGTGCGGGCGATGGCGGCGGAGGTGCCCTCGTTGCCCTTGGCGCCCTCACCGACACCACCGGCGAACGCCTTACCGGCACCCTTGCCCCACTCGCCCTTGGAAGCGGCATCGAGGTAGTGCTGGAAGTTGTCACTGGTGCCGGACTCGTCGCTGCGGAACACGACATTGATCGGCAGATCGGGCAGGGTGACGCCCGCGTTCTCGGCGGCGATGGCCGGATCGTTCCACTTGGTGATCTTGCCGTTGAAGATCTTGGCCGCGGTGGGTCCGTCCAGCGCCAGCTTGTCGACGCCCGGCACATTGAAGGTGATGGCGATGGGCCCGTAGACGGTCGG
The DNA here is from genome assembly GCF_040679495.1 of Nocardia sp. NPDC052254. Lineage (NCBI taxonomy): Bacteria > Bacillati > Actinomycetota > Actinomycetes > Mycobacteriales > Nocardiaceae > Nocardia > Nocardia sp. NPDC052254. The sequence continues at coordinate 51,840 of NZ_JBFAUW010000005.1, read as the reverse complement.
CAGGTTCCAGGCAGGCGCACCGCAGCGGGCCTGTGCCTTGTCGTATTCGCCCTTGTCCTTGCTCAGCGGGGAGTCCGAACCGCCGAAATCGGTCTGGCTGCCGAAGAAATCGTTCAGACCGGCGCCGGAGCCACTCGAGGTGTAGTCGAGGTTGTTGTCCGGGCAGTTCGTCTGGTACGCGGTGACGAACCGGTCCATCGCGTTCTTCTGCGCGGACGAACCGCTCGCCTTCAGTGCCTTCTTACCGCCGCAGTCGACGTTGACCTTGGCGGCCGCGGCGCCGCCGTCGGCCGTGGTGGTGGTGTTGTCGTCGCTGCCGCACGCGCTCAGTGTCAGAACGCTCGCCGCGGCGAGAACGCCGATGATCGCGCTGCCCTTCTTGAAATTCACAGATCCTCCGGACTTGCTCCGCCACAGCCGGTAACCACCGCCTGCGGCCCTCTGGTAGCCGTTCCCGAGGGAACGAGCAGGCCGGACATTCCACCCGGCGCACACGGAGAAGCTAGGGCGGCCCGGTGCACACCAGCACTGTCATGACGGAACGTTCGGTGAACAGTGGAATGCGGTCAGGCGTTGGCCGGTACACGGGCATCGGCGGGCGGGTGGACGACACCGGTGAAGTTGCTGCCGGACAGGTTGTAGGTGTGCTGGCGGACCGCGTCGCCGGAGTTGCCCTCGATGGTGGTGATGGTGTTGCCGTCGCGGGCGACGATCACGCCGATGTGGTTCTGCCCGCCGAAGATGACGAGGTCGCCGGCGCGGGCGCCGGAAATGTTGTCGGCCAGCGGTGGATTGTGGTTGACCGCATCCGACCACACGCTCGACACCAGGTTCGGGTTCTTCCAGTCGACATGGATACCGGACTTCTTCCAGACCCACGTGGCGAAGGACGAGCACCACGCGTCGTCGATGTTGTACGGCCGGTTCACGTGGTTGTTCGGCCCCTCGCTGACACCCAGTTCGTTGGTGGCGAAGCCCTTGATCTTCTCCAGGGTGTCGGCATCGGTGGGTGGAACGTAGTTGTGGCCCCGCCACGGTGTCGTCAGCGGCGCGGTGGTGCCGCCGTACCCGTCGCTGGTGGGGTTGCTCGGGAGCGACCCGGTGATGTGGTCGGCGTGCTTGCGGATGTCGGTATGTGCGGTCTGGATGGTCTTCTCCACGCTGGCGGACGCGGTGGCGCAGGCAGTTCGCAGCGGTCCCTCCACCGATTCGGGCCAGTACTGCTCGCCGGTATCGCGGTGCACGCTCGGGCCATGGGTCCGGGTGGCGGCGGAGATGGTGTCCTGCAGTTCGGTGATCGCCTCTTTGATCTGCTCGTTGGCTTTTCCCGCTGCGGAGTAGGTCCCGAATGTCGAGCTGTCGACTTTGCCGTCGTTGTCGTCGAGCTCGGTCTTGATGCTGGTCAGTGATTCGACGGCGTCGTTGTGAGCCGTGATCGACGTGGCGTGGTTGTTCTTGTCGATCAGGTTGTGCTCACGCAGCATCTGGATGAACTTCGGGGCCAGTGCGGGCGTGCCCGCACCCAGATTGTCGACATTGACCTGAATGGCGGAACGGGTCGTCGCGACCGCTTTCTTCAGAGTCTTCGACGCATAGCCGGGAAGGTGGAATTCCGGAACGACCCAATAATGATCGGTCGGGCTCATCGCTGCCTCCGATCGGTCGAGCGCGGTACGTCCACTGCCACCGGCACCTCCACGAGCGGCGACTGTCGCGAACCGGCGGCCCGCTCTCGTCGGTTCACGGTTGTCCGTCCGACCTGTCCATTATCGAGGGTTCCCCAGGTTGGAAACAGTTTCCGGAAATTCACCCGCGCCGGGTGAAGCCCGTACCGCGGGTCCCCGGAAGCGTGAGACGCGACTGACCACATCCATCCGGCGACGGCTCGAAGGAGTGCGCAATGACTGGTGTCAGCGAGGTTTCGGGACCGATCGAATCGCAGAACAAGGGTGCGGTGCAGTCACTCCCGTTCGGTGACGACCAGGATTTCGACGATGCCCGGCGAGGTTTCGTCGCCGCGCTCGAACCGGGCGTGGTGAAGAATTCGGCCGGCGATGTGGTGTGGGACAGCGACGGGTACGCGTTTCTGGACGATGACTGCCCGGCCACCGTGCACCCGAGCCTGTGGCGGCAGTCGAGGTTGTGCGCGATCCAGGGCTTGTTCGAGGTCACCGAGGGGATCTATCAGATTCGCGGGCTGGATCTGTCGAATATGACGTTGGTCGAAGGTGATGTCGGAGTGATCGTGATCGATCCGCTGATCTCGGCGGAGACCGCCGCGGCCGGGCTCGCGTTGTATCGCGCGCACCGTGGTGACCGGCCGGTGACGGCGGTGATCTACACCCATTCGCACATCGACCATTTCGGTGGTGTGAAGGGTGTGACCACGGCCGAGGAGGTCGCGGCCGGCAAGGTCCCGATTCTGGCCCCGGTGGGTTTCGTGGAGCACGCGGTGGAGGAGAACGTCTACGCCGGAACCGCGATGGGCCGGCGCGCGGCCTACATGTACGGCGCGGCGCTACCGCGCGGCCCGCGAGGCGCGGTGGGTGCCGGGCTGGGCCAGACCACATCCACGGGCACCCCGACGCTGATCACCCCGACGCTGGACATCACCCACACCGGTCAGAGCGAGGTGGTCGACGGGGTCCGCATCGATTTCCAGATGACACCGGGCACCGAGGCGCCCTCGGAGATGAATTTCCACTTCCCGGAACGCCGCGCGCTGTGCATGGCCGAGAACGCGACCCACACCCTGCACAATCTGCTGACGCTGCGCGGGGCGCTGGTGCGCGATCCGCACATCTGGTCGAAATATCTGACCGAGGCGATCAACCGGTTCGCCGGCCGGTCGGATGTGCTGTTCGCCTCGCACCACTGGCCGACCTGGGGAACCGATCGACTGACGGAATTCCTTGCCCAGCAACGTGATCTGTATGGCTACCTGCACGATCAGACGCTGCGCGCGCTGAACAAGGGTGCGACCGGAGTGGAGATCGCCGAATCCATCACGCTGCCACCGGCTTTGGAAGCGGCCTGGAATACGCACGGCTACTACGGTTCGGTCAGCCACAATGTGAAGGCCATCTATCAGCGGTACATGGGCTGGTTCGACGGCAATCCGGCCACCCTGTGGCAGCATCCGCCGACCGAATCGGCGAAGCGGCACCTGGAGTTCATGGGCGGCGCCGACGCGGTGGTGGCCAAGGCCCGGGATTCTTTCGCCGCGGGCGATTTCCGCTGGGTGGCACAGGTTCTCAACTATGTGATCTTCGCCGAGCCCGAGCACGCCGAGGCACGCGCACTTCAGGCCGACACCCTCGAACAGCTCGGCTACGGATCGGAGAACGGGACCTGGCGCAACTTCTTCCTGATGGGTGCCTACGAACTGCGCAACGGTTCGGTGGGCACGCCGACGGTTGCCGCCGCGCCCGACATCGCGGCCGCGCTGAGTGTGGAGCAGTTGTTCGACGCGGTCGCGCTGCGGGTGGACGGGCCCAAGTCGTGGTCGGCCGACATCACCATCGATTGGCGGGTCACCGACGAGAACCTCGTGCACCGCGTCCACCTGCGCAACGGCGTCCTCGTGCACTTCGACGTCGAGGGTGAGGTCCCCGCCGCCGACGCGACCTTCACCCTCTCCGGCGCCGCCCTGCACGTTGCGCTGCTGGGCGGCAAGGATATTCAGCAGATGATCGGCGACGGCGAGATCTCGGTCTCGGGTAATCCCGCGGTGCTGGCCGAATTGGTCGGATATCTCGACAACCCGGACCCCGACTTCGCCATCGTGACCCCGTAGACCGGGTTTCAGCTGCCGAGCAGCGGCGCGACCGCGGCTCGGGCGAGCATCTCGGCGTGACCGCGCGGTGCCACCTCGGCGTCGGCACCCGCGGCGTAGTAGCGCAGAAATGCCTCGTGGAAACATCCGCCGATGAGCAGCGCGGCGGCCGCTTCGGGATTCGCGCCGGGGGCAAGGCGGCCGAGGGCCTGCTCGCCTGTCGCGCGGCCACCGCTCACCATCTGTTCCGACGTGATTGGGACACGGTCGCGCGCAGCCACGGGCTCGAACTGTTCGTCGATCACATCCATCTCAGCGATCGAGGCGCGGCGATGGTGACCGAACTCGTCGCCGGCTGGCTGCGGCGCTGACCCGGCCGTCGGCTCAGAGGTTGAAGCGGCCCGCGAAACTGCGCAGCGGCAGGTCGGCGCTGGTGATGATGCCGGGGCGGGCCGCGACGACGGAGGTGATGGCGTTGAGGGCGGGCAGGCCGGTCACCGTCATGCCGATGGAGGCGAAGTTCGCCGGGTCGGACAGGTCGAATCCCTTGCGCGGGAAGATCATGTGCTTGCTGTAGATGCTGGGATCGCCGGTGACCTGAGTGATGTAGCAGCCCTTGATGTTCCACGCCGGGTCGGTGTGCGGGGTCATCTGCCATTCCAGGTGCGACTCCACCCGCGCCACACCGTCGACCATGCCCTGGTACTTGATGTAGTTGGCGCCCAGTGAACCCTTGGGCAGGAAGTACCAGCCCAGATCGACATCCTTGGTGCACGCGCCGAGTTCGTAGCTGAAGGTGACCTCGTCGAGTTCGAGGCCGAAGGCATCGGCCATGAGGTGGACCGAGTCGGCGAACACCGCGGTGTATTTGTGCAGCGAGTCCGGGATGGTGGGATCGTCGATCGGGCGGCCGTAGCCGACCGCCTTCCAGGTGTCCACGGAATGATGGCAGGACACGTCGACCGATTCGGTGACCGTCACATTCTCGATATCGGCCACGTCGGCGGTGTGCACGATGCCGAGGATCTGGCACAGGCCCGGGTTCATGCCGGTGCCGTAGAACGTGGAACCACCACGCTCACAGGCGGATTGGATGACATCGCTGACCTTGCGCCCGGACGGGTGCGGGTGGTTGGTGTCGCGGTGGTAGCCGGTGATCCAGTCGGCGGTGGTCACCACGTCGATACCGGCTTCGAGCACCTTCACGTAGAGGTCCTCGTCCGGGAAGACGCCATGGAAGGTGAGGACATCGGGCCGGGCGGCGATGATCTCGGCGACGGTTCCGGTCGCGGTCACGCCGATCGGGCCGATGCCGACGATCTCGCCGGCGTCGCGGCCGATCTTGTCCGGGGTGTAGCAGTGCAGGCCGGCCAGTTCGAGGTCGGGGTGATCGCGGATGCGGCCGATCATCTCGGTGCCCAGATTGCCGGTCGCGACCTGGAATACCCGGATCTTGTCGGAGGTGGTCATCGGGGGCCTTTCGGTAGCTGCGGAAGCGGGGACGGTGCGCTCAACGGTCGGCACGAGCCGCGGGCCGCACGGCGCCGGTGTGCGGATGGCGCGGATCGGCGCCCGCGGGGCCGCCGTCGGGATAGAACTGCCGCGCCCAGGTCCGCAGGGCGGTGAAACCCTGGAATTCCTTGCGCGACAACGCGGGCGGATCGGAGTAGCGCTGATGCGACCAGATCTCGATATCGGCCTCGAACTGCTCGATCACGAAGTCGGCCATGGTCTTTCCGTACCGGGTGAGTTCGGGGGAGTCGTCACCGGGTTTGCGGCCGATCCATACGGTGAACCGCACATCGGAGGTGCGCTCGTCCACCGGTGTCACGGCGGGCATGGTGCGGTTGTCGACCATGCCCCAGCTCTTGGTGATCGAACAGCCGAGCCCGGCGTTGATGGATTCCACACCGCTGCTGATCTGATCCTCGGCCACGTTCTCGTCGAAGGCGATGGTGAAATCGACGTGGGACACCGGGCCGGAGAAGTCGTGCCGGGTGAACTCCGGGACGAACGGCGTCCCGTGCACGGTCGTGAAGTGCGCGAAGTCGACGCCGTTCTCCATGACGTACTGCGGATGCATCTCGAGCCCGGGCCGGTAGATGGTGGCCGCGGGGACCGGCGGATAGTAGTCGGCGGCGGTCCGGTCGTCACCGAAGGCCGTGAACAGGTCCGGCACCTCGAAATACGGTGCGCGGCCGTCGATGTCGTACCAGATCCAGACCGCTTCGTTGCGTTCGACGACCGGATAGCTGCGGATGCGGCGGCCCTTGTTGGGGTGGGTCTCGTACGGGATGCACACATTGCGGCCCTCGCGATTCCACTCCCAGCCGTGGAATGGGCACACCAGATTCTCGCCCTCGACGCGGCCGCCGTAGCCGAGGTGGGCGCCCAGGTGCTCACAGTAGGCGTCGAAGACCGACAACTCGCCCGACGCCGAGCGCCAGGCGACCATCTCCCGGCCGAAGTATTTCATCTTGTGCACGGCACCGACCGCGATCTCGGTGCACCAGGCGACTTGGAACCAGCCCGTCGGTTCCATCGACAGGGGTGGTGGTGCCATCTGCAGATCCTTCCGGCAAACGAGGCGCTCGGGCCGCGTGGGACGCCCGGCGTCGGTGGCGCCGATCACCTGCGGCGCCCATAACCGTAGAACCCTCTTCGAAAGAATACAAGAGGGTTGTGTGAAACTGGATATCGCAGGTCGGGCCCATTACAATCGGCGTCGTGACGGACGCGGCGGTAGGTGGACGGCGGGCGAACCGGCGCGGTATCCAATCCCGGGAGAGCATGCTCGAGGCGGCGATCGCCTCGTTGGCGACGGGGGATCGCGCGGCGGTCTCGGGTAACCGCATCGCCCGCGATATCGGCGCGACCTGGGGGGTGGTCAAGTATCAGTTCGGTGATATCGATGGACTGTGGGCCGCGGTGCTGCGCCATACCGCGGACAAGCGCGGCGACCTGCCCGCCGGCATCAAACCCGATGGCACACTGCACGAACGGGTCGATGCGCTGATCCGCACGATGGCGGTGGGGCTACGCCGGCCGGAATCGCTGGCGATCGAAACCCTGCGCGCGGCACTGCCGCGCGATCACGCCGAACTCGAGCGGGAGTACCCCCGCACCGCCGCGGAATTGGCGTCGTGGAAACCGAATTGGGATCAGGCCTGCGAACGGGCATTCGCCGATCTGGGACTGGAACCGGTGAAGGTGCGCCGGGTGGCGGCCCTGATCCCCGCGGCCATGCGCGGCATCACCTCGGAACGAACGCTGGGCACCTACGGCGATCTCGACGACGCGCTCGAGGCGCTCATCGGCGGCATCGTCGCGTATCTCGGGAAGTGACCCCGCAAACCGGCTGCCAGCTGCGCCGGTGTTGATATTCTCTTCTTTCGGTAGTGCGCCGCGTGGTCTGCACGATCGGTCACGGCGGAAGAAGGGTTTTCGTGGCAGTACGAACGGGTCCCGGTCTCTCGGGACGGAAGCTGCCGTTACCGCAACAGATCGCACACCATATTCGCAACTGGATCATGTCGGGTGTGATCAAGCCCGATGAGTTCATCCGGCTGGACGAGGTCGCGGAGAAATTGGACGTCAGTGTGACGCCGGTGCGCGAGGCCCTGCTCACCCTGGCCGGGGAGGGGGTCGTGCGGGTGCTGCCGCGGCGCGGATTCGCCGTCGTCCGGTTGAGCCGCGACGATATCGCCGACATCTTCTGGGTGCAGGCTCAGCTGGGCAACCGGCTGGCCCAGCGGGCGGCGCAGCAGATCGACCCCGCCGGTTTCGAACTTCTCGACGACAGTGTGCGACGACTGGCGGGTGCCGTCGCCGACGGTGATGTCGATGCGATCGCCGAATGCGAGTTCGAATTCCATCGCACCCTCAACCGGGCAGCCGGTTCGCCGCGGCTGGCCTCGTTCCAATGGAAGATGGGCTGGTACGCGCCCTATCGCCTGTACGCGGCCGATCCGGACTGGGCCGAGTTCGCGATCGACTGCCACCGACGGCTGGTCGCCGCACTGCGCAAGGGCGACAGTGAGCTGGTGGCCGCCGAGAGCCGGCGCCTGTACGAGGACGCGGGCCGGCGCCTGATCGCGCACCTGGAACGGTCCGGAGTCTGGGACGGGGCGGACTCCGAGCCGGCCGACGTCGGAGTCTGAGACGAGATCCGGGCGGCGGATGCGATTGGACGCGCGCAGCGCGGAAACCTTGCCCGCGCCCGGGTGAATCGGAAGAGTGACAGCCGAATCCTGTTCTCTCACCGAGGAGGCGCACCGTGCGTTTCGGCATCTTCGTTCCCCAGGGCTGGCGGCTGGACCTGGTCGGCATCGATCCGGCGCGGCAGTGGCCGGTGATGCGGGACCTCGCCCGCCGCGCCGATGATGCCGGGGTGTGGGAGTCGCTGTGGGTCTACGACCACTTCCACACCGTGCCGGTGCCCACCGAGGAGGCGACGCACGAGGCGTGGACGCTGATGTCGGCCTTCGCGGCCAGCACCGAGCGCATCCGGCTCGGCCAGATGTGCACCGCGATCGCCTACCGCAATCCGGCCCATCTGGCGAAGATCGCCGCCACCGTGGACCTGATTTCCGGCGGTCGCGCCGAGATGGGCATCGGCGCCGGCTGGTACGAGCACGAATGGCGTGCCTACGGATACGGATTCCCCACTGCCGGACAACGATTGGCGAAGCTGGACGAAGGGGTGCAGATCCTGCGCCAGGCGTGGACCACCGGTACCGCGACGCTGGCCGGTGCGCACTATCGGGTCGACGGGGCGATCGTGCGCCCGCTGCCGTTGCAGGAGGGCGGGATTCCGATCTGGGTCGCCGGTGGCGGCGAGAAGGTCACCCTGCGGATCGCCGCGAAATACGCGCAGTACACCAACTTCTCGGGTGATCCGGAGACCTTCGCGCACAAGTCCGAACTGCTGCGCGCGCACTGCGCCGACGTGGGCTCGGATTTCGAGGCGATCACGCGCAGCGCCAACTTCAACACCCTGGTCGGTGCGACCGAGGCCGAGGTCGGCGACCGGATCGCCGCGCTGGCGGCCCGGCTGGCGCCGGTGCTGGGCGCCGAAGCCGCCGAGGCGCAGCTGGCCACCTGGTTCGCCGACTCCCCGGCCGTCGGCACACCCGAGCGGATCGTCGAAAATCTCACGCGGATCCGCGATCTCGGCCTCGGCTACGCGATCCACAACTTCCCGGAATCCGCCTACGACACCTCGGGTGTGGAGCTGTTCGAGCGTGCCGTGATCCCCGCGCTGCGCTGAGCCGGTCGGCCGAGACGCTGCACAGCGCCGGCTACCGGGTGATCCGGCAGTCGGCGTCGATCGGCCGGGTGATCGACCAGTTGCGGCGGAAGCGGCACGCGGACATCTTCCACTGCCCGTCGCGGCGCAGATAGTCGTCGTCGTACTCACCGCTGGTGACGGTTTCGGTGTTGTCGATCAGGTTCACCTGCCGGAATCGCAGGGTCCACCGCCCGGTGGCGGTGCTCTCGTCGTGCACGTCGATGGTGGCGTGCATGCCGTGATGCATATCGAGAATCACGTCGCGGCCCTCGACCTGTTGCAGCGCGATGGATTCGAAGACCGCGGCCATCCCTTCGGCGTCGGTGCTGCCCAGATCGCCGTAGTCCACGCGTGCGCCGGCGATGAAGCAATCGCGAAACCCGCCGGGGTCCTTGGCATCACAGGCCCGGAAGTACCGGTGTTTGAGCGCCTTGATCTCCTCGACGGCTTCCCAGCGGGCCAGCCGTCCGGCCAGTTCCGCGATATCGGCGGCAGCCGGTGACGGATCGGACATACAACCTCCTCCGAGGATCGGTGCCGCCCGGACGGCGAGCACCGCACCTCGCAGGCGAACCTACCTATTCGGGGTCCTCGGGCGACAGTGACCTTCCCGCAGGCCGGAACGGTCCGCAACCGGCGCTCCGGCCGGCGCGTTCGAGCAGCGATCGAACGAAGGCGAGATGTCCGGGCACCACGGGGAACCACGCATCGGGCGCACGGGTGCCCCGCATCGCGACGAAGGTGGCGATCCGCACCGTGCCGTCGCCGACCTCGACCACGAGTTCACCGTGGAAGTCCAGTCCGGAATCGGCGCGCAGCACAACGCATTCCGGTGCGGCGATGGTGATCCGCCAGCCCGCGACGGTGCCGGGTGCACCGGGGGTCAGGTCGAGCCCGATACCTGCCCAGGCGGCGGTGAGCGTTGCGCGGACGGCCTCGGGGACCTCTTCCATGATCGCGCGTGCCCACTGCTCGGCGGTGCGCGTGGTGGCGACGGGAGTCTCGAGGACGTGGCAGTCGATGTAGACGACGTCGGTGAGTGTGCTGAGTGCGAGGAGGTCGTCGGAGATTCCCTGCTGCCGGACGACCGGGGAAGTGACTACTGACATGGCGAGAACCTTCCGGTTTCTGCTCAATAGATACAGAACAGTACTGTATCTATTGAGGGGTGATCTAATCAAGGGCGCAGACGAGCCGGTCGACAAGGAGAAGGTGATGGCACCACCCGTGCGCACCCCGCGGCAGGCGTGGATCGACGCCGGGCTGGCCGTACTCGCCGAACACGGACCCGACGCGGTGCGGGTGGAGGCGCTGGCATCCCGGCTGGGGGTCACCCGGGGTGGGTTCTACCGCCAGTTCCGTTCTCGCGACGAACTGCTCGAGGCGATGCTCGGCGACTGGGAGCGCCGTGCCGTCGACGACGTTCTCCAGCAGGTCGAGCGCGAGGGCGGGGATCCGCGGGACAAGATGCGGCGAGCCGGAATGCTGACCTTCGCCGAGGATCTGACCCCGCTGGATCTCGCGATCCGGGCCTGGGCGCGCCGCGATCTCGCCGTGGCGCAGCGGCTGCGCGAGGTGGACAACGCCCGGATGGACTATCTGCGCGGTCTGCTGGAGAGCTCCGGGGTCGACCCCGAGGATGTCGAAGCCGTTGCGCTGCTGGCGTTCTCGGTGGTCATCGCCAACCGCCTGATCAAGGCCGATCATCCCGGGCAGAGTCGTGACGAGGTCCTGCGGCGAGCCCGCCGTCTGCTGTTCGAGTGAGTTCGCGCAATCGCCGGGCATACTGGGCGGGGTGAGCGAAGAACATGGTGTTCCCTCCTTTCACATCGACCAGGTCCATCACCCCGAACAGGACCTCATCGTCGGAGTTCTCGACGATCAAGCGCGGTTACCGGGTGTCGTGCGGATGCGGCAGTGGGCCCGGGACGCACTGGCCGTGCTGCCCGGTGACACCGCGCTCGATCTGGGTTCCGGGACCGGTAGCGAGGTCGTCGAACTCGCGCGGCTGGTGGGTGAGCGGGGCCGCGCCGTCGGCGTGGATCCGAATCCGGCGATGCTGAGCCTGGCGCAGGAGCGGGCGGGTGAGGTGAAGACCGAATTCGTCGAGGGCTCGGCCTACGCGCTGCCACTGCCGGACGCCTCGGTCGACGCGGTCCGCTGCGAGCGGGTGTACCAGCACCTGGACGATCCGGCGAAGGCGACCGCGGAGATCGCACGGGTGCTGCGTCCCGGTGGGCGGGTGGTGCTGATCGACAGCGACTGGGCGACCGCGGTCTACCATCCCGGCGACCCGGAGATCATCGGGAAGCTGACCCAGCGGATGGCGTCGACCAGTCCGAATCGCAACTCCGGCAGGCAGTTACGCGGATTGCTGGCCGGGGCCGGATTCGTCGTCGACGACATCGGGTCCGAGGCGGTGATCTGGGAACCGGACATGGTGCTGCCGATGTACACCATGATCACCGAACGCGGTGTGGCGGAAGGGATCATCACCGAGGCGCAGCGCGATGCGCTGATCGCCGATATCGATCGAGGTGTCGCGGCGGGTGACTACCACTTCTCGGTGACGATGTTCGCGGTGGTGGCCCACAAGCCCTGAGCCGGTGGGCGAACGACCCCGCCACCCGATGGGTCCGGGTGGCGGGGTCGTCTGTTCGTGGCCGGACTAGTTCTCGGCGGCGTGCCGGGCGGCGACCGGCAGCTGCGCCGATACGGCGGCCGTAACGCCGTGTCCCAGTTCGATATCCAGATCCCGGCCCTGATCGCGCACGACCACCGAGCTGTGCACCGGCGCGTAGCCGGAGGCGACCAGGGTGTAGGTGCCTTCGTCCAGGTCGGCGAAGGTGTAGCTGCCGTCCGGGCCGGTGATCAGCGAGTCGACCACATTGCCCACCCAGTCGGTGAGGGTGACCCGGGCTTCGGGCAGCGGGCTGCCGTCGGTGCCGCGGACCACGCCGCGCACCCGGGCGCTGGGGCGGAGCACGATCTCGATCCGGGCGAGCGCGGTGTCGGTGGCGCGCACCGAGACCGCACTCGGATGGAAACCGGCGGCGCTGACCGCGACCGTCACATCGCCCTCGGGCAGTTCGGGCAGGCCGAAGTCGCCGGCGCTGTCGGTGGCCGCGGAGGCGAGCACCTCACCGCGGACGTCGAGTGCCGAGACGCGGGCGGCGGGGACCGGCGCGCCGTCGTCGTCGCGGGTGACCGTTCCGGTCAGGCCGGCCATAGCGGTGAGCGCGACCTCGCACGGCATCGGCATCGATCCCAGCGTCACCGTGGACGCGTCCGGGCGGCGGCCGTCGGTGGAGGCGATGAGTACGTAGGAGCCGGGTTCGGGAGCCGTCAGTTCGAAGTATCCGTCGCCGGCCGACACCGTCCGGTCGATCTGGCGGCCCGAGGTCGAGATCAGGGTCAGGACCGCGCCGGCCAGAGCTGTGCCGCGGGTGTCGCGCACACGGCCGAACGCCACCGGACCGGAGGTCGCCGGCTGCCGGTCGGGTTCGGCCGTGGCGGCGAATTCGGAAGCCGCGGGGGCACTGCCGGTGTCCACGACCGGAGGTACCGGGGCGGCGGCCGCCCCGGAATCGGCGGCGACCACGGCGGGAGCGGCTGCGGGCCGCATGGCCGGGATGAACGACGCGACCACCGCGCCGGCGACCGCTACACCGCAGCCGATCAGCAGCGAGATCCGGAAACCGTTCTCGCTGGCGATGGCGTGTCCGCCCAGCGAGATGGTCATCTGGGCCAGCACCGCGCCGACCACGGCCGCGGCGACCGAGGTGCCGATCGAGCGCATCAGCGTGTTGAAGCTGTTGGCGGCGGCGGTTTCGGACTGCGGCACCGCTGACATCACCAGCGCGGGCATGGCGCCGTAGGCGAAACCGACACCGGTGTTGATGATCAGGGTGACGATCAGCAGGCCCCAGGTGGTGCCCATCAGGACCAGTGAGGAGCCGTAGCCCGCGGCGATGATGACGCAGCCGGTGATCAGGGTGATCTTCGGGCCGCTGCGGGCCGAGAGCCGGGCGCCGACGGGGGAGACCAGCATCATCATCAGGCCGGCCGGGGCCATCCACAACCCCATCGCCATCATCGATTGGCCCAGGCCGTAACCGGTGGACTTCGGCAACTGCAACAGCTGCGGCACCACCAGCGACTGCGCGTACATCGCCATGCCGACGACCATCGAGGCGCCATTGGTCAGCAGGACCTGTGGCCGCGCGGTGACCCGCAGATCGACCAGCGGGTTGCGGGTGGCCAGTTCCCACCAGCCCCACAGCAGCAGCACCACGGCCGCGGCGACGAACAGCCCGATGGTCAGACCGCTGCCCCAGCCCCAGCTCGAACCCTTGGAGACCGCAAGTAGTAAGCAGACCAGCCCGGCGCCCAGCCCGAGTGCACCGAGCACATCGAAGCGTCCGGTGGAGCCACTGGCCGGTGTCGCGGGTATGAGCGCGAAGATCAGCCCGGCGACCACGACCGCCAGTACCGCCATACCCCAGAACAGCGCGCGCCAGCTGGAGTACTGGATGACCGCGGCGGCCAACGGCAGACCCAGTGCGCCGCCGATACCGAGCGATGAACTGATCAATGCGATACCGGAGCCGAGCCGCTCCCGGGGCAGCAGATCGCGCAGTGCGGCGATGCCGACGGGCACGATGCCCGCGCTCATCCCCTGCAATCCGCGCCCGATGATCATCGGCCACAGCGATGACGACACCGCGCAGATGATCGATCCGGCCAGCAGCGGCACGGTCGAGGCGAGCAGCACCAGGCGCTTACCGTAGAGATCGCCCAGCCGGCCCGATACCGGCGTGGTCACCGCGGCGGCGAGCAGGCTCGCCGTGACCACCCAGGTGGCATTGGCCGCACCGGTGTGCAGCAGCTGCGGTAACTGGCCGAGCAGCGGCACCACCAGCGTCTGCGTCAGTGACGCGACGATACCGGCGAAGGCCAGTACCCCCAGGATGCCGCCGGATTTTCCAGCGGATCGTGCTTTCTCCACGCCCTTGCTCCCTCGGATGTCCACGGGTCGACTTTTGTATAGTACACATTTAGTGCATCATGCATATTGTTGGACGGCCGTTCTGTTGTCGATGTTCGTTGTGTCACTTACCGACTTCGGTGGCCGGAGTTGGTGAGGTCTGGGCAATCGCGCCGGGAACGGTTCGCCGCGGCGACCGGCGATCGTAGGGTGAGCGTGCTTCGGAACCGTCGTTCCGCAAGGGGCGCAGTGGATTTCGGTGCCCCACTCGTTGATCTGCTGTGGAGGTTGCCGTGACACCGGCCCGGTCGCTGATGCTGGTCTCCCTGACACTCGCCGCACTGCTCGGGCTGACGCTGTCGCAGCCGCCGGCCGGGCGCGCCGACAACGATGCGCCGGGCGGCACCGCCGAATGGCAGCGGTGGATCGATCACGCGATCCCGCCGCCGGCCGTGCCGCCCGCACCGGCGCCGCCGAATACCGAACTGGCGCCCGATCTCGCGGCGCTGTGGCGCGCCACGCTGTCGCCGCCCGCCGGAGATCCGCTATTCGACGAGTGGCCCGCTGGTCTGCGGACTCTGCCTCCCGGTGATCCGATTCAGGTGCGCGATGTGACCGCGACGGCCGCACCGCTGGCTGTGGTGCCGATCGCCCGCGCACTACAGCTGAAGTTCCGTTCCACGGGTGCGACGGGCTCGCCCTCGTTCGGTACCGCGACCTTGCTCGAGCCCGCGGCGACGTGGACCGGACCCGGCTCGCGCCCGGTGCTGGTGAACGCGATCCCGATCAACTCCCTGGGATCGCGCTGCACCCCGGGCTATGCGCTCGCACACGGCCTGCATCCGAAATTCAGTGCGGGAGACCTCCTTCCGCCCACCACGGCCTGGGCGCTGGCGCACGGTTACGGGGTGCTCGTCCCCGATCACGAAGGTCCGTGGATGTCCTACGCCGAACCGCACGTCGCCGGTCACGTGCTGCTCGACGCGATTCGCGCGGTCCGCGCGGTGGAGCCGAAGACGCTGGGGGACAGTCGATTCGCGATCGGCGGGTATTCCGGTGGCGCCATCGCCGCCTACTCGGCGGCCATGCTGCTCGATGAGTACGCGCCGGAGCTGGCGGGGGTGCTGGCCGGGGTGTCGGTGGGTGGTCTGGTCACCGATTACCGGGAGGTCGCCCACCGCTTCGACGGCAATATCGCCTCCGGGATCATGATGATCGTGGCGCTGGCCTTCGCCCGCGAACATCCGCAATTGCTCGGGCAGATGAACAATCTGGGCCGCTGGCTGGCCACCTCGCCGGTGAAGAACACCTGCGGTGAGAGCAATGGGCCCCTCGGGGTGACGGGTGTGCCGATCGAGGTCACGACCGAGACCGCGCACCCGCTCGACACCGCGACGGCGAACGAGATCTTCGATGCCGCCGATCTGCGCGACCGGAAATCCGCTGCGCCACTGTACATCTACCACGGTGGGCTCGACATCTGGATTCCCGGCGGCGACTCCCGCGACCTGTTCGGCGGTCAGTGTGCGCGGGGTGTGCCGGCGGTGCTGCGGGATGTGCCGGGGGAACACTCCATCGCGATGATGGCCGGATTCCTCGGCTCGATGGACTGGCTGGATCAACGGCTGCGCGCCGTCCCCGCCCCGGACGAATGCCCGGCGCCGCGCTGAGTGTCGTCTCATCCTGGCGGGATGCCCGCGCAAAACTGGAACAGGTTATAGATTAGGGGTAGTCCAGAGGTCCAGGAGGAAACATGTCCGGGAACGTGTCGTCGGCCGAACTGCTCGCCACGGTGGAACGATCGCCGCAGGCGGTCGCGGTGCACGACCGTGATGCGTGGGTGGGGTTGTTCGCTCCGGACGGCCGGGTCGAGGATCCGGTCGGTTCGCGGCCGCACAGCGGGCGGGCGGCGATCGGGCGGTTCTATGACACGTTCATCGGCCCGAACGGGATCGCCTTCAGTGTCGAGCACGATGTGGTGTGCGGATCCACGGTCTACCGCGATCTGTCCATCGCGACCACCATGTCCACGGGCGTCACACTGCGGGTGCCCATGCATCTGCGTTACGACCTGGAGCGGGTCGACGGGGACTGGCGGATCGCCCGCCTGTACGCCCATTGGGAGTTGCCGCTGATGGTCGGCCAGCTGCTCACCGCCGGCGCGCGCGGCCTCGGCGCGGGGGCGAAGCTGACCCCGCAGCTGCTCGGTAATCAAGGGGTCGGCGGGGCGCTGGGTTTCGCGCGCGGATTCGTCCGAGTCGGTGCGGCGGGCAAGCGCGCGGCGATCGGACTGCTGCAGGCGGCCGCGGGCGGAGACGTGTCGGGTGTGCGTGCGATTCTGAGTCCGGATGCGGAGGTGCGGTGGCCCGCCGGTGAGCCGGTCGGGCATGCCGAATTCGTGAATCGGGTGCGCGGACTGGAGGTCGGCAAGTCGATCGCGGCCGGTCGGTTCGTCACGGTCAGCGTGCGGACACCCGATGCGCGGGGAATCGCGGAACTCGAGGTGCGTGGTCGCCGGGTCGTGGCGGTGCGTGGATTCCTCACGGACGGGGGTGCGGGCCCGGACGAGTCCTGACCGGTGCCGGTCGCGAAGCATCCCGCGATACGAACATTCTCGGGTGTGTAATTGTCATTCTCGTTATGCGAGAATATCGATATGCCTGATACGTCACCCGGCCCTGCCGCCGCCCTCGACACAGCTCCGTCGCCCGACGCCGACGCGGTCTACTGGGACCCGTTCGACCGTGACATCGCGGGTGATCCGTACCCCGTCTACGCGCGTCTTCGAAACGAAGCGCCGCTCTACTACAACGAGAAGCATGATTTCTACGCGCTCAGCCGCGCGGAAGACATCGATCGCGCGCTGCAGGACTGGGAGACGTACTCCTCCTCACGTGGGCCGATTCTGGAGATCATCAAGGCGAATATCGAGATCCCGCCGGGCACGCTGCTCATGGAGGATCCGCCGGCCCACGACATTCATCGCGCACTGCTCAAGCGGGTGTTCACCCCCCGTCGCGTGATGTCGCTCGAGCCGCAGATCCGGGACCTGTGCCGCAAATACCTGGAGCAGGCCGCCAATCATGATCGGTTCGATCTGATGACCGCGTTCGCCAACGAGGTACCCATGCGTGTCATCGGCATGTTGCTCGGCATTCCGGAGTCCGATCAGCAGTCCGTGCGGGACAGCGCCGACGACACCCTGCGCACCGAACCGGGGCAGCAGATGGAGGTGTCGGACAAGGCGATTCCGCATGCCGAGCAGTTCGCGCAGTACATCGACTGGCGCGCCGACAACCCTTCCGACGATCTCATGACCGAACTGATGAACGCGGAGTTCGTCGACACCGAGGGAGTGACCCGGACATTGCGACGCGAGGAGATTCTGACCTATGTCTCCGTCGTCGCCGGTGCGGGCGCCGAGACCACGGCCCGGTTGATCGGCTGGATGGGATCGCTGCTGGCACGCAATCCCGAACAGCGCGCCGAACTCGTCGAGAATCCCAAACTGATCCCGAACGCGGTCGAGGAGGCCCTGCGCCTCGAGCCCACCGGCCACGCGATCGCCCGGTATGTGACGACCGATGTGGAGCTGTACGGCACCACCGTGCCCGCCGGCAGCGCCATGATGCTCCTGATCGCCTCGGCCAACCGTGACCAGGACCGCTGGGGGGCCGACGCCGACCGCTTCGACATCCACCGCAAGATCAGCAACCTGCGCACCTTCGGTTACGGCACCCACTTCTGCCTCGGTGCCGCCCTGGCCAGGCTCGAGGGCCGGGTCGCGCTGGAGGAGCTGGTGCGACAGTTCCCGCGCTGGGATGTCGACTGGGATGCCGTCACGCTGTCGTCGACCTCGACGGTGCGCGGCTGGGAGACCCTGCCCGTCGCCGTGAAATAGACTGTGGTCGCGTGACTTTCCGACGCCGGCCGGTCCACGTCACCCAATGTGCGGCCGGCCGCCCGCGCGCCACGCCACCGCGCCGTAGGCCACGTCGGGTAGGCCGGCGAAACCGGTTCGGCCCCAGCATTTCCCGGTCGCGCGAGTGATGATCTCCGGGGCAGAATTCATCGAACCGTTGCCTGCCGGCCGTTCCCGTCTGTCAGAGTCGGACGATATGAGTCTTGTACGTGGGGCCGCGGCGTGGTGCGCCGTGCTGACGAGTCTCGTGCTGGTGACCGGGTGCGGGGGAACCGATCCGGCGCCGCCCGCGCCACCGCCGGGGATCGCGCTGATCTCCACCACGGATCTCGCACCGGCACGGCCCGGTGAGGTGCATCTGTTCGGATTCAACGATCTGCACGGGAATCTGGAACCGCCGCAGGCGGGTAACGGGCAGGTCGCGACGTACACCGCCGGTGGCGCGGCCTATCTCGCCGCACATCTGCAGCGGTTGCGGGCGGCCTATCCCGACAGCGCCGTCGTTTCCGCGGGCGACAATGTCGGCGCGAGTCCGTTGCTGTCCTCGCTGTTCCACGATGAGCCGACCGTGAACTTTCTGGATCGGATCGGGGTGGTCGCATCCGCGGTGGGCAACCACGAACTCGACCACGGGGTGGCGGAACTGGGCCGGTTGCGCGCCGGTGGTTGCGCGCCGGACGGATGCTCACCGGGGGAGCCGTTCACCGGTACGCGCTTCGACTTCCTCGCCGCCAACCTCACCGACGCCCGCGGGGCCTTCCCGCCGGGGGTGCGGCCGTGGACCATGCTGACCGTCGGCGGCCACAAGATCGGCGTGGTGGGCGTGGTCACCCCCGACACCGTGAATCTGGTCTTCCCCGAAGGGATTCGCGGGTACACCTTCGGCGACGAGGCCCAGGCGATCAATGCCCAGGTGCCGGCGATGAAACAGGCCGGGGCCGAAACGGTGGTCGCGCTCGTGCACGACGGCGGCGCGCAGGGCACACCCGCCAAGAACACCGATTACAACGGCTGCGCAGACATCAGTCCCGATGTGCCTGCCCTGGCCGCGCACACCGATCCGGCGGTCCAGGTGCTGTTCACCGCGCACAGCCACCAGGCCTACAACTGCGAATACGACGGCAAGGTGGTGACCCAGGCCGCCTCGTTCGGCCGGCTGATCACCGATGTGACCCTGCGGTTCCAGGACGGGAAGGTATCCGCGCACGCGGTGAACCGGGTGGTCACCCGCGACATCGCACCGGATCCGGCCACGGCCGGGCTGATCACCTACTTCTCCGGCCAGGCCGCACCGCGCGCCGGGCGGGTGGTCGGCACCGCCACCGCCCCGCTGTCGCGCTCGGACCGCTCCGGTGGTGACTCACCCCTGGGTGCGGTGATCGCCGACGCGATGCTCGATGTCACCCAGAACTCGGCGCGGGCCGTGGCGGCGTTCATGAATCCGGGCGGGGTCCGCGCCGATATCGGCCCCGGCCCGATCACCTACGGCAGCATCTACGAGACCCAGCCATTCGGCAATCAGGTCGTCACGGTGACGCTCACCGGCCGCCAGATTCTGGACCTGCTGGAACAGCAGTGGAACAACGACAGCAAACCGGCGGTGCTCGCGGTTGCCGGAATCTCCTACACCTACGACGACAAAGCCGCCGCGGGCCACAAGGTGGTCGGAGACTCCGTGCGGATCGGCGGCACACCGCTGAATCCGGTGGCGGCCTATCGGGTGACCACCAACAATTTCCTGGCCTCCGGTGGCGACGGCTTCTCGGTCTTCACCCACAGCGCCGATACCGCGGTCGGCCCCACCGACCTCGACGCGCTCGAGACCTATCTCGGTGAACGCGGTCCGGTGAGCCCGCCGCCCGAACGCGTCCAGCGTCGCTGACCGGCCGGTCAGCGGTCGCGGCCGATCCACGCGCGCCGGCCGGATCGCGGCGGCGCGCTCGATGGCCAAGTTGCCTGCCATCTGCCCGCGCGGCGGGCAGAATGTGCAGGATGCCGGGCCGGGGAGGGCATCCAGCACACGACCGCAGGGCACGCAGGGAGCCGGGCGGGGATGGGTCACGCAAACGGCACGGGCGGCATTACACCCCGCCGGCGCTGGCGGAGTTTCTGGCGGAACGGACGCTGGCCCATGTGCGTCCGGGAGCCGAGCTGTCGATTCTCGACCCCGCGTGCGGTGACGGCGAGTTGTTGCTGGCGGTGGCCCGGGTTGCGGCACAGCGGTTTCCGCGCACGTCGCTGCGACTGGCCGGCTACGACCTCGATGCCGACGCGGTGCGGGTGGCGCGGCAACGAAGTGCGGGCAGCGACGGATGTCGCGCGGCGGGCGGGGACGAGCAGGCGATCGGCGACCTCGGTGCGGTCCACTCCGGGCCGGGGCGCCGGATCGCATTCGAGTGGCGGCACGGCGACTTTCTCCGGGCGGCCGATGACCTGAGTGCTCCCGCCTTCGACGCGGTGATCACCAATCCGCCCTACGTCCGCACCCAGCAACTGGGCGGGGAGACCGCCCGGATGCTGAGCCGGCGGTTCGGGCTCTCCGGCCGGATCGACCTGACCCATCCCTTCGTCGTCACCGTCCCGCGATTGCTCCGGCCCGGCGGGGTGCTCGGATTGCTCTGCGCCAACCGGTTTCTCAGCACCAAGGCCGGTGCGAATCTCCGGTCGCTGCTCCACGCGGAGCTGCCGCCGGTGGAACTCTACGATCTCGGTGATACGCGACTGTTCGACGCGGCGGTGCTGCCCGCCGTCACGATCGCGGTGCGCGCGGGCGCGCCGCACAGCTGCCGTTTCGTGACCACCTATGAGACGGGACTCGAACCGACGACCGCCGCCGATCTCTTCGAGGCCCTGATGGGTCGCGACGCCTCGGTGGTCGGCCATGCCGGGCGTCGCATCGCGGTCGAGATCGGCACCCTGCGCACCGGCGGAGACCCGATGGCGAAGCCGGTCCGGCGAAGCGATGCGCGTTCGCGGGCAAGCGAATTCACCGGAACCTTCGATCCCGCGGTGCCTTGGCAGCTGTCCCGGCCGGACACCGACGCCTGGTTGCGCAGGATCGGCGCGGCCACCTGGCGCACCTTCGGCCAGGTGGCGCCGATCCGGGTCGGTATCAAGACGACCGCCGACCGGGTGTTCATCTCCGATCGCTGGGCGGAGCTGGCGGCGCCGCCGGAGGCCGATCTGCTGCGGATGCTGCTGACCCACAACGATATCGAGCCCTGGCGCATCGATCGCGCGCACGACACGCGGGTGCTGTACCCCTACGATCTGTCGCAGGACTGCCGGGTTCCGGTGGATCTCGATGAATTCCCCTGCGCGCGAGCATATCTGGAGCAGCATCGGCAGATGCTGTCCGCCCGCGACTATCTCGTGGGCAGTGGGCGGGAGTGGTTCGAGATCTGGGTGCCGCAGCGTCCGCGGCTGTGGTGCCTGCCCAAGGTGGTGTTCCCGGACATCAGCGTGACGCCGCGCTTCGCGCTCGATCGCAGCGGCGCGGTGGTCAACGGCGACTGCTACTGGATCTCGATGGCCGATATCGGCGCCGAGCGCATCGCCTATCTGCTGATGGGGGTGGCGAATTCGGCACTCGGCCCGAACTTCTACGATGCGGTCTGCGGGAATCGGCTCTATGCCGGTCGCCGCCGCTGGATCACCCAGTACGTGACCCGCCTGCCCGTTCCGGACCCGGACACCGTGGCGGCCCGTTCGCTGATCGAGTTGGCACGCGCCCTCGCCGAGGGTGAGATCGAACCCGATCCCGGGCGGCTCGACGAGTGCGTCGCCGCCGCATTCGGGCTCCGCAACGGTAGTGCCGGACTGCGCCCGGGCGGGCCCCCGTGAATCCGGGCCGCTCAGGAGGCGTGGCCGCCGACCATGGGCAGCAGGGTGCGCTTGGCGAAGGCGCGGGCGGCCTGCGCGTCGGCCAGCGGGATGAGGCCGTCGGGGGTCAGTGCCAGCGACTGCGCCAGCCGGGCCATGATCTCGGCGACGAGATCGGCGTCGAAATCCGCGTCGGCGTCGGTGTGGCGCAATCCGCGTAACTTGTCGGCCAGATACACCCGGCCCACCTCGAGAATCGGACCGGCCTCGGTGGTCAGCCGCGGCAGGATCAGTTCCGGTTCGGTGCGCAGCAATCGTTGCAGCAGTTCGTTGTGCGCGAGTGCGGTGATGAAGACGACGAAGATCTCCACCAGCTGGTCCTCGTTGTCGGCGATACTGCCGACGCGCTGCTCGATATCGGCGACGAAGCGCTGAGCCTCGCGCACGCTGACCGCCTCGACCAGATCGTTCTTCGACTCGAAGCGTCGATACAGGGTCGCGGGGCTGATGCCGGCACGGCGCGCGATCTCGCCCATGCTGGTGCGCTTGATCCCGAAGTCCAGGAATGCCGACAGCGCGCTCTCGAGCAGTTGCTCACCGTCGGAACGAGGCTTCTCCAGGATGCGGGCCAGTATGGATGGAACAGCAGGCATGCCGGCCATTATCTCATCGCGCCGCATCGACACCGGCCGGCCCGACCCGGGCGCCGTCCCCGGCCGTCACTGCAGATTCAGCGCGGTCATTTCCTGCTCGATGGCATTCGCCGCAAAATCGCTACCGCTGCAACGTAACTCGTGGACACGGCGCTGCAGCGCCTCGATACCACCGGGTTGGGCCGCGATATCGGCCACACTGATCCGCCCCTTGGGTCGGTGCATACCGGAATGCTCGTACGACACCGTGCTACCTCCTGCATACCCACTGCGCAGCCCGCCGACGGTGGCGTTGATTCACTGCCGCGAACCGCGAACATGCTGCGTCCAGGCTAGCAAGAGATCAACCTGGACGAGTGACCAGTGTGGCTCGTCTCACAGCTGCGTTCCGCTGTCGCGATGGGTGCTCATGTTGTGCAGGTAGACAGTGGCATTGAGCTTGATGCGATCGAGTTCGGCCTCGCCCAGTTCACGGCGCACCTTGCCAGGCACGCCGGCGACCAGTGAGCCCGGCGGGATCTGCGCGCCCTCGGGAATCAGGGCGTTGGCGGCGATGAGACTGCCCGCGCCGATCACCGCGCCGTTGAGTACGGTCGCGCCCATGCCGACCAGCACATCGTCACCGATCGTGGCGCCGTGCAGGATCGCGTTGTGGCCCACCGAGACTCCGCTGCCCACCCGCAGGACGAAACCGGGATCGGCGTGCAGGACGCAGCCGTCCTGGATATTCGTGCCCGCGCCGACGGTGATGTCCTCCAGATCGCCGCGGATCACCGCGCCGTACCAGACGCTGACCTGTGCTTCGAGCCGCACCCGGCCGATCACCGTGGCCGTCGGCGCCACCCACGCGGTGTCGTCGATCTGCGGCTCGTGCTCACCCAGCTTGATCATCATGCCGGCCAACATAGCTGGCCCGGAATTGCGCCCGGTGTGCGGCCGGCGGCCGGCCCAGCGCGATGGAATCGGTGGCGCTGATCGATCGCGGCGTCCAGGCCGGTCTCGGTGGCGCGCATCGGGCGCTGCTCGATGTCGGCGCCGCCGACGCCGGTGCACACCGCGGGGGCGCATGTCAGCGCTGGGAGACCGATCATCCCGTCGGGATCGATTGCCGATTGATTGCCATTATGTGAATCGCGGCCGCGTCGGCCTGGCACCGCCCCCGGTTCCGGGCCACGATGGCGGTATGAGAATCGGGGTTCCGCGCGAGATCAAACCGCAGGAGAGCCGGGTCGCCCTCGCTCCGGCCGGTGCCGGTGAACTCGGCCGGCACGGGCATCGGGTCCTGGTCGAGACCGGTGCCGGGCTCGGGTCCGGCTTCTCCGATGCCGACTATCTGGCCGCCGGCGCGTACATCGCCCGCACGGCCGAGGCGGTATGGGGCGAATCCGAGCTGATCCTGAAGGTGAAGGAGCCGGTGGCGGAGGAGTATTCGCGGATGCGGCCGGGGCAGGTCCTGTTCACCTTCCTGCATCTGGCGGCGTCGCGCGCGTGTACCGACGCGGTGCTGGCCGCCGGCATCACCGCGATCGCCTACGAGACCGTGCGCGCACCCGACGGATCACTGTCGCTGCTGACGCCCATGAGCGAGATCGCGGGCAAGCTGGGCACTCAGGTCGGCGCCTACCATCTGATGGCGCCCGAGGGTGGTGCCGGCCTGTTGCTGGGCGGGGTCCCCGGGGTGCGGGCGGCCGATGTGGTGGTGATCGGCGGCGGCGTCGCGGGATCGAACGCGGCGGCGGTGGCCGCCGGCATGGGTGCGCGGGTCACCGTACTCGACATCAGCCCGGCCCGGTTGCGTGAACTCGACCATCGGTTCGAGGGCCGTATCACCACACTGGCCTCCACGGCCGCCGATATCGAGCAGTCGGTCACCGCGGCGGATCTGGTGATCGGATCGGTGCTGGTGCCGGGAGCCCGTGCGCCGCAACTGGTTCCGGACAGTCTCGTAGCGCGGATGCGGCCGGGATCGGTGCTGGTCGACATCGCCGTCGACCAGGGCGGATGCTTCCAGAGCACCTGTCCCACCACGCACGCCGAACCCACATTCCCCGTGGCGAATTCGCTGTTCTACTGCGTCGCGAACATGCCCGGCGCGGTCCCGCACACCGCGACCGTCGCGCTCAACACCGCCACCCTGCCGTATGTGCTGGCGATTGCCGATCTCGGCTGGCGAGCGGCCTGCCGGACCGATCCGGGTCTGGCCGCCGGGCTCACCGCCGATGCGGGACAGCTGTATTCGGCCGAGGTGGCACAGGCCCACGGTCTGCTCGCGGCGCGTTTCGGAATCCGGACGGCCACCGAGTGAGGAGGTCGGCGGGGTGGTCCGGCATCGATGGCCGGCCCCCACGAGGCGGAATTCCCAGCAGGAAGACGTCGGCCGGGCGCGGTGTGCGAGCGAGGTATTTATAGTGAACCGGTGGTACTGCGGCCCGGCGACACATTCGCGAATTTCGTCGTGCGGGCGCGACTCGGCCATGGCGGTAGCAGCGAGGTGTATCTGGCCGAGGAACTCGATGGTGCCCGACCGGTATCACTGAAGATTCTGGGGCCGCAGGACAGCCGGTCGGCCACGGCGCGTGCGCATTTCGTGCACGAGTTCGAGCTTCTGTCCGCATTGCGCCACCCCGATATCGTGCGCATGTATCGACACGGCGAAGCGGACGGCAGGCTGTGGTCGGCACACGAGTACATCGCGGGAACGACGGCGGCGGCGCTGGTGCGGATGACACCCCGGCGCAGCGATCTCCCGCGGACACTGGACGTGCTCGGGCACATCGCCGCGGGATTGGACTTCGCCCACGCCAACGGAGTGGTCCATCTCGACATCAAACCGGCGAATATCCTGGTCGGCGCGGGTACACCGGCGGTGGTGAAGATCTCGGATTTCGATCAGGCGCGGTGGTTGCACAGGCCCGAACCCGCCCTGGCCGTGGACGGAATCATCGTCGTATCGGTGCCGTATGCCGCGCCGGAACTGTTGCGCGCGAGTGACGTCTGCCCGGCGACGGATCAATACGCGCTGGCCTGTTCGGCCGTCGAGCTGCTCACCGGCACCACGCCGTTTCGCGGGACCACTCTCATGGCCACCGCGCAGGCCCAGCTCCACGCCCCACCGCCCACAATCTCGGGGCGGCGGCGGTGGATCCCGGCGGAGGTCGACGCGGTGCTGGGCCGGGCCTTGGCCAAGGACCCCGGCGCACGCTACGACACCTGCGGTGACCTCGTCCGGAGGCTCACCGAGGCATTCGGTCGCATCGAATCCGACCCGGCGCTACACCGGTTGAGCGGCCGGATCAATCATCTGCTCCGCAGCCGCGGCGAAGACACCGTGTCGATCGCGGAACAGCGTGCGCGGTCCACGACCATTGCCGGACGGCGTGCGGCCGGCCGTAACCGCCGGTGAATCCTGGTCGGCGGTAGACGCCGTCAGAGCATCCAGTCCGGGTCGCCCTCGGGCAGGTCGTGCAGCTTGTCCGGGTTGCGCATGACGGCGATCGACGTGATGTGGCCCTGGTCCACGGTGAAGGCCATGATCCCGAGATGGCTGCCGTCGAACACCATGAGCCCGGGGCTGCCGTTGACCTGGACCAGCCGGGCCCAGGCGCCGCGCGCGGCGCGGTACCAGCCGAGGAACATCTTGGCCACCAGCTCGGCACCGGCGACCGGCCGGCGAATCGCGGGCACCCGGCCACCACCGTCGGCGGTCAGGGTGACGTTCTGGTCGAGAACACCGAGCAGGGTGCTCAGATCGCCGGAATGCCAGGCCATGGCGAAGGCCGAGACCACCTTCTCGTGTTCGTCGCGGCTGGCGGGGAACCGCGGGGTGCCCTCCTGGACATGTTTGCGGGCCCGCGAGGCCAGCTGCCGGACCGCGGCCGGCGTGCGGCCCACCACATCGGCCACCTCCGGACCGGTCATCCCGAAGACCTCCTGCAGGACGAACGCGGTGCGCTCGGCTGGTGACAGCGACTCCAACACCACCAGCAGTGCGGTGGTGACCCGATCGTCCTGCGAGACACGGTCGGCCGGATCGTCGTCCCAGGAGCTCACCTCCGGTTCCGGCAGCCATTCGCCCACATACTGCTCCCGGCGCGATCGGGCCGAACCCAGCTGATCGAGTGCCAGCCGCCCCGTGACGGTGGTGAGCCATGCCCGCAGATTGTCGATCTGCTCACCCGGCGAACGATTGTCGTACCAGCGCTGCAGGCGCAGCCACGCCTCCTGCACGACATCGTCGGCATCGCTGAGACTGCCCAGCGTGCTGTAGGCGACACGGCGCAGATACTGCCGGTGCTCCTCGAACAGGCGCGCCAACTGCGCTTGATCGAGCTCGTCGGGTCCGATCGTCACTGCTGTCATCCTCGTCGCTCGGTGTGCCGGGTGCGGACAAACCGAACAACCGGTGCCGCGTGGCCTATTCCTCATGGTGACGATGTCCGGGCGGGGAGTGTGACATCGGGTGCCGGACCGGGGTCGATAGTCTCGCCCGGTGCGATACGGAACAGCGCGGGCGGCGGGACTGATTCTCGGATTCGCCGCGGATACGATATTCGGCGATCCGCGGCGCGGACATCCGGTGGCGCTGTTCGGTTCGGTGGCCCAGGCGCTGGAATCGGCCTGGTATCGCGATGGGCGCGGGCGGGGGATCGGGTACACGGCGGTTCTGGTGGGTGGTGTCACGGTGGCGGGCGCCGTCGTCGAGGCGGCGGTGCGGCCGGGTGGGCGCCGAAGTGGAACGGGCGGCCTCGGCACGATCGCGGTGACCGCGGCGGCGACCTGGACCGCGCTGGGCGGGACGAGCCTGGCCCGGACCGGACGGTCGATGGCCGATCGGCTGGACTCGGGGGACATGTCCGGCGCGCGGGCGGTGCTGCCCGCGCTGTGCGGCCGCGACCCCGAGGTTCTCGATGCCGACGGATTGGCCCGTGCCGCACTCGAATCCATCGCCGAGAACACCTCCGACGCCACGGTCGCCCCGTTGGTGTGGGGTGCCATCGCGGGTGTGCCCGGAATTCTGGGATATCGCGCCGCCAACACCCTCGATGCCATGGTCGGCTACCGCAGCGCGCGCTACCGCGAATTCGGCTGGGCCGCTGCCCGCACCGACGATGCGGTGAACCTGCTGCCCGCGCGGGTGAGCGGACTCCTCACCGCGGTTCTGGCACCGGTGATCGGTGGCCGGCCCGCCGACGCGCTGCGCGCCTGGCACCGTGACGCGCGATCGCATCCGAGCCCGAATGCGGGTGTCGCCGAGGCGACGATGGCCGGCGCACTGGGTGTGACGCTGGGTGGCCGGACCGAGTACGGCCACGGTGTCGAGATGCGGCCCGAACTCGGTACGGGACCCGCACCGGTGGTCGCGGATCTGCGCCGCGCCGTGTACTTGTCCGAGGCGGTACAGGCCGGTGCGGCCGGACTCGCCGCCGCTGTCGCGTTCGGTCGTGGCATCCGGCGCCGGTGAGGTCGCGGGGAGCCGGTGCCGTCGGCACCGTGCGAGTGCGCGGTATGGCATCGACCGGACCAGGTGTGGCGGCGATGCCGCGGTCCGGGCGGAAGGCGGTGTGCGAGAGCGAAATCGGATCAGCGAAGGTTGCCGTAGCGGTCGGCGAGCCGATCGGCGGTGGTGCGGCGCGGTGTCCCGGCTGTCTCGTCCGCGGCCGGCCGGTTCGTCGTCTCGGTCGATGTCGTTTCGGTGATCGTCGCGCCCGCGGCGGTGCCCGGCTCGGCAGCCGGCACGCGGACGGGTTCGGCGGCGCGACCCGTGCCGTCGGCCGGAGCGGGCACGGATGAACCCGCTGCCCGCGCCCCCGCCGCGGCCGCGCGATCGCGGCGGCGTTCGCGGATCTCGGCGAACACGAAGTAGCCCAGGCCCAGCGGAGCCATGACGCCGAAGGCGATCCACTGCAGTCCGTAGGACAGGTACGGACCGGCGTCGAGTTGCGGTAGCGGTTCCGGGGTGAAGGCGCCGGGCTCGCCGGAGTCCAATTGCAGATAGCCGCCCTGACCTCCGGTCGCGAAGGTGGCCAGCCGCATGCCCAGCACACTCGACATCTGCGTGGTGTCCACCGAGTACACCTGGCGCAGACCCTCGCCCACCATCGGATCCTTACCCGGGATCACACCCTCGGACCTGCGGACCCGGCCCTCGAGTCGCTGCGGTCCCGTAGGCGGTTCCGCGATGGCCGGCAGGCGAGTTCCGTCGACCGCCGCGATCAGGCCTCGATCGATGAGTACGACCCGGCCGTCGTCGAGCCGGAAGGCCGCCAGCACGCCGTAGGCGGGTTTGTCGTCGAGGTGCTGCAACCGCTCGACCACCGTCGAGCCCGGAACGTAACCGCCGGTGACGATGACGCGCCGCCATTCGGTGTCGGCCGGGTTCGTACCGGCCGGCGGGGTGCCGTCGTCGGAGTCGAGCAGACCCGCCGCCGGTACCGGATCGGCCTTCACCGACGCCGCGATCAGGTCGTTGCGATGGGAGGTCGAGGTGTTCTTGCCCAGTTGCCACGGCGCGAGGACCGTGAAGCACAAATAGGCGAACGCGACCACCACGACCGCGAGAATCGCCCAGCTGGGCCGGAGCAGGAAGGTCAGGCGGCGCAGGATGCTCACGGCCGCGATCCGCTCGTCGCGGGTGCGGCACCGAGTTGTTCGCGCACCCAGTCCAGCAGCGCGGGCACGGCCGCCTCGATCTGCTCGCGGACCAGTTCGAAATCGGTGTCGTCGCCGTAGTAGGGGTCGGGTACGTCGCGATCGTCGGCGCCGGGATCGAAACTGCGCAGCAGCCGCCGGCGGTCCGCCGGGATCCGCAACCGGGTCAGCTCCCGCTCGTGCGAGGTGTCGAGCGCGACCAGCAGATCGGCGCCGGTGTGATCGGGTCCGATCATGGCGGCCACATGACCGACCGGATAACCGTGCCGCCGCAGCAGCGCGGTGGTGCGTGGATCGGCGTCGGCGCCGACATGCCACGCAGTGGTGCCGGCGCTGCTCACGCGCACCCGATCGGCCAGTCCGGCTCGTTCGACATGCGCGGCGAAGATCTTCTCGGCCATCGGCGACCGGCAGATGTTCCCGGTGCAGATGAAGGTCACGTGCAGCTCGCCCACGCACCCATTGTGGCCGGTGGGCACCGGCGACGGCCACGTAGGGTGGGTGGCTGTGCCCGACGACACCATCGCCACCACCGCGCCCGCCCCGGCCGCGGCCGTCGGGAGCTGCCCTGGAGCGGTCGGCCCCGGTGGCCCGGCGGCGGCCGGTGGGGATGGCCGGGACTCCGCTGCCGCCGGCGACGGGGCTGCCTCGGGGCCGGTGGCGGACGCGCACCGGCGCGCTCCGACGGCCGCGAGCGGGAGGGTGGCCACCGCCGACACCGGCGAGGTGGAGCGAGCGGCGTTGCGCCATCACGGGGATGTCGAGGCACGCCCGGGCATGCTGGACTTCGCGGTCAATGTGCAGGGCACCGCACCACCGGACTGGCTGCGGCAGCGGTTGGCGGACCGGCTCTCGGATCTGGGCCGCTACCCGTCGGAATCGGAAGCCGCGGCCGTGCGGGCGAAGGTCGCCGCGCGGCACGGGCGCACCGCCGCGGAGGTCCTGTTGCTGGCCGGCGCGGCCGAGGGTTTCGCCATGCTGCCACGGCTGGCCCCGAGGCTGGCGGCGGTGATCCACCCGTCGTTCACCGAACCGGAGCTCGCGCTGCGCGAGGCGAATGTTCCGGTGACCCGGGTCGTGCTGGAATCACCGTACGAGCTGGCCGGCGCGCACGTGCCCGAGAACGCCGACCTGGTGGTGCTCGGCAATCCGACCAATCCGACCTCGGTCCTGCATCCACGGCCGGCGATCGAGGCGTTGCGGCGCCCGGGCCGGATCGTGGTGGTGGACGAGGCGTTCGCCGATGCCGTGCCCGGTGAGCCGGAATCGCTGGCGGGACAGTCGTATCCGGATGTCGTGGTGGTTCGCAGTCTCACCAAGACGTGGGCGCTGGCCGGACTGCGTTGCGGATATCTGCTGGGACCGCCCGCGATCCTGGCGCGGCTGAACCACGGCCGCGCGCACTGGGCTCTCGGCACCCTGCAGCTCGAGGCCATCGCCGCGACGAGCGAACCGACCGCGATCACCGAGGCGGCCGCGGGCGCCACCCGGATCGCCGCCGACCGGGCGGCGATGAGCGCCCGCCTGCGCGGCCTCGGCATCGAGGTCCACGAACCCGCCGCCGGTCCCTTTCTGCTGGTCCGGGTGGGCGATGCCGACCTTCTGCGAAAACAGCTGGCCGACAAGGACATCGCGGTGCGTCGTGGTGATACCTTTCCCGGACTGGACCACCGGTTCCTGCGCCTGGCGGTCCGGGGGCCCGACGCGGTCGACCACCTCATCGCCGCGATCGGCGATGCCGGGTGGTGAGCGGACCGCCGCGCCGAATGGATGATTTCCCGACGACCGACACGGTGGAGGTGCGATGGTGACCGATTCGAAGCTGGGGGATCTGATCGCGATTCTGGACGACGCGTACCCGCCTCGGCTGGCCGAGTCCTGGGATTCGGTCGGCCTGGTCTGTGGTGATCCCGCGGCGCCGGTCTCGCGGGTGCTGTTCGCGGTCGATGCCACCGCCGAGGTGGTGGACGAGGCGATCGCCTGGGGCGCGCAGGCGCTGGTCGTGCATCACCCGCTGCTGTTGCGCGGGGTCGACACCGTCGCGGCGGACACCCCGAAAGGCGCACTGCTGCACCGCCTCATCCGCAACGACTGCGCCCTGTTCACCGCCCACACCAACGCCGACTCCGCCGATCCCGGTGTCTCGGACGCGCTGGCCTGCGCACTGGGCCTCACGGCCCTGCGGCCGCTGGAGCCGAAACCGGCTGCGCCGGTGGACACCTGGGTGGTCTTCGTGCCACGCACACACACCGACACCGTGTTGTCGGCGCTGTTCGAGGCGGGGGCCGGTGGTGCCGGGGACTATCGCGAATGTGGTTGGCGGGTACCGGGAACCGGCCAGTTCCGGCCGATGGCGGGTGCGAATCCGGCGATCGGAAAGGTCGGTGATCTGGAATTCGTCGAGGAGGACCGGATCGAGGTGGTGGCCCCGCCGGCGGCCCGTGCCGCGGTCCTCGCGGCCCTGCGCGCCGCCCACCCCTACGAGGAACCGGCCTTCGACATCACCGAGCGCGCGGGCCTGCCGTCCGGTCTGGGGCTCGGGCGGATCGGCGCGCTGCCGTCACCGGAAACGTTGCGCGCCTTCACCGCTCGGGTGCGCGCGGCACTTCCGGGCACGGTCTGGGGCGTGCGCGCGGCCGGTGACCCCGATCGCGAGATCCGCACGGTGGCGGTCTGCGGGGGTGCCGGTGACTCGTTCCTCGGCACGGTCGCACGCCTGGATGTGGACGCCTACGTCACCGCCGATCTGCGACACCACCCGGCCGACGAACATCTGCGCGCGGGTGGTCCGGCGCTGATCGACGTCGCCCACTGGGCCAGCGAATTCCCTTGGTGCGCACAGGCGGAAGGCGTGGTAGGCGCCGCGTTGCCCGGTGTGGAGACCCGGATCAGCACGGTCCGCACCGATCCGTGGACCCTCGGCGCCGCCGACGATTGACGAGCGCGGGGCCCGGACCGGGCCCCGCGCCGCCATGCGCGGCGGGTTCCGGCCGGGGAGGCCCCGCGGCCGCATTGTTCACTCGGTGCGTATGTCCGGTTCGTGATTCACCGGGAAATTGACCGAATTGGCGATGAAGCAGCGCTGGTGCGCCTGCGTGTGCAGGGCACGGGCCTGTTCGGCGCGGTCGCCATCGGTGATGGTGACGCGCGGGCGCAGAGTGACCTGCTCGAACTGCTGGGAGTTCATCACCCCTTCGGCCTGGTCGAGATAGTCGACGACCACGATTCCGGCATCGGCGCACAGATGCAGATACCAGAGCATGTGACATTGGGACAGGGACGCGAGCAGTAGTTGTTCCGGATTCCAGCGCTCCGGATCGCCCCGTCCGATGACCGGATCCGCGGAGCCCCGCACTGGCGGGCGGCCGGTGGCCAGCACCTCGTGATTACGCGAATACGAGCGGTGGTCGGTCGTCGCGCCGGTCCACACCACATCCACTCGATAACGGTGTTCTGCCATACCACGAGAGTGGCACGGCGAACCGCCCGCGCGCATCCGGGTTCGCGGTGGTCGCGGGCGGGCCCGAGCGGGGTTGGGGCGAAACCGGGCCCGGGCAGAGTACGGTTGAGCACCGGCGTCGCGCACCCACCGCGGCCGCCCGTCAACCGTCCATAGTGTCGAGGAGTACGTCCCGCGTTGAATGTCGAACCACCGATCCAGGCCAAACTGCTCGACCTCGCGGCTGTCGATGCCGAGTTGACGCGGATCGCGCATCGCCGCCAGGTACTGCCCGAACAGCAGGAGGTGGCGCGGCTCGAGGCCGAGCGCACCGAACGCAAGGACGCGGCGGTCAAGGTCGAAATCCAGCTCGATGATCTCGATCGCGACATTCGCAAACTCGAGGGTGAGATCGACGCCGTGCGCAAACGCGAGGAACGCGACCGCGGCATGCTCGAGAGCGGCGGCGTCGGTGCCAAGCAGCTCTCGGAACTGCAGCACGAACTGGGCAGTCTGCAACGCCGTCGCGGCGTACTCGAAGACGAGCTGCTCGAGGTCATGGAGCGGCGCGAGGCCGCCGAGGCCGACCATCAGCACGCCGGGGCCAATCTCTCGCGTGCCGAAGAGGATCTGACTCTCGCGCAGAGCCGCCGCGACGACGCCGTCGCCGATCTCGATGTGGCCGCGCAGCGCTGTGACACCGATCGGGAACAGCTGGTCACGGCCTTCCCGGCCGATCTGCTGACGATCTACGACAAACAGCGCGCCCAGCACGGTGTCGGTGCCGCTCTGCTGCAGGCCCGCCGGTGTGGCGCCTGCCGGATCGAGATCGACCGCGGTGAGATCTCCCGGATCGCCGGAACCGATCCGCAGATCGTGGTCCGCTGTCCCGAATGCGGCGCGATCATGGTACGTACCAAACAGTCCGGATTGTGACGGTGTCGGCGATGACGGTGCGCAATGTGATCGTCGAGGCCGACGGCGGATCGCGGGGCAATCCCGGTCCGGCCGGTTACGGTGCGGTCATCTGGGATTCCGACCGTGCCACGGTGCTCGCCGAACGCCGCGAGTTCCTCGGGGTCACCACGAACAACGTCGCCGAATACCGCGGTCTGATAGCGGGTTTGGCGGCCGCGGCCGAACTGGGTGCTCGCATCGTCGAGGTGCGCATGGACTCCAAACTCGTGGTCGAGCAGATGTCGGGTCGCTGGAAGGTCAAGCACGCGGCGATGATTCCGCTCGCCGAACGGGCCCGGCAGCTGGTCGCCGGCTTCGACCGGGTGGGGTTCCAATGGATTCCGCGCGAGCAGAATTCGCATGCCGACCGGCTCGCCAACGAGGCCATGGACGATGCCGAGGTGGTTACCGAGGTCCGCGACGCGGAGCGGCAGGGCAATGTCAGGGCAGAACCCGCGGCACCGCAGGATCGGGCCGGTTCGGCCCGCGGGGCGGAGGCCACGCTGCCGAGCTGGATCGACGAGGCCGCCGACGCACGAGCGGTGCAAGGGGATTCGGATACCGCCGCGCAGACGACCGGCCCGGGATGGACCGGCGCACGCGGCCGCCCGACCCGGCTGCTGCTGCTGCGCCACGGCCAGACCGCGTTGTCGGTGCAGCGCCGCTACTCCGGTCGCGGTAATCCGGAACTGACCGAACTCGGTCGCGAACAAGCCGCCCGCGCGGCGAAGTATCTGGCCACCAAGGGCGATATCGCCGCGGTCGTCAGCTCACCGCTGAGCCGGGCCCGCGACACCGCGCAGGCCGCGGCGCAGGCGCTGAACGTTCCGGTACGGGTGCTCGACGGGCTCACCGAGACCGATTTCGGCGAATGGGAAGGGCTCACGTTCGGCGAAGCGGCACAGCGGGACCCGGAGCTGCACCAGCGGTGGCTGGGCGATCCTTCGCTGCCCGCCCCGGGTGGGGAGAGCTTCGATCGGGTGCGCGATCGGGTGGAGGCGGCGCGCCGCGATCTGGTCGCGCTGTATCCGGGACAGAACGTGGTGGTGGTCAGCCACGTGACACCGATCAAGACGCTGCTGCAGCTGGCTCTCGAGGTGGGGCCGTCGCTGCTGTACCGGCTGCATCTGGATCTGGCGTCGTTGTCGATCGCCGAGTTCTATCCCGACGGCGGTGCCTCGGTCCGGCTGGTCAACGACACGTCGTATCTCTGAGGCCGAGGCCCGCGTCACCGGACCGGATCCCGGTGTGTGGCCGGGAATCCGCGATCAGGGACGCAGCACCGACACGAGGAAGTCGGTCTGGTCGTACACGGTCTTCTCGAACCAGTCGTCGAAGTAGATGTCGAAATGCCCGATGGGGTACTGCTTCACGATGCCGTGCTTGGTGCGCTCGGCGGCCTTGAGGGTCGGGCGCACCGGTGCCACCGAATCGTTGTCGCAGACCGCGTAGAGCACCGGCACCTTGATGTTCTTGGTGCGCCGCCACGGCGCATCGAACAGTGCCGAGAAGGCCACGCGAGCAGACACTTTCGGCAGGTAGTGTTCGCTCTCCTCGGCCAGGCGGCCGAATCCCTCGGGAACGTCGGAGGCGCTCATCAGCGCCGCCGACCGCTTGCGTCCCGCCAGGCGCACCCCGATCGGCTTGCGGCGGATCGGCCCGAACACCATGTCGGTCATGGCCACGACGGCGGTCTTGATCACGCCGATCGGTCCCTTCGCCAGCGCCGAGGACACGCCGCTGGTGAATGGGCACTGTGCCACGACGGCGGCCAGATAGTCGTCTTCGTGCGCGATCGACAGCACGTGACCGCCGCCGAACGAGCTGCCCCACAGCGCGATTCGAGTCGCGTCGAAACCCTTCAGGGTGCGGGCGAAGGCGATCGCCGCCCGCCAGTCGTCGCGTTGCCGGGCAATGCTCAGCAACTGGCGGGGCTCACCGCCACTCGCCCCGAAATGCCGGTAATCGAAGACCAGCACGCCCATTCCGGCCGCAGCGAACCTGCGCGCATAACGATCCAACCCCATTTCCCGGTTGGCCCCCAGTCCGTGTCCCATGATCACGAGTGGACGCGGTTTGGGCGGGCCGTCCGGAAGATAAAGCCACGCTGCACACTGTTCGTTTCCCGAACCGAACCCCACCTCGACACGCTCCATGGGCGATTACCGTACTGTGTCGCCCGCACGGCCGCAGACGTGGATCCCCGGTCAGGGCCGGTTCACGGGTGAACGGAACGCAAACACTCCCGAGTCAGATCCCCGAGTCGGGGATAACCGTCGACCGCCATGATCAGGTCCGCTTCGGCCAGCAGAGTGCGCAGAACGTGCACGATTCCGTCGGCGCCACCGAGTGCGAGACCGTAGGCGTAGGGTCGTCCGATTCCCACGGCGGTGGCACCGAGCGCCAGCGCCTTGACGACGTCGGCGCCGCTGCGCACGCCGGAATCGAACAGCACGGGCAGACCGTCCGCGGCGTCGACGACCTCCGGCAGCACATCCAGGGCGGGCAGGCCGCCATTCGCTTGGCGGCCACCGTGATTGGAACAGTAGATTCCGTCGACGCCACCGTCGCGCGCGCGCCGCACATCGTCGGGATGGCAGATGCCCTTGACGATCAGGGGCAGGTCGGTGAGCGACCGCAGCCAGCTCAGATCCTCCCAGCGCAGCGGATTGCCGAACAGTTGTACCCAGCGCAGTACCGCGCTCATCGGATCCTCCGCCGGTGAGCGCTCCAGGCCGGCGAGGAAGACCGGATCGGTGAAGTAGTTCTCCAGGCAGTGTCCGCGCAACTGCGGGAAATTGCCGGTGGACAGGTCGCGCGGCCGCCAGCCGGTGATCCAGGTGTCGAGGGTGACGACGATGCCCCGGTATCCCGCCTGCTCGGCGCGCTGTACGAGACTGGCCGCCAGATCGCGGTCGGTCGGGGTGTAGAGCTGGAAAAAGCCTGGCGTATCCCCGAATTCGGCGGCCACATCCTCGAGTGGATCCACCGTCAGCGTCGAGGCGACCATGGGTACGCCGGTGCGAGCGGCGGCGCGGGCGGTGGCCAGATCGCCGTGCCCGTCCTGTGCGCAGAGCCCGATCACGCCCACCGGTGCCATGAAAAGCGGTGTGGGAAAGGTCATTCCGAACATCTCGACCGACAGGTCCCGATCCTTCGCGCCGACGAACATGCGCGGGACGAGCCCCCACCGATCGAATGCGGTGACATTGGCCCGCTGGGTCCGCTCGTCACCCGCACCGCCGGCCACGTACGACCAGATCGACGGTGGCATCGCCGCCTGTGCACGCTGCTCGAGTTCGGCGTGGGCGACCGGATACTCCGGCGCCACACCGCGCAGGCCCTGGAAGTAGATCTCGTTCTGGAAGTCGCCGAACCCCATGTGCGCTGCCCTTCTCCTCCGGTGACCGCCGCGAGTACGGGCTCGACGACGAGTGGGCTTCACTGTAGGCGTAACCGTCGGTACCGTGCCATGGCCGGGCCGGGGTGCGCCGGGAACGGACGACACGGCACAATGGTCGCGACGAGTCGGTCGGGCGACCGCGTCGACGGGAACGGGTACCTGTGTGCCGCGGCCCGTCGCCGAGGAAAGTCCGGACTCCACAGAGCAGGGCGGTTGTTAACGGCAACCCGGGGTGACCCGCGGGACAGTGCCACAGAGAACAGACCGCCGGCGGCCTCTCCGGAGGTCTGCCGGTAAGGGTGAAACGGTGCGGTAAGAGCGCACCAGCGCCCCGGGTGACCGGGGCGGCTAGGTAAACCCCGCCCGGAGCAAGGTCGAAGGCCGCACTCTCCGGAGTGCGGCTGCGCAGGTGTTCGAGGGCTGCTCGCCCGAGCCTGCGGGTTGGCTGCTTGAGGTGCCCGGCAACGGTGCATCCAGATGGATGGTCGCCCCCCGGTGTGAACCGGGGACAGGATCCGGCTTACAGACCGACTCGTCCCCTTCGGGGTCTGTGGGCATTCGTACGAACGGCCGGACGGGGTGGAGCCCGATCCCGCAACCGGATCGGGATCTCCGGCACCACAGAACCTCCATCCGGGACAGGTGGATCGTCGCGTGATCGTCTGGCCGCGGGAGGTTCCGGTGTGTCGCGATCGAGCTTGTGGCCCACCGGATTCGGTACCGGCAGCCGGCGCCCGGTGGCGGTTGTCACGGCTGCTGCTCCGTGAGCAGCTCGCCGTGGTGCCCTGGACGCGTTTCGTGGTGCGGGCGTCGGGGACGAGCAAGGCGCGATGGTTCGCGACGCGCAGGTGTCCGAATTCGTCGCATCGGGCGAAACATCCTTGGAGACAGGCTGATCCGCCGGCACCGCCGTGTCGTGTCGATGCGCGGCCGGAGCGGGGGAATTCGGACCCCGGTGACCGTCAGGGCTGCAGTGGGACGCGGCGGGGGCGGACGATGCGGTGGGTGATCTTCCAGCCGTTCGCGGTGCGCGTGATGGTGTCCTCGTAGGTGACACTGCCGGTCGAGCCGTCGGTCAGCACGCCGAAGCCCTTGGACAGGGCGCGGACCGTGCCGTCGGCGACCTCGTTGAGCACGATATTGGTGACGTGGTGGGCGACCGGATTGTTCTCGCCCAGCGCGAGAGAGGCGGCGCGGAGGGCGTCCAGGCCGACCAGCACATCGCCGCCCAATGCTGTTACGTCGTAGACGATTTCGTCGGTGAACAGAGCGGGCCAGCCGTCCAGATCGCCGTTGTCGGTGAGGTGGCCGTGCAGATTGATCAGATCGGTGATGGCGAAACGATCTTCGGCGGTGAGAATGGTGTGTCGTTCCTTCGGTATCCGGCAGGGACGGGTCGTCGTGGACAACCGGTGGATCGCGGCCGCCGCACGGCGGCCGCGATCTTCTCGGGCTCAGCCTGCCGGGCTGATGACCAGGATCTGGGCCCAGTGGGTTGCCTGCTCGGGACCGATGAGAGGCAACAGGTAGTCGAAGACGATGGACGACATGGGGTGTGGAACTCCTTAGTGATCGATGAACGAGGTACTCGACGAATCTCGCCGGATAACGAACTATCGTTACCGCGCGGATCCCGTCTTCCGCGGGTGTGACCGGTGGACCGACGGGTTCGGTGGCGACGCCGCGCGGTAGCGCCGGGCGCACCACCCGGCCACATTAACAGTGCGTTCGGGACATCGCAGATGCCAGCGGAAAACAGACTCGGCCGACGGATTCGAGGTGCGTGGAGCTGAACTGGACGGTTGCCTGAATCTGGGGGTGATTGCCGAACGCTATGACAGAGCAATTGTCTCGGTTTGGCAACACGCCGCGACGGGTACCGTTATCGGAGCGCGCCATCACAGGTGGGTCACGGGCGTCGCTGCCGGTTGCGGGCTTGTCCGGAAATCGCGCTCTGTGCCGTGAAAGTGCAGGCACCGAGCATTCGGGCTGGTTGCGCGCCGGTTGTCGCAACGTCTGCGGCGGCGGCGCATGGCCGGCAAATCCGCAGGAATCGGACGGTATCGGCGTGTCCGTCGCGACGGTCCGGCCCGGAGTGGCCGGAACCGTGACCGGCGTCATACAGTGTTGGCCGTTGGAGTGTCACTGTCGGGGCTGACAGTGACTACGGGTGCTACGAGTGTCGGAAAGCAGGTTCTGGATATATGCGAGTAGTTCGCAAGTTGGCGGCCGGTGCGATCATTGCCGCGGCAGCGTCGGGTTTGGCGATGCTGGGCGCCGGTTCGGCGTCGGCGGTCGGAGTCACCCCGCTGCCGGGCGGTGTGCAGGTCGACCTGAGCCCGGGTGACACCCAGTGGGTCCACCAGACCCACTTCGGCCAGACCATCGGGGTGCTGCCGCATCCGTCGGCCGCCTCGTTCGGTCAGGCTCTGGATTCCGCGGCGACCCTGTCGTCGCAGTACCCCGACGGCCGGGTCGTGTTCACCGTGTACGGGCCGGTCGATCAGTTGAACGGCACCATGCTGGCGCTCAAGTAGGTTCAGCGCTCAGCGTGGAACCGCATTCCAGGATCGTCTCGGCGCCGGTGGATTTCGGTGTCGTACGATCCGAATTCGGACTCGCCCCGGATTATCCGCCGGAGGCGGTCTCGGAGGCCCGCGACGCAACAGATGCGTTCGCGGGCGTCCGGGCCGATCGCACCGATATCGAGTTCGTGACGATCGACCCACCCGGCGCCATGGATCTGGACCAGGCGCTGTCTCTCGAACGCACCCCGACCGGATTCCTGCTGCACTACGCCATCGCCGATGTCGGCGCGGTGGTCGCCCCCGACGGGGCGCTGGCGCGGGAATCCCTCGTGCGGGGTCAGAGTTTCTATCTTCCCGACGGCACCGTGCCGCTGCATCCGCCGGTCCTGTCCGAAGGATCGGCCAGTCTGCTGCCCGGCCGTGTCCGACCCGCCGCGCTGTGGACCATCGAATGCGATGACAGCGCCGAGCCGCAACGCTTTTCGGTGCACAGAGCGCTGGTCCGCTCCCGCGCCCGCCTGGACTACTCCGGTGTGCAGGCCGACGCCGACGCCGGCCGCCTGCACCCCTCGATCGCCGCACTGCCGGAGTTCGGCCGGTTGCGCATCGAGGCCGGTCTGGCCCGCGGTGCGATCGAGCTGCGGCTACCGGCCCAGTCGGTGATCCCCGACGGCGACGGCGACCGTACCGGCCATTGGCAATTGGTGGTCGAGCCGCGGACCGAGGCCGACGACTGGAACGAGCAGATCTCACTGCTCACCGGTCTGTGCGCCGCGCGGATCATGCTCGCGGACAATGGATCCGACGCCCGCATCGGACTGCTCCGCACCATGCCGGCGCCACCCGCCTCGGCGATCGCGGCGATGCATCGCACCGCGGTCGCGCTCGGCGTGCACTGGCCCGCCGGGATGGCCGCGGGGCAGATGTTGTCGGGTCTGGATCCCGCCACACCCGCGGCGCTCGCGCTGATGTCGGAGGCGACCGCGCTGCTGCGCGGAGCGACCTACACGGTGCTGGACGGCGAGGATCCGGATATTCTGCAGCACAGCGGAATCGGCGCGCCCTACGCTCACGTGACCGCGCCACTGCGGCGGCTGGCCGATCGCTACACCCTCGAGATCTGCCTGGCCCGCTGCGCCGGAACGCCGGTGCCGCGGTGGGTGCGCGACGGCCTCGGGCCGGCCGCGGAATCCATGCGCCGCAGCGACGCGGTGGGTGGCAAGCTCGAGCGGGCCTGTCTCGACCTCACCGAATCCACGGTTCTCGCACCGCGTCTGGGCGACATCTTCGATGCGGTGGTCATCCGCGAAGGCAACGGCAACCGGGCCGCCGAGATCTTCATCGCCGATCCGCCCGTCATGGCGAAGTGCACCGGGTCCCCACCCGAGGGGCAGCTCGTGCGGGTGCGTCTCGATATCGCCGATCCGGACCGGCGTGTGGTGGGTTTCGGCTATCCGGCCGACTCGCCGGCTGGGCCTGAATCGACTGGGGAACAACAGAACCCGGGAAAGTCTCTCGCTGCCGAGTGACCGGTTCCGGAGCGGATGGCGGTGCGATGAACATCGGGCCGCCATCGTTCAAGGCCGGTATTCGTCCTGCAGGAACGCGACGTTCGCGGGGTAGCGGTCCAAGGCCTTGCGTGCGGTGTCGGCCTCGGCGCCGATGAGGCGCTCGTAGGCGAGGGCATCGGTGCTGCGGGCGTGTGCGGCGTAGGTCGCGATGGCGGCGATGGCCTCGATCGCATCGCGATGGTCGCCCAGGACGGTCTGCACCTTCTTGGCGTTCCGGGCGATTTCGGCGGCGGGCCCGTCGAGTACGTCGCGAGCCGCCTCGGCGCAGTAGCGTAAACGCTTGGCGGCCTTGCGGATCTCGTGCAAGCACTCCACCCGATCGGCGTCGTCGGCCTCCGGCTCGGCGCGGACCAGGGCGGCGAGCCGCTCGCGGTCGGCACGCACGGCGGCGAAGAAGACCTTGTGCGCGTCGCGTGCCGCGACCTTGTGGCGCAGGGGTGGATCGGTACGCAACCGCTGCAGTCCGGTCCGCAGCCGGGCGTAGCGGTCACCGTCGAGTACCTCGACGACCACGCCGTGGGCCTCGGAGTAGGCGGCGCGTTCGGCGTTCACCAGCCGATGACCCAGATGGTTCTCGACCTCGGGATAGGCCTCCAGTAGCGCGGCGAACCGCTCCGCGCGCACCTCGGCGTCGCGTGCGGTACCGAGTAGTGTTGCCAGCCAACGTAATTCGCCGCGCAGGGCATCGATGTCGGCGCGATGGAACACCCCGCGATACGACCGCAGCACCGAGCGGAGTCGCCGGGTGGCGACTCGCATCTGATGGACCGAGTCGTACTCGTCGGCGCGTACCCGCGGCTCCGTGGCCAGCAGCCGGTCGACGTCATCGTCCAGTACGGCGACGACGGCGGGACCGGCCGCGGTACTCATCGGTGCTCCCGGAACTCGTCGGTGGCCTCGATCAAGTGATGGGTGGTACCGGGTTCGGCAGCAGCGTGCCCGGCGTCGGAGACCAGGTGCAGTCGCGAATTCGGCCATGCCCGGTGCAGATCCCACGCGCTGACCGCGGGGCAGACGATGTCGTGGCGGCCCTGCACGATCACGCCGGGAATATGGGCGATGCGCTCGATATCGCGCAGCAGCTGCGCCTCTTCCAGGAAACCACCGTGCACGAAGTAGTGGTTCTCGATACGTGCGAAGGCCAGCGCGAAGCGAGGTTCGGCGGATTGTGCGATCCGATCCGGTTGCGGCACGAGGGAACTCGTCGCACCCTCCCAGCTCGACCAGGCCACCGCGGCGGCGGTCGCGATCTCCGGATCAGGGGAGTGCAGCAGCCGGTGATAGGCGGTGACCAGATCGCCGTCGCGCTCGTCCGCCGGGACCGGCGCCAGGTACTTTTCCCACTCGTCGGGATAGACGAATCCGGCGCTGCCGTTGTAGTACCAGTCGATTTCCTTGCGCCGTAACAGGAATACGCCGCGCAACACCAGTTCGGTGACCCGCTCGGGGTGGGTCTGAGCGTACGCCAGTGCCAGGGTCGACCCCCAGGAACCGCCGAACACCTGCCACCGGTCGACACCCAGATGGGTGCGCAGCCGCTCGATATCGGCGACCAGATGCCAGGTGGTGTTCACCTCCAGGCTCGCACCCTCGGCCACATGCGGTGTCGAACGGCCACAGCCACGCTGATCGAACAGCACGATCCGGTAGGCCCGCGGATCGAAGAACTGCCGATGTGTGGGATCGGTGCCACCGCCGGGACCTCCGTGCAGGAAGACCACGGGTTTGCCGTCGGGGTTGCCCGACTCCTCCCAGTAGATCTGCTGTCCGTCGCCGACGTCGAGCATGCCGTGGAGCCGGGGGTCGAGGGGCGGATAGAGGGTGCGCATACCCATCAGAATGCGATTCCGGAGGCGAGGTCCTGCAGCTCCAGGGCCTGCAACGCCTGGGTGCGGACATCGGAGCAGGTCTTGGTGGTGATGCGGTCGATCACACCCTTGTCACCGAGAACCGCGAGGTTGATACCACCGTTCTCCGCGGCCCACTGGTGCACACTGATGTTGAGCGCGACCCGGCCCAGCGTGGGACCCTGCACCCGCCAGTCCGACAACTGCGGGGACAGGGTGTCGCAGAGCTTCTGTGCGACGGGATCGGGAACCTCGACCGGGCCCGTCGGGGTGGGCTTGCCGCTGACTCCGGCCGATCCGCTCGGATGTGCCACCTTCGAGGTCGCTGCGGTGCCCGACCCGGCGGGCTGGACCGAACCCGAGTCTGCGCCACCACATCCGGCGACCAGCGCGACAGCCAGTCCTGCCGTGACGGCGAGTGCTCCGCGAGTCATCCAACGGCTCTGCGACATCTGTTCCCTTTGTTCGATCCGGCGGCTGTGCGTTGTTCGTGTTGTAGTCCTACGAGTCTGCCACTCCGCCCGTCCGGCTGCCCCTGTCAGGCGAAGCCGCCTCGCAGTCGTGCGAGCATGTCGGCGACGAACGGGGCGAACCGTTCGCCGGCCGAACCGGGGGAGATGTCCACGGTCAGCCACGAGTGCAGAGTGGTCAGCGGGGCGAGACGGGCCGACAGCTCGATCTCGCGAGCACCGACCCCGGCGCATTCGCGCCACGCGTCGAAGTACGCCTGCCGGCGCGGGTCGGTGTGCGTGCGGAGCGACAGGAACGGGTGGGTGATCAGGGCGTCGCCCCAGTCGAATATCGCCCCGGTGGCACGGAACACGTGGCCCGGATACAGATCGTTGTGTTCGGGCCCCAGCCGGCCGAACTGTTCGAGCTCGTCGGCCGCCGCGGCGATGGCGGGAACCAGCCCGGGATCGTGATCGGCGAAACGGCGGTAGATCTCAACGAGACGCGACGGCGGTACATACGGAGTTCCGGTGTCGCGCAACACATCCGCCTGCCCCCCGAGGGCGTGCTGCAGACCGGCGTAGTCGCGCAGCACCGCGTCCCACTCCGGTGGGCGTGGTGGTGGTTGCTCGTCGTCACCGGCGATCGACCGGTCCAGCGGGCCGCTGCGCATCGTCTCGCCGCCGTCGCGAGCCAGCATCCAGCCGTTGTCGCGCTGCACCGCAACGGGTTTCGGTACCGAGCCCGGCCGCAGCCGGTGCAGGGCCTGCAGCAGCGGGCCCTCGTGGGCGAAGGCGCGGGCACTCGCCTTGGCCCAGAACGCGCCGTCGCCGGTGCGGATCCGGGCGAGCAGTGTCCAGTCCCGCCTCCGCATC
Organism: Nocardia sp. NPDC052254; assembly: GCF_040679495.1. Lineage (NCBI taxonomy): Bacteria > Bacillati > Actinomycetota > Actinomycetes > Mycobacteriales > Nocardiaceae > Nocardia > Nocardia sp. NPDC052254. The sequence goes on along the minus strand of NZ_JBFAUW010000005.1, from coordinate 7,673 downwards.
TCCGCGGCGCCGGTGACTCGCAGCCCGCGGGCCGTCAGTTCCGCGGTGGCCCAGTCGATCAGTGGTGTCAGCGGCTGGTCGGCCACGGTGAGCGGCGGCAGGTTCGCAGCGGTGGACACGAGGTGAATCTAGCCGACACGCCGGGATCGGACATCGAATTCCGCCACGGCCGATGGCCCCACGGTGCCGGGCCGCCGTAGCGGCCGCCCGGCACCGGCGGTCCTCAGAAGCTGTGTTCCGGCCCCGGGAAGGTTCCCCGCGCCACTTCCTCGGCGTAAGCCGCTGCGGCACTACGCAGTTCGTCGCCGACGCGGCCGAACCGCTTGACGAACTTCGCGGTCTTGCCGCTGGTGTAGCCGGCCATGTCCTGCCAGACCAGGACCTGCGCGTCGCATTCGTTGCCGGCGCCGATGCCGACGGTCGGAATGGTGAGCTTGTTGGTGACCCGGCCCGCGATCTCGGCAGGCACCATCTCCATGACGACCGCGATCGCCCCGGCCTCCTGGACGGCGATGGCGTCGGCGATCAGCTGTTCGGCGCCGTCGCCGCGACCCTGCACCCGGAAACCGCCGAGGGTGTTGACGCTCTGCGGGGTGAAGCCGATGTGCGCGACCACCGGGATACCGGAGGCGGCGAGCCGGGCGATGTGCTCGGAAACGCGTTCTCCGCCTTCGAGTTTCACCGCATGCGCACCGCCCTCCTTCATGAAGCGGGTGGCAGTGGCCAGTGCCTGTTCCGGTGAACCCTCATAGCTGCCGAACGGCAGATCGGCGACCACCAGGGCGTGCGGCGCGCCCCGCACCACACCGCGTACCAGCGGAATCAGCTCGTCCACGGTGATCGGCACCGTGGTGTCGTAGCCGTAGACGACATTGGCCGCCGAATCGCCGATCAGCAGGACCGGAATACCGGCCTCCTCGAACAGCTTCGCGGTGGAGTAGTCGTATGCGGTGAGCATCGACCACTTCTCACCGGCGGCCTTCCACTGCTGCAGATGCTGCACTCGCGTCTTCCGCCGGGAAGTCGCCGGTGCGGCACCGTAGGCGGTGGTCTCCGCGGGCGTGCTGGTGCCGGAAACAGAATTGTCCTGGGAAGCGGACATCATCGTCCCTTTCGTCTGTCCTCGAGGCCCGAACGGGTCCCCGGGTTGCTGTGACCCGTCCAGTCTGCCACCGCGGTACCGGCGCTTTTAAGCCGCGAGCGGGATGGGATTTGTCACATGCGGGGAGCGACGCGGCCACAGGAGGCAGCGCGGGTGACGACGGCGGCCGCCGTGGACACCGCCATGGGGCACCAGCCGGGGATGGAAGGATATCGCGCATGTCCTTGTCGCGATCCGGTCGCGTCGCAGCCGCGGTGGCCCTGATGTGTGTGGCCGCCGCCTGCTCGTCGACGTCGAAGAATCACCCCGAGCAGTCGTCCTCCCCGAGTCCGGCCGCACTGCAGAAGTACTACACCCAGGTCCCGGAGTGGGGTAGCTGCGACGGCTACGGTGATCCGTCGACGAAGTTCCCCGACGGCACCGAATGCACCCACGTCCTGGTCCCGATCGACTACGACAAGCCCGAAGGGGCGACCGCTCAGATCGCGGTGTCGCGGATCAAGGCGAGCGGCCAGCGCATCGGTTCGGTGCTGCTGAACCCCGGCGGGCCGGGGCAGGCCGGACTCTGGATGGCCGGTCACGGTCAAGGCACCCCGCTGGCCGAGCGCTTCGACCGCGTCGGATTCGATCCGCGCGGCGTGGGCGCGTCCACACCGCTGATCCAATGCCTGAGCGCGCAGCAGTGGGATCACCAGCGCTCGGAACCGCCCAAGGACTACACCCCCGCCGGGATCGCGGCCTCCGAACAGGAGAACAAGGACTTCGCCGCGAACTGCACCGAGAAGACCGGTAACGAATTCCTCGCCCACGTCGGCACCCGTGAGGTCGTGCAGGACATGGACGTCATCCGCGCGGTGCTCGGTGACGACAAACTGAACTACGTGGGCTACTCCTACGGCACCCGGCTCGGATACACCTACGCCGAGAAGTTCCCGGACAGGGTCCGTGCCATGGTGCTCGACGGCGCGGTGAATCCCGATGCCGATCCGGAGAAGGAATCGGTGCAGCAGGCCGCGGGCTTCGAGAAGGCGTTCGACAACTACGCCGCGGACTGCGCGAGCAAACCCGATTGCCCGCTCGGCCAGGACGCGAGCCAGGCCGTGGCCCGGTTCCACGATCTGGTGCTGCCGCTGTGGGACCACCCGGCCGAGACCCGCGACGGACGCGGCCTCACCTACGGCGACGCGATCACCGGTGTGCAGAACACCCTCTACGCCGAGGACAGCTGGAATGTGCTCAGCGCCGGGCTGGCGCAGCTGGCCCAGGGCAAGGGCGACATCCTGCTGCAGCTGGCGGATCTGTACGACGGCCGGTCCAAGGACGGCAGCTACGACAATTCGCAGGACGCCTTCCTGGCCATCCATTGCGCCGACGATCCCGCGATCACCGATCGCGCCGAAACCGATGAGCAGGACGCCGAATTCCGCAAGGTTGCTCCATTCCTGGACGACGGGCACGGCACCGGTCAGGCGCCGCTCGAGATGTGCGCGTTCTGGCCCGTGCCCAACAGTGGCTCGCCGCACAACGTCTCGGCGCCGGGCCTGCCCAAGACCGTCGTCGTTTCCACCACCGCGGATCCGGCCACGCCGTATCAGGCGGGTGTGGACCTGGCGCATCAGCTGGGTGCGTCGCTGATCACGAACAAGGGAACCCGGCATACCGCGTTCCTCTCCGGCGGTGTGCCGTGTGTCGACAATGCCGTTTTCGCGTATCTCACCGACCTGACCGCACCACCGGAGGGGCTCACCTGCGGCTGACGCCACACAGACGGACCGGCGGTTGTTGCACGATGTAACACGGATTTAACCGCGGGTGCCTACGCTCGCGCGTATGGATCGCCAGAAGGAATTCGTGCTGCGGACGCTCGAGGAGCGGGATATCCGCTTCGTGCGGCTCTGGTTCACCGACGTCCTGGGATATCTGAAGTCGGTCGCGATCGCTCCCGCGGAACTCGAGGGCGCCTTCGAAGAGGGCATCGGATTCGACGGATCGGCCATCGAGGGCTTCGCCCGGGTCTCGGAGGCCGATATGGTCGCCAAGCCGGATCCGTCGACCTTCCAGGTACTGCCGTGGTCCACCAGCAAGGGCCATCAGCATTCCGCGCGCATGTTCTGCGATATCGCGATGCCGGACGGTTCGCCTTCCTGGGCGGACCCCCGGCACGTGCTGCGCCGGCAGCTGAACAAGGCGGGTGACCTGGGCTTCAGCTGCTATGTGCATCCGGAGATCGAGTTCTTCCTGATCCGTTCGGCGCTGAAGGACGGCCGCCCGGTGGCCGCCGACAACGGTGGCTTCTTCGATCAGGCCGTGCACGACGAGGCGCCGAACTTCCGCCGGCACGCGATAGACGCCCTGGAGTCGATGGGTATCTCGGTGGAGTTCAGCCACCACGAGGGCGCGCCCGGTCAGCAGGAGATCGATCTGCGCTACGCCGACGCGCTGTCGATGGCCGACAACGTGATGACCTTCCGCTACCTCATCAAGGAGGTGGCCATCGACGAGGGTGTGCGGGCTTCGTTCATGCCCAAACCCTTCGCCGACCACCCCGGATCGGCCATGCACACGCACATGAGCCTGTTCGAGGGGGAGCACAACGCCTTCGCCGACGCCGACGATCCCAACAATCTGTCGGAGACGGCGCGGGCGTTCATCGCCGGCATCCTCGAGCACGCCAACGAGATCAGCGCGGTCACCAACCAGTGGGTGAACTCCTACAAGCGGCTGATCCACGGCGGCGAGGCGCCGACCGCGGCGTCCTGGGGCCGGTCGAATCGTTCTGCGCTGGTTCGGGTTCCGATGTACACCCCCAACAAGCAGTCCTCGCGCCGGGTCGAGATCCGCAGCCCCGATTCGGCGTGCAACCCCTATCTGTCCTTCGCGGTCCTGCTCGCGGCGGGTCTGCGCGGGGTCGAGAAGGGCTACACGCTGCCCCCCGAGGCCGAGGACGACGTGTGGTCGCTGACCTCCGCGGAACGGCGTGCGATGGGCTTCCGGGAGTTGCCCTCGACCCTGGACGAGGCGCTCAAGGCGATGGAACGGTCGGAACTGGTCGCCGAAACCCTCGGCGAGCATGTCTTCGACTTCTTCCTGCGCAACAAGCGTCACGAGTGGGCGACCTATCGCAGCCAGGTCACCCAGTGGGAGCTGCAGGAGTACCTCACGCTGTGATCGCCTGCGCGAGACCGGCTTCGGATACCGTGGCCGGTCCCGCGCGCCGATTCACACGGCCTGGCATCGGAACGGGCGAAAACCCGCGTATCGGGCCACGCCTTGCTATATACCTATGAGACCTGTCCCATTGCCGGGCCACCGCTGCGCCCAACCGGGGTTGTGCGCGGACCCGGCCCTCGCAGGGGTAATTTGACTATATGGTCCGGCCACCGACTGCACGTCCCGCAGTGCCCGGTGCCGGTCGGCTGGGATTGCTGGAGCCGACGGCAGCCGCGTCGTTACGAGAGCTCGCCTGGGACAATGTCGACAGCGTTGCACTGCTGTGGGCACTGTCTCGCTCACCCGATGCCGATCTGGCCCTGCTCACGCTGGTCCGCCTGCGCGAAGCTCTCGGATCCGATTGGGCCGCACTCGATTCCGCCCTGCGCACCGAGACCTCACTGCGGGGGCGACTGTTCGCGCTGATCGGCTCGTCGAGCGCGTTCGCCGATCATCTGGTCGCCGATCCGGGCGCCTGGCCGTTGCTGCGGCGGGAGTTGCCGACCACGGCCGAGATCCTGGCCGATCTGCTGGACGCCGTGGGCGCGGTCCCCGAGCCCGACGGTGGCGCGATGCTCCACCGCGCGGCGCACTCCGGTCCCGAGGTGATCGCGTTGCTGCGCAAGCGGTATCGCGATCAGTTGATGGTGCTGGCGGGGCACGATCTGGCCGCGACCGTCGAGAACGAGCCCGTTCTGCCGTATCAGCAGGTCGGTCGCCACCTCACCGATCTCGCCGACGCCGCCCTCACCGCCGCCTTGTCGGTCGCGGTGGCCCGGGTCTGCCCCGACGAGCCGGTTCCGGTCCGGCTGGCGGTGGTCGCCATGGGCAAATGCGGTGCGCGCGAACTGAATTACGTGTCCGATGTGGATGTGGTTTTCGTCGCCGAACCCGCCGACACCACCGCCACCCGGCTGGCCGCGGAGATGATGGGGGTGGCCGGTAACGCGTTCTTCGACGTCGACGCCGCGCTGCGCCCCGAGGGCAAGGCCGGCGCGCTGGTGCGCACCCTGGAATCACACGTCACCTACTACAAGCGGTGGGCCCGGACCTGGGAGTTCCAGGCGCTGCTGAAGAACCGGCCGTGCACCGGTGACCTGGAGCTGGGCGCGCAGTACAGCGCCGAGCTCATGCCCATGGTGTGGAGCGCCTCCGAGCGCCCGGACTTCGTCACCGATGTGCAGGCGATGCGGCGCCGGGTCGAGGATCTGGTTCCCGAGGATCTGCGCGAGCGCGAACTCAAACTCGGCCACGGCAGTCTGCGCGATGTCGAATTCGCCGTCCAGCTCCTGCAATTGGTACACGGCAAGGCCGACGAGAGCCTGCACACCCAGGGCACCGTCGAGGCGCTGACCGCGCTCGCGGCCCGTGGCTACGTCGGCCGCGACGATGCCGCCAACCTCACCGCCTCCTACGAATTCCTGCGGCTGCTCGAACACCGGTTGCAGTTGCAGCGGCTCAAGCGCACCCATACGCTGCCCGCCCCCGACGACGAGGAGGGGATGCGCTGGCTGGCTCGCGCCGCCCATATGCGGCCCGATGGCCGCCAGGACGCGGTCGGGGTGCTGCGCAGCGAGATCAAGCGCAACGCGCTGCGGGTGCGGCGCCTGCACGCCAAGCTGTTCTACCGCCCGCTGCTGGAATCGGTGGCGCGCCTGGACGCGGCCGCGCTGCGGCTGAGCCCCGAAGCCGCGGTGCGTCAGCTCGCCGCCCTGGGCTACGCGGCGCCGGAGAATGCGCTGGGCCACCTCAAGGCGCTCACCGGGGAGGTCGGCCGCAAGGGCCGTATCCAGGCGCTGCTGCTGCCCACCCTGCTCGAATGGCTCGGTGACACACCGAATCCCGATGCCGGGCTGCTGGCCTACCGGCGGGTGTCGGAGGGGCTCGACGATCAGATCTGGTTCCTGCGCGAACTGCGCGACGAGGGCGCCATCGCCCAGCGGCTGATGATCGTGCTCGGCTCGTCGGCATATCTGCCCGATCTGCTGATCAACGCGCCGGAGACCATCCGGATGTTCGCCGACGGTCCCGACGGCCCGCTGCTGCTGAGCCCCAAGGCCGAAGACGTCCGCACCAGCATCCTGGCCGGCGCCGCCCGCTACGAGGACCCCCGGCGTGCGATCGCCACCGCCCGCTCGCTGCGCCGCCACGAACTGGCGCGCATCGCCTCGGCCGATGTGCTCGGCATGCTCGAGGTGCCGAGGGTGTGCCGGGCGCTGTCCTCGGTCTGGGTCGCGGTGCTGGAAGCCGCACTGCAGGCCGTCATCCGGGCCTGGGAGACCGAGCATCGGACCGCCGCGCCGGCCGATTTCGCCGTCATCGGTATGGGCCGGCTGGGCGGTATGGAACTCGGCTACGGTTCCGACGCCGACGTGCTGTTCGTCTGCGATCCCCGGCCCGGCGCCGACGAGACGGTCGCGGTGAAGTGGGCTATCGGTGTCGCCGAACAGGTGCAGCGGCTGCTGGGTGCGCCCAGTACCGATCCGCCGCTGCAGGTCGATGCGGGACTGCGTCCCGAGGGCCGCAACGGGGCCCTGGTCCGCACCCTCGCCGCGTATCGCGCCTACTACCAGCAATGGGCACAGCCCTGGGAGGTCCAGGCACTGCTGCGCGCGCATCAGGTCGCCGGCGATCAGGAACTGGGCGTGCGATTCCTGCACTCGATCGATCCGGTCCGCTATCCGAAAGGCGGTGTGTCCGAGGAATCGGTGCGCGAGATCCGGCGCATCAAGGCACGCGTCGATTCCGAGCGGCTGCCGCGCGGCGCCAACCCCGCCACCCACACCAAACTCGGCCGCGGCGGTCTCGCCGATATCGAATGGACCGTGCAACTGCTGCAATTGCAGCACGCGCACGAGATCGCCGATCTGCACAACACCTCGACGCTGGAATGCCTCGCGGTCGTCGAACGCGACAAACTCCTCGACGCCGAGGATGTCGAACTGCTGCGCGACGCCTGGCTCACCGCCACCAAAGCCCGCAACGCGCTCGTCCTGGTCCGCGGCAAACCCGCCGACCAGTTGCCCGGCCCCGGACCGCTGCTGTCGGCCGTCGCGCGGGTCGCGGGCTGGCCGACCGACGACGGCAGTGAGTTCCTGGACCACTACATGCGGGTCACCCGCCGGGCGAAGACGGTTGTCGAGCGCGTATTCGGGGTGTGAGCTGTGTTATCGGCCTCCGCTTCGCTTCGGCGGGGTCGGCGGCGCTGTGTTGGTCTTGCCTCGCTTCGCTCGGCCGGGGTCGGCGGCGCTGTGTCGGTCTTGCCTCGCTTCGCTCGGCCGGGGTCGGCGGCCCCTTGGTCTCGCCGTTCGGGTACCGCTGCTTGCTCCTTCGTCGCGTACGCAGCGGCACCCGAACGGCG